>JBPBQT010000203.1:0-15053 GCA_050955065.1 Janthinobacterium lividum | reverse complement strand
TTGCGTCGAGATCTATGCAGACGGCGCCTGCAAGGGCAACCCCGGCCCCGGAGGCTGGGGGGCGTTCCTGCGCTTCGGCGAACAGGAAAAGGAGATTTGCGGCGGCGAGGCGGTGACGACGAACAACCGCATGGAGTTGATGGCGGTGATCTCCGCGCTGGGTCTGCTGAAACGGCCATGCAAGGTCATCATCTGGACCGACTCCCAATACGTGCAGAAAGGCATCAGCGAGTGGATCCACGGCTGGAAGGCGCGCAACTGGGTCACCGCGGCGAAGGCCCCGGTCAAGAACGCGGACCTGTGGCGGCAGCTCGACATCGTCGCGGCCCGGCACGAGGTGCAATGGCGCTGGGTCAAGGGCCACGCCGGGCACCCGGGCAACGAGCGCGCGGACATGCTCGCGAACCGCGGCGTCGAGACCCTGAAGGCGCCCGGCTAGGCGCTCGGCCGGGCGGCCTCGGGCAGGCGTCCCGGGCAGACGGCCGCGCGCGCCACGCCGCTGCCTGCGCCGTGCCTTTCCTTATTTTCCGTTCGTCATCGATATCTCATGCGCCAACTCGTCCTCGACACTGAAACCACCGGCCTGAATCCCCGCACCGGCGACCGCATCATCGAAATCGGTGCGGTCGAGCTGGTCGACCGGCGACTGACCGGCAACAACCTGCATTTCTACATCAATCCGGAGCGCGACAGCGAGCCGGGCGCGCTGGCCGTGCACGGCCTGACCACCGAATTCCTGTCGGACAAGCCCCGCTTCGCCGAGATCGTCGAGCAACTGCGCGCGTTCGTTCAGGACGCCGAACTGATCATCCACAACGCGCCGTTCGACATCGGCTTCCTTGAAGCCGAGTTCAAGCTGCTGCGGCTCCCCCCCTTCGTCCAGCATTGCGGCGGCGTGATCGACACGCTGGCGCAGGCGAAGGCGATGTTTCCCGGCAAGCGCAACTCGCTCGACGCGCTATGCGACCGTTTCGGCATCAGCAACGCGCACCGCACGCTGCACGGCGCGCTGCTCGACTCGGAATTGCTCGCCGAAGTCTACCTGTCGCTCACGCGCGGCCAGGAAAGCCTGGTGATCGACCACGACAGCGCCCATGATGCGCCGGGCGCCGGGTCCGGTGGCGGCGCGGCCTCGTTCGCCACCCTCGCATTACCGGTGCTGCGGGCCACCGACGCGGAATCGAACGAACATGAAGGCGTGCTCGACGCGCTCGACAAGGCACGCAAGGGCACCTGCGTCTGGCGCGTGCCGCCGGCGCCCGACGATATCGAGGGCGGTGCCGCCGTCGGTCAGGCGTAAAAAAAGCTTTACGAGACAAGAAACGTCTGCCATAATTTGCCCCTCTTCGGGTGGTTAGCTCAGTGGTAGAGCACTGCCTTCACACGGCAGGGGTCACTGGTTCGAAACCAGTACTACCCACCAGATTCGCGGAATGCGTCATGCAGCACCGCAGTGAAAGGCCTTCAGGCGCAAGCCGGAGGCCTTTTTCTTTTTCCGCCAGCAAGTACGCGCAGGGGTCACTCCGCCTGCTCGCGTCTCCGGTTCGAATGCGTGTCACCCTGCCCCGTCGGTTCCGGCGTCATCGCGGCAACCCGCTTTCCGCCTGTCTTCCGCCCGTTCGCCATGCATACTGGCGTACGGCGGAATCTTCCCAACTTGTGGGAAAATCCGGAATACTCGAGCTTTCCGGCGTGGCGACCCGCCGCTGACACGGGATGACGGCAACCGCGCCGTGGCAGCCTGATCCTCGTCCGGGCTCGCGAAGCCTTGCTCCCAGTGCTTTTTCTAAAAAACATCGATGCCCGAGACTCCGCCTCCTGCCGCATGCCCGCTGTCCGCTCCCGAATCCCCGCGCGGGCGTCATGACGCCCGCGCGCTGTCGGCCGATGAACTGGAGCGGCAGGTACACGCGCGCACGTACGAACGCGACGGCATCTGGCAGGTGGGCCGCGACATGCTCGGGGTGAGCGACAGGCACGGCGTCTGGATCAGCATCAATCCCGCATGGGAACGCATTCTCGGCTGGACGCCCGAGCACGTTCTCGGCCGCACGGCCGCATGGCTCGAACATCCCGGGACCGTCGAGCCGATGACCCGGCGCCTGAGCACGCTCGACCCGGAGCAGCGCATGCTGGCGTTCGAGAACCGGATGCGCACGCGCAGTGGCGTCTTTCGTCTGCTCAGCTGGACGGTGGTGCCGCTGGATGGCCGGCTTTTCTGCGTCGCGCGGGATATCACCGAGGAACGCGCACGCGAGACCGCCCTGCGCGATTCGCTGGATTTCGCGCGGCTGGCGCTGTCGGCGGTAAGCGGCATCGGCGTCTGGACCTACGAGGTCGCGAGCGACTGCTTTTTCTGTGACGCCGCCATCGCCGAGGTGTATGGCATCGACGTCGCGGAGGCGCAGGCGGGAATCAAGCGCGCGCGCTTTCTCGCCAATGTGCATCCCGAGGATCTGGTGGCGCTGCGCGCGACGATGGCCGGCGGTCTGGTGCGCAGCGGCGACCTGGAACTGGAATACCGGATCTGTCATCCCGACGGTTCGACCCGCTGGGTGCTGTCGCGCGGCCACACCTATTTCGATGCCGAGGGCCAGCCGGTGCGACGCACGGGCGTGGGCATCGACATGACCACGCAGCGTCTGCTCGAGCAGCAGTTGCGCCAGAGCCAGAAAATGGAAGCGGTGGGACAGCTCACCGGCGGCCTCGCGCACGACTTCAACAATCTGCTGCAGGGCGTGATGGGGCCGCTCGAACTGATTCGCCGCCTGATCGCGATGGACCGCGCGCAGGGTCTCGAGCGCTACATCGACATGGCGATGTCGTCGGCGCAGAAGGCCGCCGCGCTGACGCACCGGCTGCTGGCGTTCTCGCGCCGGCAGCCGCTCGACCCGAAACGTGTCGACGCCAACGAACTGGTCGCGTCGCTGGGCGACCTGCTGCGCCGCACCACCGGCGAGCAGGTGGAGGTCGTGCTCGCGCTCGACGCCACGCCGTGCCGCACGCGCTGCGACGCAAACCAGCTCGAAAACGCCCTCCTCAATCTGTCGATCAATGCCCGCGACGCGATGCCCGGGGGCGGCATCCTCACGATCCAGACCGCGCACAAGGAAATCGACCGCAAGTATGCGGCGACCCAGCGCGGCGTGAATCCGGGCCGCTATATCAGCATCGCGGTGACCGACAGCGGCGAAGGCATGCCGCCCGATGTCGCCCGGCAGGCGTTCGAGCCGTTTTTCACGACCAAGCCGCTGGGCCAGGGTACCGGCCTGGGACTGTCGATGGTCTACGGTTTCGCCGGCCAGTCCGGCGGTTTCGCGACGCTCTACAGCCACGTGGGGCTGGGCACGACGATCCGCATCTTCCTGCCCGAAACCGACGACGACGCGCCGGAGGCCGACGTGGAGGACGATCACGCCGCCATTCAGGCCGGCGCGGGCGAAACGATCCTCGTGGTCGAAGACGACGAGAACGTGCGGCAGTTGCTGATCGATCTGTTCACCGAGTGCGGTTACACCGTCCTGCATGCCATCGACGGTCCGTCGGGACTCGCCGTCGTCGAATCGGACGCCCGCATCGACCTGCTCGTGAGCGACGTCGGCCTGCCCGGGCTGAACGGCCGGCAAATGGCCGACGCGGCGCGTCTGAAAAGGCCCGGTCTGCGCATCCTGCTCATGACCGGCTATGCCGAAGTGGCGGCGGTCAGCGACAGTTTTCTGGCGCCGGGCATGGAAATGATCACCAAGCCCTTCGGCGTCGAGAAAATCGTGCACCGCGTGCAGCAGATGCTTGGCGTTGCGGCAGCGCGTTGACCCTCCGACCGGACGCCGCACACGCGCATGCGGCTGTGCCGAAAAACGACATCCGGCAAGGCGCGCCGGCCGCACGCCGCATAATGCTTGATGCAACACTTGCTTACAAAGCGTTTAGCCGATTTCCACGCATGCCGCCGAAATCTGGCTATCATTTATTACAAATAGCTGACAGTTTTCAGACCAGGTCTGCTTGCGACCCGCCATGCGAAACGTCGGTCCATCCATGCATCCGTGCGGTTCGCACCCGCGTTCCGACCGCACGTTCAGACACACAGGAGCGCCTATGAGCGACGCCACATCCCGCCCTCCCCTGGCTGCCGCCGTCGTGTCCCCCGGGCCCGAAAGCGGTGCCGAGTCGATGACGCGGCTATTGCAGGGCATCGAACTGTTCCAGCAGGAGGCCTATGCCGAGTTGCGCGAGCAGTTCGAATCCCTGTCCGCCGGGCAGGCACCGCATACGCTGTTCATCACCTGCGCGGACAGCCGTGTCGCGCCGGAACTGATCACGCAGGCCGACCCGGGCGAGATCTTCGTCTGCCGCAACATCGGCAACATCGTTCCCGCCTACGGCGAAATGCTCGGCGGCGTGTCGGCGGTCATCGAATACGCGGTCTGCGCGTTGAAGGTCAAGAACATCGTCATCTGCGGCCATACCGACTGCGGTGCGATGAAAGCGCTGAACGCCGGCCCGCAACTTCTCGACGAAACGATGCCGACGGTGCGCGCGTGGCTGCGCAACGCCGAATCCGCCCGCTCGGTGGTGATGGCGACCCGCTCGGAAGACCTGCCCGCCGGGGACCTGACGCATGCGCTGGCCTACCAGAACGTCATCACGCAGTTGATGCATCTGCGCACCCATCCTTCGGTCGCCGCCGGTCTGGCGAACGGCACGCTCGGCGTCTACGGCTGGGTTTTCGACATCGCCGAAGTCCGGGTGTCCGTTCTCGATCCAAGCGGCGCCTGGGTCAGCAACCTGCGTCAAGAACCGCCCGTGCGCTGAGCGTCGGGCGATGATGGTTCAACAGGATTCCCGGTTCAATTCATTGATCCGCTACATCGGCTGGCCCCTTCTGACGCTGCTCGTCTGGGACATGGCGGTCACCGCGATCTATGTCATGGTGCACCGGGAAGGCAGCCTGGAACTGCCCTCGCTGCCGGTCTCGCTGTTCGGCTCGGTATTGGTGCTGTTTCTTGGCGTGCGCACCAATGCCGCGTACGCGCGCTGGTGGGAAGCACGCACATTATGGGGCGCGGTGGTCAACGCCTCGCGCAGCTTCGGGCGCGAGACGCTGCACCTGGTAAACGGCGCCACGACGCCCGCACAGACCGTACAGCGGCGCATGGTGCGCCGTCAGGTCGCCTACGCGCAGGCGTTGCGTCTGCACCTGCTGCGCCAGGACGTGACGCCGGCCCTGCGCATCCTGTCCGCGGGCGAGATCGGCGACGCCCGATACGGCGCGTTTTCGAACGTGCCGAACGCGTTGCTGAACCGGCATGCAGCCGACATGGCGCAGTGCCACGCGCAAGGCTGGCTCGACCGTTACGACAGGATCCGCCTGGAAGGCACGCTGGTCGATCTGGCGAATGCGCAGGGCGGGCTGGAACGGATCAAGAACACGCCGTTGCCGAAACAGTACGGCCAGTACCTGCGCTTCTTTGTCACTGCCTTCTGCATTCTGCTGCCGATCGGCCTGGTGGACAGTCTGCTGTACTACACGCCGTTGGCATCTACCGTGGTCAGCTTCATCATGCTGACGATCGACGAAATGGGGAAGGATCTGCAGGACCCTTTCACCAACAGCGTCCATGACGTGCCGATGGACTCCATCTGCCGCACGCTCCAGATCGACCTGATGGAGTCGATCGGCGAGACCGCGCCCAGGCCCGCGCAATCGATCGACGGGGTGCTCTGGTAAGCCTCGGGCGCTGCCTTTTTCTCCCTGCCCTTGCCATCCTCCGGTCCGCCGTCAGGCGCCGACCGGGCGTGACCGTCCGGATACCGGCGACGGAAAAGCCCATGCAAACAAGAGTGGATTCGCTCGGGAACGGAAAATGCTAGGCAAGGATCGACCCTGATCGTTCACTGCCTTTTATTTACAAAGAGAAAAAACCATGCGTCTGCCTTCAGACCTCGATAATCGTTCCAACGGCGCTTTCCGGCTGCGGCTGGTGAGCAGTGCCGTCATTCTTGCCACCAGCGCGTCGTTGATGTTGAGTGCGTGTGCGTCGGACTCGGACAAGCCCTCGCCGCTGGCAAACGCGGTCGCCAAGACCACTGCCCAGGTGCGGGCCGACGACGACATGCTGAGCGTGCTCAACGCGTTGGCCAGCCTGCACCCGGACGCCATCGAGAAGGACGACGTCGCCACCGCCCGCCTGCAGCCTGGCGTGGCCGATGGTGTGAAGATCGTGCTGAAGAACGAAGGCCGTTCGACCTCGCCGACCACTTTGGTGCCGGGCGTCACCACCCAGGAGATCACGATCCCGGGTCCGGCCGGTGCGCTGGGCGCCACCGTGTACAAGCCGGCGGGCGCGGGCCCGTTCCCGGTGATTACGTACTTCCATGGTGGCGGCTGGGTGATCGCCGATCGCAAGGTATACGATGCGGGCGCCCGCGGCCTGGCGAAATCGGCGAATGCGATCGTGGTGTCGGTCGACTACCGCCGTGCGCCGGAAGCGAAATTCCCGGCCGCCTGGGATGACGCCTTTGCGTCGTACCGCTGGGTAGCCAGCCATGCCGCCAGCCTCGGCGGCGACCCGACCAAGCTTGCGCTGGCCGGCGAAAGCGCGGGCGGCAACCTGGCCGTTGCGACGGCGATCGCCGCGCGCGACGCGCATGCGCCGATGCCGCTGGCGGTCCTGGCCGTGTATCCGGTCGCGCAGAGCGGCAGCCTGCACACGCCGTCGTATCTCGAAAATGAAGTCACGAAGCCGCTCGACAAGCCGATGATCGAGTGGTTCCTCGACAAGCTGCTGGCGTCGCCGGATCAGAAGACGGATACGCGTCTCGATCTGGTGCATGCGAACCTGGCCGGCCTGCCGCCGGTCACGATCATCAATGCGAACCTCGACCCACTGCGTGACGACGGCGAGATGCTGCAAAAGGCGATCGAAGCGGCCAACGGCCCGGTCGAGCGCCGCCTGTACAAGGGCGTGACGCACGAGTTCTTCGGTACCGCTGCGGTGGTGCAGAAGGCGCGCGATGCTCAGGCCTATGCCGGCCAGCGGATGAAGCAGGCATTCGGCACTGCGATGTAAGGTACGAAACGCCGGACCCAGAAAAGGGCCCGGGTACCACCGTGGCGACGGCGGCTCACATGGCCGTCGACGCTTGGGGACATCGGCGCTTGGACATCAGTTGCTGGACATCGTGCCAGTCACGGCGCCGTGTTTCTCTTTGCCCGTCGTCCTGGGATGCGCCCCGGCGAGCGCCGACAACGCCGAGCGCAACCGGCGTCCCTGGATCCGCAACCGGATTTCCGACGACGCCACGTTGGCCAGCGCCATCAGCGCCCGTTCCTCCTGCGCATCGAGCGTCCGGGGTTCGGGATGCAGCACGCACAAGGCGCCCAGTGGATGACCCTGGTCGTCGACGACCGGCACGCCTGCGTAAAAGCGTATCCGCTGCGTGTCGCGCACCATCGGGTGATTGGCGAAGCGTGCGTCCAGCATCGCGTCCTCCACCAGAAACACCCCCTTCTGCATGATGGTGTGATTGCAGAACGCCAGATCACGCGGCGTTTCCGTCTCTTCCACCCCCACCCGCGATTTCAACCACTGCCGGTCCGACGCAAGCAGCGTCAGTACCGCCATCGGCATCTTGAGCAGATGGCTGGCCAACCAGGTCACATGATCGAACGAGGCTTCCGGCAAGGTATCCATCAGTCCGCTGCGTTCGACCGCCGCCGCCCGCGAGGCTTCATTGGCCAGCAGTGGGTAGCGTATTTCGATATCCGCCGCCGTCATGCCCGGCGACGCTTTGACGGCGCCGGGCAACGTGGCCTTTACCCAGGGGGCAAGACCTGCCCGCACATCCGCCGGCGCGAGCGTGCTCACCCGCCCCCGACCGCCGCAACGGGCGACGAGTTCGTCCGTCGACAGCGACGAGATCGCGAGAATTTTCAGATGACCCAGCACGGGATCGTCCACGATCCGTTCCAGCATCACGAAACGCTCCGACTGGTGCGCGTCGATTTCAGTGATGAACAATGCCGGGGCGGAGGCACCGACCGCCAGCAGCGCCGCGAACGCGTCCTCGAAGACCGTCAGCAGAAATTCCCCGACCGGGGCGAGCGCATCCTCGTAGGCACGCCGATTCGCGGGCGTCGCCAGGACGACGACCTCCACCGAAACGAACGGCTCCTCGAGCGCGGCCCCGTTTTCCTTCGCGTGTTTCGCCAGCATTGCCTGCACCGCGCTGCGACGTATGCGGCGGTGGCCACCCGGGGTCTTCCAGGAACCAAGCGCACCGGTTTCGATCCAGTTTTGCGCAGTACGAACGGACACGCCAAGCAATTCGGCTGCCTTGCGTGTCGTCAGGATCGGATCTTCTGTAGGAGGGAGCAAGGAGACCTGCGCAGTAAGGATAAAGAAAAATAATACATCCAAACTTACAATGGATAAAGCAATTGAAAGATTGGCGTTGCCAGGCGTCATGCCATTTCTTCCGGCTTCCGTCCGATTCGTCCCGGTTTCTTCCCGGTGCTGTCCCGTTTTTGGCCCGTTTCAGGTTTATTCCGGTCTGCCGCAGGCTGGCCTGCCACCTATCTCCGCGTTCGCGATCCGGCCGTCGGTTCCGCGTTCGTCCCGGTACACCGCGCGCGGGCCTGGACGGTAAAATGCGTCCATGACCACCGCAGACCTGTTCGACTCGATGGCGTCGCCGCTCCCCCCCGTCGAAAGCATCGGCCCCGCGTCGCGCCTGTTGCGCGGCTTCGCGCTGCCCGGCGCGGACGTGCTGATCGAGGCAGTGCGCGACATCGCGACGGCGGCCCCGTTTCGCCGAATGAGCACGCCCGGCGGCGCGACGATGTCGGTTGCGCTGACGAACTGCGGCACGCTCGGCTGGGTGTCCGACCGCCATGGCTACCGCTACGAACGGCACGACCCGCGCACCGGACGCGCCTGGCCGCCGTTGCCGGACGCGTTCTCGCGCCTGGCCCGGGACGCCGCGTTGCAGGCCGGATTCGCGGCGTTCGAACCGGATGCCTGTCTGATCAACCGCTATCTGCCGGGAACCAGGATGTCGCTGCACCAGGACCGGGATGAACGGGACTTCGGTGCACCGATCGTCTCGGTCTCGCTCGGCATTCCCGCGGTGTTCCAGTTCGGGGGCATGGCGCGCGGCGACAAGACGGTGCGCGTTCCGGTGTTTCACGGCGATGTGGTGGTCTGGGGCGGCGTCGATCGACTGCGTTTTCACGGCGTATTGCCGCTCAAGGTGGCACGGCATTCGGTGCTTGACGAGCAACGCATCAATCTGACGTTTCGCAAGGCGGGATGAGAGGGGGCACCGGGGCGACGCCATGGCGGTGCCGGCGTTACGCCCGTCGCGGCGGCGTTCGGCGTTCGGCGTTCGGCGTTCGGCGTTCGGCGTTCAGTAATGGGCGACCGGCAACCCGGCCAGGCACGCGTCGCCTCCGACTTCCTGAATTCGACCGCAAGCGCCGGGGTGCCGCCGCCCGGCCTGCGGGCTATGCTGCCCGTCATGCCTTGTCATGAACCTTCTTTGCGGGATCCGCCATGTCAGCTTCGTTGCGCCTGCCGTCCATTCCTGCCCCGGCATCGGTTCCGGTCGACGATCCCGCATTGCCCCCGGCGTCGGCCGGCACGGCGCTGCCTCCCGTGACCGCCGTGTCGGTCGACGACCTGCGCTGGCTTGCCGTCCAGACCCGCGACCGCGCGGCCGACGCGCTGTTCGTCTACGCGGTGCGCACCACCGGCGTCTACTGTCGGCCCAGCGGCAGTGCCCGTCTGCCGCGCCGCGAGAACGTCGTCTTCTTCGCCAGCGCCGGCGCCGCCGAAGCCGCGGGTTACCGTCCCAGTCGCCGCGACGCCGCGGATCGCACCGCATGCGCGCTCCGGCAGGCGTCGCGGGTGGCCGACGCGTGCCGGCGCATCGACGCCGCCGACGTCGCGCCCCGGCTTGCCACCCTGGCGATGTGCGCCGGTCTGAGCCCGAGCCATTTCCACCGTCTCTTCAAGGCGGTCACCGGCCTGACACCGACGGCCTACGCGGCGGCGAGCCGGCGTCGCAAGGTGCACGCGAGCCTGCCGGCCGCCGACTCGGTGACGCGCACGCTCTACGACGCCGGCTTCGCGTCGAACAGTCAGTTCTACGCCGCCACGGACCGCATGCTTGGCATGACGCCGACGAATTACCGCGCCGGCGGCGCCAACACCGCGATCCGCTTCGCGATCGGCGCCTGCTCGCTGGGTGCGATCCTGGTCGCGCAGAGTCCGCGCGGCATCTGCGCAATCCTGCTCGGCGACGACCCCGACCAGCTCGCGCGCGACCTGCAGGACCAGTTCCGCGAAGCCACGTTGATCGGCGCGGACGCGGCGTTCGAGCATCTGGTCGCCGTCGTCGTCGGCTTCGTCGAAATGCCGACCCTCGGGCTCGACCTGCCGCTGGACATCCGCGGCACCGTGTTCCAGCAGCGCGTCTGGCAGGCGCTGGCGACCATTCCTCCCGGCGAGACGGCAAGCTACACCGAGATCGCGGAACGCGTCGGCGCGCCGGCGGCGGTACGCGCGGTTGCCCGGGCCTGCGGCGCGAATCGCCTCGCAGTCGCGATTCCCTGTCATCGCGTCGTGTGCGCCGACGGCGCGCTGTCCGGCTATCGCTGGGGCGTCGAGCGCAAGCAGGCGTTGCTGTCACGCGAAGGCACACTTTCGCCCCTCCCGGCAATCCGCCCAAAGGCCGTTAAATGATTGATTCGCCAAGCATTACCGGCACCTTGACCGTAATGCTATCCTCGCTTCCGATATTGTCTCTCGTCGGATGCGCCGCATGCGGATACTGCTCTTTTCTGGCGGGCGCGAGCCCGTAAATACCCGTGCCGCAGGCACCCATTCCCCCCTCGTTCTGGGTCTGGCCGCCCTTTTGTACCTGTTGCCGGGCATCCTCGGTCACGACCCGTGGAAACAGGACGAGACCTATACCTTCGGCATCATCGACCATATCCTGAAGACCGGCGAATGGCTGATTCCGATGAATGCCGGCCAGCCCTTCATGGAAAAGCCGCCGCTCTACATGTGGGTGGCAAGCCTGTTCGCGCATCTGTTTCAGCCGGCGCTGCCGCTGCACGACGGCGCGCGTCTGGCCAGCGTCCTGTTCGGCGCGCTGGCGCTGGCCTCCGGTGCGCGCGCCGCACAGAGCGCGAGCGGGAGCGCGCGGGCGAATGCGCCCGTGGTCATCGGCACCGTCGCGCTGATGGCGGGTTCCCTGGTGATGGTAAAGCACGTGCACGATCTCTTCTCCGACGTCGCGTTGCTGGCCGGGTCGTCGATCGCGCTGGCCTCGCTCATGCGCGTGGTCGTCGCCTGCCGGCCGATGGATGCGCCGCCGGGCGGGTGCCGCGCCGGGCCCGGGTGGCGCGACAGCGGCGCACTGGGCGCCGGCGTCGGCATCGCGTTGATGAGCAAGGGCGTCTTCGTGCCGGCCGTCTTCGCCGCGCTGGTGGCGGTCCTGCCGCTCGTCCATCCGCCGTGCCGGCAGCGCGCGTATGCGCGGGCGATCGCGCTGGCGCTCCTCGTCGCCCTGCCCTTCCTGCTGATCTGGCCCGCCTTGCTGTATCGCGCATCGCCCACCCTGTTCATGACCTGGTTCTGGGACAACAACGTCGGACGTTTCCTGGGATTCTCGGTGCCCGAACTGGGTTCGGAAAACACCCGCGGCTTTATCCTCCAGGCGTTGCTGACCTCCGGTTTTCCCGCCGGGCCGCTGGCCGTCGCCGGCCTTGCGCTTGGCGGCTGGCGCCGTCTGCGGGAACCCGGCTACCTGATCGCCGCGCTGTTCCTGGGCATCGGCCTGGGCGTGCTGAGCGTGTCCGCCACGGCGCGGCAGCTCTATCTGCTGCCGTTCATGCTGCCCGCGGCCATTCTCGCCGCGCAGGCCGTCACGCATCTGCCGCAGGCGTTCGCCACCGGCTGGGACCGGGTCAGCCGCATCCTGTTCGGCACGGCCGCCCTCGTCGTCTGGGCCGCCTGGTTCATCATGCGGCAACCGGTCGAGCGACACGGTCCGCTGGGTTTCGCGGCGCGCTGGCTGCCGCTCGATTACGTGCTGCCATTCCAGCCCATCGCGCTGCTGGTGGCGGGCGTGCTGACCCTGGCCTGGCTGAAATATGTGACGACCCTGTCCCGGCATGGAAGATGGCGTGGCGCGCTGTCCTGGTTCGCCGGCGTCACACTGGTCTGGGGACTAACGGCGAGCCTTCTGCTACCCTGGATGGACCATGGCAAGAGCTATGGACCGGTGTTCCGGGAACTCGGCGCCGCGCTGCATCACGCGTGGCGCCGCGACGACTGCATGGCGAGCATGCATCTGGGCGAGTCGGAGGCGCCGATGCTCTATTACTTCACGGGCATAGTGCACCGGCCCATGGCGGATCACACCGCCGCCGATATCGCCACCGACACCGATGCAGGCACATCCTGTCGCTGGCTGATCGTGCAGGGCCGCCAGGACCGGCCGGACATCGCGTCGGCACGCTGGATACCCTACTGGAGCGGTGCGCGGCAAGGCGACCTGAGAGAACGGCTCGTCGTGTATCGCGCGCGGGACGCGCGCTGAGGACGCGTCACACGCGCCGCAGCGCCGTTTCGAGCGCAAGCGCCGAGGCGCGTGCGGCGTTGCCGAGCGTCCTGACCCGGAACACGCGCTGACGGTTGTGGCCGGCCGCCGCGAGCGATGACCAGATCAGATCGATGCGCGTCGTCGCCGCCGCCGCACGCTCCTGGCGTACGCCGAGTTCGCTGGCGGCGTACTGCCCGATCTTCCGGTTCTGGTCCCAGACGGTCGCGTTCCGGGTATCGGGATCGATCTCGACGCCGAAGCAGCCGATGGCGAACCGTCCGGCCGTGGCGCGCGTGCGCCACACCGCGCGCCGGCGACACAGCCAGGCGGCCAGGAAATACAGCGCGGGCGCCACCACCAGCCAGCCGTTGGAATCGCGCACCGCGAGCATCAGTTCCTCGAGCCCGGCGTGCAGCGCGTAGAAAACGATGGAGACCACCGCGAAAACGCCGCCCAGTACCGACAACACACGCAGCACCTGCCGCAACCAGCGCGGCAGCGGCTGAAAGGGATGGGCGACGCCGGGGCGCGCGCCGGGAAGCGCGATCAACAGGAACATATAGAGCAGATGCAGAATCGCCACCGGCGAGGAACCGATGCCGTTCAGGATCGCCGCGAAACCGACCTCGGACATGGAATACAGCCAGCGCGCGACAAACAGGATGCCGATCGCACGCAACGCGAACAACGTGGCGCTTCCCGGTATGGCGTTTTCACGTGCTCGCTGATGGCTTTGCACAGACTCTCCCGATATGGCTTGGTACGTCGTCGAGCGCCTTTGCGCCGCCACGACGACGGTAGGCATTATAAGGAATCGGCGCGGTGAATCGGGCATGCCGGCGGGAGCGGATGACGCGCAGGCGCCCTGGCGCCGACAATCGTTGTTTTCCCGCACGATGCCTGCCCAAAAGACAACGCCCCGCACGGCGGTGACCGTGCGGGGCGCAGGGATGGGCAGCACGCGGCGCGCGGCCGGCTCGAACCGCTCAGCCGGTCGTCACGCTGCGCAAGGCCGGGCGTTCCTGAATCAGCTTCTCATAGGCCAGCACATACTCCTGGGCCATGCGTTTCGCGGTGAAGCGTTCCTCGAAGCGGCGCCGCACACCCGCGCGCGGCAGCAGGTGCAGGCGATTGATCGCCGCCACCGCCCCGATCTCGTCCTCGACGATGAAGCCCGATACGCCGTTATCGATGACTTCCGGCACCGACCCCCGGTTGAAGGCGATCACCGGCGTGCCGCAGGCCATCGACTCGATCATCACCAGCCCGAACGGCTCCGGCCAGTCGATCGGAAAGATCAGCGCGTGCGCGCCGCCCAGGAAGGCGGGCTTTTGCGCCTCCGAGATCTCGCCGATGAATTCGACATGCGACTGCGCCAGCAGCGGCTTGATCTGCGACTCGAAATACGCCCGATCGGCATTGTCGAGCTTCGCCGCGATCTTCAGCGGCATCCCCGCCTTGGCGGCGATCCGGATCGCGCGGTCCAGGCCTTTTTCCGGCGAAACGCGGCCCAGGAACGCCAGATAACCCGGCTTGATGTCGGTACGCGGCGTCAGCAGCTTTTCCGGCAGGCCGTGCAGGACCGTGTTCAGCCAATTTGCCTGGGGGAGCGGCTGACGCTGGTGATCCGAGATCGAGATGACGTTCGTCTTGTCGAACTGCCGGAAGACGGGTTGCAGTTCCGGCAGGTCCAGGCGGCCGTGCATCGTCGTGACGGTCGGCGTCGACTGCCGGCTGAACAGGGAAAACGGGTAGTAATCGATATGGAAATGCAGGACATCGAACTCGTCAGCGCGCTGACGCACGTGCTCGACCAGCAGCATGTGGGGGGCAACGGTGTCGCGGATGGTGGAATCCAGCCGCAGGGCCTGGGGCCAGACCGCATCCAGCGTGGCCGACGTCTGCGAATCGCCGCTGGCGAACAGCGTTACATCATGTCCCAGTTCGACCAGCGCTTCGGTGAGATAAGATACGACCCGTTCCGTGCCACCGTACAGCTTGGGCGGTACGGCTTCATGTAACGGAGCGATCTGGGCGATTCGCATTGCAATTCCCCTTGCGGAATATGTCGGGATACGCTGTGACGCGGTACTGTGCGGCAGGGCCAGGAATCGTGCCGCAACGTGCTTGCACGCAACGCCGTGGCGGTTGCCGTAAAGCGGTAAAGGTGGCTATAGGTCAAACTGGTGCGATTATCTATGGGGATAATCCGTATGTCGCGGGCTTCTTTCAAACTATTTATGTTGTTACATTAATGAAACACTATGTCATTCTGGTGCCTTCCCCAACGGCGTACAGTGTCTTTCCAGCGACAAAAGAATACGTGACGGGCAATGCGCGGTCGCTGGTAATCAATGGCAGACTGTCGCCTATCGGCAGGTCGGCGGTGGCCGTACGCCCAGCCATGGATTGACGAAGTTCTCAGGCCCCGCATCCGG
>JBPBQT010000202.1:0-15082 GCA_050955065.1 Janthinobacterium lividum | reverse complement strand
CGGACGCATGGAAGGGCTATATGCGACGCGCCACCAACACGGTCAACTACTCGTCCGCGCTGCCGCTGGCGCAGGGCATCGACTTCTCGATCGATTGAGTCAGACGCCGCGTTCCGGAGCGAACACCATGATCGACTTCACCCCGCCGTTCCGGAATCCCGGCGGCTCGCCGATTCGCGAGCTTTTCAAGTATCTCGGCGAGCCGGGCATGATCTCGCTGGCGGGCGGCTATCCGGCGAACGATCTGTTCGACACCGCGGGGTTGCAGGCCGCCGCCACGCAGGCGTGGACGCAGCCCACACGCTGCCTGCAGTACGGGCCGACCGACGGCTTGCCCGAACTGCAGCACGAAGTGACGCACCTGATGCAGCAGCGCGGCGTATCGGTGGAACCCGGGCAATTGCTGATGACCACCGGCTCGCAGCAGGGTTTCGATCTGCTGCTGCGCGTGCTCGTCGACCCGGGCGCTGTCGTGATCACCGAACAGCCGGCGTATCCGGCCACGCTGCAGGCGCTGAAGATGCAGCGGGCACGCGTCGTCACCGTGCCGGTGGACGCGCAGGGGCTCGATGTCGCGCGGCTGGCGGCCATGCTGGCGAGCGGCGCGGTCGTGAAGCCCAAACTGCTCTATACGGTGCCGACCTTCGCGAACCCGACCGGCGCCACGCTGTCGCGCGAGCGGCGCCTCGCATTGATCGACCTGGCCATCCAATACCGGTTTCTGATCGTCGAGGACGATCCGTACGGCGACCTGCGGTTTGCGGGGGCGCCGGTGCCGTCGCTGCGGGCGCTGGCCGAAGAGATCGACGGCGGCGCCGCGCACGTGGTGTATTTCGGCAGTCTGTCGAAGATCGTCGCGCCCGGTCTGCGGGTGGGCTGGATGGTGGCGCCCGCCGAAGTCGTGCGGCGTTGCGTCGTCGCAAAGCAGACCGTCGACCTGTGCAGCGCGCCCTGGACGCAGGCGATCGCCGCGGCGTATCTGGCGCAGGGCGCGCTGGCCGAACATCTGCCGCGCATCACGGCGGCATACCGGCGCAAGTGCGATGCGTTGTGCGATGCGCTCGATGCGCATCTTGCCGGCCGGATGCGGTTCGAGCGGCCCGACGGCGGACTGTTCGTATGGGCGCGCCTGGACGGGGTCGATTCGTCCGAACTGCTGCAACACGCGATCGCGCAAAAGGTGCTGTTCGTGCCGGGCCGGGCGTTCTTCGCCGATCACGTCGATGTGGCGACGCTGCGGCTGTCGTTCGCGGCGCCGGGCGTCGATGCCATCGAGGAGGCCGTGCTGCGATTGGCGCGCGCCTGCGAGCGTGCCTGCGGCTGACGGCGCGCCGCCGCATCGCCGCATCGCCGCATCGCCGTGGTCCGGGACAGGGCATCGTCGGGCATGCATCGTTTCCATTTCATCACATTGCGCGCGATCCAGCGCCATGCCGCAACGGCATCGGGCCGAAAGTGCCGGCGACCACGATATCCCCGGAAAGTAGCCGATCTTCAGAACGATGCCTGGTGAAGGAAGATTTCCTGTTCGAAGTGAAGGCCGTCGCACGCGCGTAAGAAAAGGAACATGAAAGTCGCAAATTTGCCGGTTGCAGGGAAGCGGATCATCGCCGTGGTCGATGACGCGGGCGCCGCATTCTGGCCGATCCCGGACTTGGGTCCCCGGATTCGACGGCGACATGGTCGATCTGATCGCGGCGCTTTCGGCGAGGCGGGAATCGCTGACGGTCGGGGAACGCCAACACCCGGCAACTGATTTTCGACATTCCGACGCTGATCGAAACGCTGTCGGCCGGCATCGAACTGCAGCCCGGCGACGTCATCGCCATCGAGACGCCTGCCGGGGCGGGCATCGGCTTCACGCCGCCGCGGTTCCTGAACGCCGGCGATGTCATCCGGATCGAAATCGAGAACATGGGCGTGCTGGAAAACGCGGTGGGCGACTGACAGCGGCCGGTTCATCCGGTTCGCTGCCATGAATGCCGTCGGTGCCGCCGGTGTCTGCGGCCGCGGCGGCGACGTCAGGAAAGCCGCCGATTTCCGAGGTGACGGGGTTGACGTTCGGAAATCGGCAAATCGTGAAAAATTATTATTTCGTTTATCTGATTTTTTTTTCGCAGCGCAATAATAAAGAGACAACCCACCCTCGAACGGACCCGAAATGAAAAGAACGCTTCTTTCCCTTGCCGTGTTGGCCGGCTTCAGCGCGACCTCCGCCCATGCGCAGAGCAGCGTGACGCTGTACGGATTGATCGATGTAGGTTTTCTGTACAGCAACAATGTGAAGACCTCGACCGGGAGCGGGCACCGTTACGCATTGGCGAGCGGCAATATCAATGGCAGCCGGTGGGGCCTGCGCGGCAGCGAGGATCTAGGCGGCGGCCTGAAGGCGATTTTCCAGTTGGAAAACGGTTTCAACGTGAGCAATGGCACCCTGGGTCAGCAAGGCCGGGAATTCGGTCGTCAGGCCTTCGTCGGGTTGTCCAGCGCGCAATACGGTACCGCAACGCTCGGCCGGCAATATGACTCGATCGTCGATTTTCTGGGGCCGATGTCGCTGACCGGCACCGGCTACGGCGGCTACCTCGCGACCCATCCGTATGACAACGACAACCTCGACGACTCGTTCCGCGTCAGCAATTCCGTCAAGTACATGAGCCCGGACTACCATGGGCTGAAGTTCGGTGGTCTCTACGGCTTCTCCAATGCCACCAACGGCTTCGCCCAGAACCGCGCATATAGCGCGGGCGTGTCGTATACCTATGCCGGCTTCAACCTGGCCGCGGGGTACATGCAGCTCAACAACTCCCTGAGCGGGACGACGCCTTCGTCCACGACCGGCGCGGTCAGCGACGCGGTGATCTCGGCGGCGCGGACGCGCATTTTCGGGGGCGGCCTCAGCTATGCGTTCGGTCCGGCGGTCGTCGGCTTCGTGTTCACCCAGGCCAAGTACGACGATGCGGGTCTGGGCGCGACGTCGGGATCGGTGTCGTTCGGTCTGCCTGCCGGTGCGTATCTGCGCTTCAACAACTACGAGGCGAACGTGCGCTACAGCGTCACGCCCGCCTGGAATGTCGCGGCGCAGTACACCTATACCCAGGCACGCGAATCGGGCTTTGCGGCGGGCGGCGAAAGCTCGCCGAAATTCCACACCGCTTCGGTCACGACCTCCTACTCCCTGTCCAAGCGGACCGATATCTATGCGCAGGCGGTCTACGTGCGCATCAATGGTCATAACTTCCTGGGCGGCGCGGACATCCTCGATGCGGGTGGGGCTTCCACGACCGACAAGCAGGTCGTGGGCGCGATCGGCATTCGCCATCGCTTCTGAAGACAGGGGGTCGCCCTGCAAACGGCGTAGCGGACGGCGATGGGTGAACGTCGATGGTCGCGCGGTACCCGGCCAGCACGTTCGGAGCGTGAAAAAACGGCTTTTCGCGTGAGCCGTCCCGTTCGCTAGACACGCTTCGGCACCAGGCCCGGCCACCTGCGCGACGGCCTCGTCGACATACGCGACAGACGCTCGGCCAGTTGCCGCGTCGCGCCGTCCAGTTGCGCCAGCACGGGCGACGCGCTGTCGGGAAGATGGCTGTCGAGGCCCGCCGCGTCGTTTTCGTGCAGTGCGCCGGGGACGTTTTGCGAGGCGGCGGGGACGCCGCCCGCCGGCGCGGGACGGTCCGCGCCGGTGCCCGCGGCGTAAACGCCGATCATCGTATCCAGCCGGTTCATGATCGTTCCGAGATCATTTGCGTGGTTTATGCTGTCCCGGCTGTCCCGGCGCTTCCGGTCGAGCGTGTCCCCGTTTCTCTCTTCACCGGGCATCACCCGCGTTCCCGGCATCGCGAGCCGGCTCAATTCCCGCGTCGCGTGCAGACAGGCAAGCAGTGAACCGAGGGCCAGCTCGTGCCCGGGGTTCCAGGCGAGGACCCGCTGCGTCTGGAACGGCCGCCATGCAACGCGCAGGTCCTGCCAGCTGCGATCCAGCCGACGCATCGCCACGCCGGGTGCGTCCGGTTGCCCGTCGGCGCTTGCCTGCAGGCTCGCACGCAACGCGCGCAGCACCGCCAGCATACGCGTGTCGATATGGCGGGTCGCGGTCAGCGGCATCAAGACGAAAGCGACCGCGAACGACACCAGACAGCCGACCAGCACCTCCTCGATGCGCGCCGCCACCAGCGGCCGGATCGCGAAACCCAGCTCCGCATAGACCAGTCCGACCAGCACGGTGATGAAGAAGACGCCGCGTGAATACGCATGCAGGATGGTGTAGGCCCAGCCGAACACGCACAGCACCATGGTCGTGACCATCAGTGCCGGCGTGGCATGCAGCGCCGTTGCCAGCACCGCGCTGGTCAACGCGCCCGCCAGCGTGCCGGCCAGCCGCTGCATGCCGCGGTAAATGGTATCGGCGCGCGAGCGCGTGCCCATGAACACGACGAAAGTGGTGATGACGGCCCAGAACCAGCGTTCGGGCGAGAGCGCGTGCCCGATCGCCATGGCGATCACCGCGGCGGTTGCCGCCCGCAGCGCGTGGCGCCAGGCGAGCTGCGCGCGCAGGGTGTCCCAGCGTTGCCGCGCGGGAACCGGGCGCGGCGCCGGCGCGAGCGCGAACGCGTCCCATAGGCGTTCACCCTCGTCGAGCCGGTCGATCGTCTTCTCCAGACGCTCGACGCCGGCATCGAGCGCGATCGATGCGGATGCGGATGCCGGTGCGGATGCCGCTGTCATGGTCGATGTCGCCGACGCGTTCGACGCCAGCTGACCGGCGGCGACCTCGAGTTCCACGAGCCGTTCGCGTATCGGCAGGGCGTCCGCTGCGCCGAGCAGCGAGAGATGTTCCTCGACGGCGAGCGCCGCTTCGTTGAGCGCCGACAAGGACGCATCGAGTGACGCGTCGGGCGCGCCGCGATGCAGCGTCAACACCCGCCTGGCGCGCAGCGTGACGGTGCGCAGCGCCAGCCGGCGCGTGCGCGCGGGATGAGCGGGCAGCAGCACGCGTCCGACGAGCGCCACCATGACCGGTCCGACGACGGACAGCGCGAGCATGACCCGCGCGTGCGCCGGCGCGGGATGCAGATACAGACCCAGGTAGAAGGTCACGAAGCTGGTCATCGCGCAGCCCAGCGCGCGCGGACCGCACGCCTGGCAGAGAATGCCGACGAACAGGATCGCGACGAAACCGAGATCGGCGAGGCGCGCATGCGGCGCGAGCCAGGCCGCCAGCGTGAAACTCGCGCAACTGCTCAGGTAGATGGACAGCAGGGAGGCATACCAGCCGGTGCGGCGCGGTTCGCGGATGAACAGCGGGGCGAGCATCGCGAACAGGATGCCGAGCGCGGCAAGCGTCAGGGGTTGGTGGTGGCGCAGGCTCCAGCCAATGCCGAGCACGCCGGTCAGTGCACAGCCCAGGGCCGAGCGAAAGGCGGTATGCAACCGTACCAGTCCGGGGTCCACGACCCGAAGGCGGTCGGCGACGCGCGAGAACGCGACAATGATCATGATCGATGATTCCAGTCCTGGCGTGCGTTTTTCGCTTGTGGCGCGAAACGCACGCGGCGGGTCATGCCGCCTTTTTTCGACGATCATCGCCCGTGCCCGCCTGCCGGGATCACCGGTGGCGGGCGTGGAGCGATGGTAGGTAGTGCAGGTGTCGCGTGCTGCGTGCCGACGCTCCTGCCGCCGTCCGCTTGCCGGTGACGGCGCGCATGAGACGGCGTCACCGGGTCGCGGTGGCGTGTCGTCCGAACGGGCGGAGCATGACGGCGCTACATGATGGCACTACACGACGGGAATGATAGCGGGGAAAAAATGTCGCGTCGGGTAGTGTCCACGGCAACGTGTCCGCTACAACGCACAGCGGGCGATCGCAAAGCGCACGTCGGGCTCGATCGCGTCGCCGTCGCTGCCGCGATGTGCGGCGATCAGGGCGCCTTCACGCGACGGCGAGACGTCGATCAGCCACGCGCGCCCGGACACCAGCACTTCCTCGCCGTCCCCGGTGGGCGCGGGGCCCAGGCGCGTATCGGGCAGGCGTCGCGCCAGGCAGGCGGCCAGCCCTGCGGGCGCCTGCCGCGACTGCAGATAAATGGTGGGCGCCGCTGCCCGCATGACCGGAACGCTGGTCGATGCGCAGGCGGCGAGCAGCAGGCCGGTGCCGGCCAGCGCGGTCGCCAGGGTGGCCGATGAGGTGGCTGGCGAGGCGGCCGCCAGCGCCCGCGAGGCGCGACGGATGACGAAGGTGAACGGCGATGGTGTCGACACGATGGCGCAGGGGCGATGAGAAAAGACACGGGGCGGATTCCCGGCCTATGCCGCAGATCTTAGCACCCGGTTTCGATCCCGTCGGGAGGGATTACCCGCCAATGCCGTGACATCCGGGAGACCCGGGGTGCGGGCCGGGCCGGAATGCGCTCAGGACCCCGCCCGCGCCTCCTGCTCGCGGCGCACGCGCGCCTCTTCCTCGAGGCGGGTCTCCTCGAGTTCGTCCATCAGGCCTTCCAGATCGACCGGCGTCGTGTCGGCGGCGACCTTGCCGGTCAGCGGCACGTCGACGCTCAGGCCGCCCGCTTCGTAGAGATTCCAGATCTCCCTGCCGTACTGGGCCTCGAGCAGTTGCGGCGCGAAACGGCCGAAGTAGGCGGCGAGATTGTCGACGTCGCGTTCCAGCATCGCGGCGGCTTCGTTGTTGCCGGACGCGTCGACCGCCTGCGGCAGATCGATGATGACGGGGCCATCGGCCGCCAGCAGGATGTTGTACTCCGACAGATCGCCATGGATCATGCCGGCGCACAGCATGCGCACCACCTCGGTGAGCAGCGCCGCATGCACTTCGAGCGCGCGCTCCGGCGTCATGTCGACGTCGTTGAGCCGGGGCGCGACATCGCCGTTGCCGTCCACGACGAGCTCCATCAGCAGCACGCCGTCGGTGCAGATGTACGGCTGGGGCACGCGCACGCCGGCGTTCGCGAGCCGGAACAACGCGTCGACTTCCGCGTTCTGCCACAGCTCTTCCTGCATCTGGCGGCCGTAGCGCGAACCCTTCTCCATCGCGCGGGCCTGCCGGCTGTTCTGCACCTTGCGGCCTTCGCGATAGGATGAAGCCTGGCGGAAACTGCGCTGTTTCGCGTCCTTGTAGACCTTCGCGCAGCGGATGTCGTCGCCGCTGCGCACCACGTACACGGTCGCTTCCTTGCCGCTCATCAACTGGCTGATGACCTCGTCGACCAGACCTTCCTCGACGAGCGGTACGAGGCGCTTGGGCGTTTTCATCGGGCGCGGCTCCAGGTCATGGGAGGGTAGGCGATGCGCGACGCGAAGGAAGGGCGATGCGGCGCCGGCGCGACGGCCGGCAGTGCGACGGCGGCAGGCGCGGCGGGGCACATGCCCCGGAAAATAAATAAGGTCATACCCGATTATACGGGGGCGGCGTCGCGCCGGGGGCCCTCCTGCAGCGATGCCGTCATGCCTGGCCTGATCGCGCGCGGGTATTTTTGCGAAAGGACCACTGACGGATGGGCCTCAGAGCAAGGCGACTGGCCTATAATTGGCGTCACATCGAATCGGCAAGATTGCCGAAGCTATCTGGAGAGAGAATTTTGAGTAAATCGACGAGTCTGGAAAAAATTCTTCACGATCACCAGACCGAGATTCTGACCAGCTGGATCGAGGGGCAACTTGCCACGGCAGGTACCCGCGCGCCGCAGATGGAAGCGGGGATCAGGGAGGCGTCGCGCACTTTTCTGGGATTGTTTGCCGAAGGCGTCAGGAACGATTATCAGGAAACGCTCCCGGGACCCGTCTGGGGCGAGGTGCGGGCCTATCTGACGGCATTCTCGCGTGAACGCGTGATCCAGGGGTTCTCTCCCGAGGAAACGGCGACCTTCATCTTCTCGCTGAAGAAACCGCTGTTCATGGCGCTGCGCAAGGACATCAAGGACGGCGAGCGGCTGTCCGACGAGTTGTGGATGCTGTCGCAGATCATCGACAAGCTCGGCCTGCTGACGTTCGCCGCCTATCAGAAGAGCCGCGAGGAGGTCATCGAGCGCCAGCAGGAGGAACTGCTCGACCTGACCACGCCGGTCGTCAAGCTGTGGGATTCGATCGTGGCGCTGCCGCTGATCGGCACGCTCGACAGCGAGCGCACCCAGGTCGTGATGGAAAGCCTGCTCGACGCGATCGTCGCGAACGAGGCGGCCATCGCGATCATCGACATCACCGGCGTGCCGACCGTCGATACGCTGGTCGCGCAGCATCTGTTGAAGACCGTGGCCGCGGCGCGCCTGATGGGCGCGGAGTGCATCATCAGCGGCATCCGTCCGCAGATCGCGCAGACCATCGTTCATCTCGGCGTGGATCTGGGCGACGTTGCGACCAAGGCGACCCTGGCCGAGGCGCTGAAACTGGCGCTGAGACGCGTCGGCATGACCGTGGCGCCACTCGCCTCGCCGAAGACGGGCACCTGAGCATGGAGCAGATTCCGGTCCTCAAGCTGGGCGAGTTCCTGCTGGTGTCCATTCAGGTCGAACTGCACGACGAACTGGTCATGAGCCTGCAGGACGACCTGACCGCGCGCCTGGAGAAGACGCGCGCCCGGGGCGTGCTGATCGACATCTCCGCGCTGGAGATCGTCGACTCCTTCATCGGGCGCACCCTCGGCCATATCGCGGCGATGGCGCGCATCATGGACGCGGCGACGGTGCTCGTCGGCATGCGTCCGGCCGTGGCGATCACGCTGGTCGAACTGGGCATGACCCTCAAGGGGATCCGGACCGCGCTCGACGTCGACAAGGGCATGGCGCTGCTGCGCGCCTCCCTGAACGATGCAGGCGCCTTTCCATCATCGCCGTGACGTCGGTCGTCCTCGATATCCGCACCCCGGATCAGGTCAACCTGGCGCGCAAGACGGTACAGGACTGGGCGTCGAAGATGGCGTTCGGCACGCTGGAAAAAACGAAGTTCGTCACCGCCGCGAGCGAGCTCGCGCGCAATACGCTGGTGCACGGCAAGGGCGGCACGATGACGATGACGCAGGTCGAGCGTGCCGGCCGGCCTGGCATCCACCTCGTTTTCGTCGATACGGGCCCCGGCATCGGCGACATCGAGCAGGCGCTCCAGGATGGGTTCACGACCGCCAAAAGCATGGGCCTGGGCCTGGGTGGGGCGCGCCGTCTGGTCAATGAATTCGAGATCACGTCCCTGCCCGGCGTCGGTACTACAGTGAGCATTACCCAATGGAAGAAACGATAACGCTGAGCGATGCGAGCGGTGTGGCCGAGGCCCGCCGCGCGGCGACGTCGCTCGCCCAGTCGCTTGGCTGTCCCGAGATCGTCAAGGCAAACGCGGCCCTGGTGGTCACCGAGGCGGCGACGAATATCCTGAAATACGCGGGCCGGGGCCGGATCGAGCTCAAGTCCTACCACGATGCGGGAAGTCACGGGATCGAGGTGATCGCGCTTGATGCCGGGCCGGGCATCGCCAGCGTCGAGCGCGCGATGGCGGATGGGTATTCGACGGGCGGCAGTCTGGGCGCCGGCCTTGGCACGATCGCCCGGCAAGCCTCGCTCTTCGATATCTTTACCCGGGAAGGCCAGGGCATGGCGTTGCTGGCGCGCATCGCCTGCGACAAGCCGAAAGCGGCCACGCGCGCAGCGGGAGCGGCGAAGAGCGAACGGACCGGCGTCGACCTGGGCGTCGACCTGGGCGCCGACCTGGGTATCGACGTGGGTGCCGACGTGGGTGCTTACTCGGCCCCAAAAGCGGGCCAGGAAATCTGCGGCGACGCCTGGGCGGTCCAGCAGGCGGACGGCCGTCTCTGGCTGGCGCTGCTCGACGGGCTGGGCCATGGCCCGCTCGCCGCGGACGCGTCGCGTGCCGCGGTGGCCGTGTTCCGCGGCGCGGCGCAGGGCACGGCGCGGCCCGCCGACGTCCTGCATCGGGCGCATGCGGCGCTGAAAGCCACCCGTGGCGCGGTGATGGCCGTGGCGCTTTTCGAACCCGGGCGCCATCAGGTCACGTTCGCCGGCGTGGGCAATATCGTCTGCAGCGTGCAGTCGCTCACGGGAGCGCAGCATCTGCTGTCGACCGACGGCACCGTGGGCTACAACATGCGTCTGATCCGGGAAAACACCGCGCAATGGCATAGCGGGGCGGTGTTCATCGCCAGTACCGACGGACTGTCGACGCGCTGGAACCTGAACCGGCATGCCGGATTGATCGCTCATCACCCGAGTCTGATCGCCGCGGTGATGCATCGTGATTTCGGCAAGGACAGCGACGACGCGACCGTCGTCGTGGTGAAGGCACACTGACCATGCTCCATCGCATTCTCTCGACCCGCATCAGCAGCAGCCTGAGCTTCGTCACGTTGCGCGACCGCTCCCGGCAGGTGGGAGAACTGTTCGGACTGGACAATCTGCAACGCACCCGCTTCATCACCGCCGTCTCGGAAATCAGCCGCAACGCCGTGCAGTACGCCGGCGGCGGCACGGTGGTCTTCTTCAGCGGCGACGCGAGCGACGCGGCCGGCCAGCAGTGCGTGGTGGCCGAAATCAGCGACGAAGGTCCCGGCATCCCGAATCTCGAGCAGGTGCTCGCCGGGCAGCCGACCGGCGCCGGCATGCCGGCGCTCGGCATCGCGGGGAGCCGGCGCATGGTCGACGGCTTCACGATCCGCTCGTCGCCGGGCGCGGGCACGACGGTGCGACTCGAAATGCTGCTGCCGCGCGATACGCCGCGGCTGACGACCGACCGGCTCAACGCGCTGGTGGATCAACTGACGCGGCGCAAGGCGCAGACGCCGGTGGAGGAACTCGAGCAGCAGAATCGTGAAATGCTGATCACGCTGGAGGAGTTGCGCAGCAAGAAGCTGGCGCTCGAGGAAGCGGACCTGCGCAAGAACGAGTTCCTGGCGATGCTGGCGCACGAGTTGCGTAATCCGCTGGCGGCCATCAGCCTGTCGCTGGAGCTGCTCAACCGCAAGGCGTCGGTCACGATCGGCGAAATGCAGGGCGCGCATGCCGTCATCGGCCGGCAGACCGCGCAGTTGTCGCGCATGGTGAACGATCTGCTGGACGTGTCGCGACTGACGCGCGGCAAGGTCGAGCTGCATCGCGAGATCGCCGACGTGAACAATCTGGTGGACACGGCGATCGAAATGACGCGTGCGGAGATCGAGCGGCGCGGCCACCACGTGCGGGTCCGGCACGCGCCGCAGCCGGTGCTGGTCGACGTCGACGTGGCACGTATCCGGCAGGTGCTCAACAACATCGTCCACAACGCCGCGCGCTATACCGCGAACGCCGACGAGATCAAGGTGAGCGTGACGCAGGACGCGACCCACGTGCACATCGAGGTTGCCGATCGCGGCATCGGCATCGCGGTCGATCTCCAGCCCCGTATTTTCGATCTGTTCGCCCAGGGCGACACCAGCATTTCGCGGCAGGACGCGGGGCTGGGCATCGGCCTGACGGTGGTGCGGCGACTGCTCGACGATCATGGCGGCACGGTGCGGGCCTTCAGCGACGGGCACGATCGTGGCAGCCGCTTCGTGGTCTCGCTGCCGATCGCGCACGGCGCGTTGCTGGCGGCGCTCGTGCAGTCGGTCAGTACACCGGACGGCCAGGCGCAGCCTATCCTGATCGTCGACGACAATCAGGATTCGGCGGATGCGCTGGAGGCGTTGCTGGAGATGAATGGCTATGACTGCCGTCATGCCTACGATGGCGGCACCGCGCTGACGCACAGCGATACGTTTCGGCCGCGCTTCGGCATCATCGATATCGGACTGCCGGACATGACCGGCTTCGAACTCGCCGCCGAACTGCGGCGGCGTTTTCCGGGGACGCCATTGACGCTGATCGCGCTAAGCGGGTATTCGTCTGCGGACGTCCAGGAAGAAGCCAGGAACGCCGGCTTCGATCATTATTTCTCGAAGCCGCTGCCGCTGGCGCAATTGCTGGCACTGCTTGCCGAGACGCTGAGCGGCTGATCCGCTCAGGCCGTTTCGAGGCCTTCGTGCTTCAGGGCCATCTGCACCGCCGGGCGTGCCTTCATGCGCTCGCCGAACTGCTGCAACGGCGCCGGAACGTCGAGCTTGACGCGCTGCGCCCACAGCAGCATGACGAACAGGTAGGCGTCGGCAACCGTGACGTTCTGACCGAACAGGTAGTCCCCGGTCAGCGTGCTGGCCAGGAAATCGAAACGCGTGCCGAGCTTCTGGCGGGCGGCCTCGGCCTCGGCGGCGCAACTCGACTTGAAGATCCGGCCGAATTGCTTGTGGATCTCGGTGGAGATGAACGCCAGCATTTCGAGCAGGCGGATCGGACCCATGTCGCCGGGAGGCACCAGCGCCGGCGTGCGCTGCGCGATCCAGGACAGGATGGCGATGTTCTCGGTCAGCCGCTGGCCGTCGTCGAGTTCCAGCGTCGGCACATAGCCCTTCGGATTGATGGCCGTGTAATCCTCGCCCTGTTCCGTCTGCTTGGTCTTCATGTCGACCTTGATGCGCTCGAATTCCATCTTCGCTTCGTGCAGCGCGATATGATCGGCAAGGCTGCAAGCGCCAGGAGCCATGTACAGTTTCATGTTCGGATTCCGGTAAAGTAACAGCGGTTGACTGATATTGCAGGCCCGTAGCGCAGCAAACCGCATGCCACGCCCCCGTCGATTTTCGGAAACAGTAATTTCTTATGCGTTTTTTTCACACCGCGGACTGGCAGATCGGCCGTCATTATGGCCAGTTCGATCCGGACGACGCGGCGGTTCTCGCCGAGGCACGGCTGGAGGCGGTCGCCACGCTCGCCGCGCGCGCCACCGAACGCGGCGTGGACGCGATTCTGGTCGCCGGCGACGTGTTCGATCTGCAGGCCGTGGCCGATCGCACCGTGCGGCGGCTGTTTGCGGCGCTCGAGGGATTCGCCGGACCCTGGGTGCTGATCTCCGGCAACCACGACGCGGCGCTGGCCGACAGCGTCTGGACGCGGGCCCGGCGTCTGGGCTGTATTCCGCCACGGGTGCAGGTGGCCGAGCGCACCGGCGTCATCGCGTTGCCCGCGCTCGGCACGGCGGTGCTGGCGGCGCCGCTGACCCAGCGGCATACCTACGACGACGCGACCGCGCCGTTCGACACGCTCGACACGCCGGCGGGCTGGCTGCGCATCGGTCTCGCGCATGGCAGCATCGCCGGCCGGCTGCCCGACAGCGCCGACCTGAACAATCCGATTGCGGCGGACCGGGTGCAGCGCGCGCGTCTCGATTACCTCGCGCTGGGCGACTGGCATGGTTGTCTGGAGATCGACGCGCGTACCTGGTACGCCGGCACGCCCGAGCCGGATCGCTTTCGCGGCAACGCGCCGGGCATGGCGCTGGATGTGCGGCTCGACGCGCCGGGCGCGCCGCCGGTGGTCGAGCGGATCGCGGTCGGGCGTTTCCGCTGGACCGCACTGGCGGAGCGGATCGTCGTTCCCGCCGATGTCGAGCGCATCGCCGCGCGGCTCGCGCAAGCCGGCGCGACGGACGTCCTGCAGCTCGTGGTCTCCGGCGCGGCCAATCTCGACACCTGGGAACGGCTGCGCGCCGCGGTCGCGGAAGCGTCCGCGCGCGTCAGGAGCCTGCGTTTCGACGTGTCCGGTCTGGATCTGCACCCGGATCGGGCCGACCTCGCGGCGCTGGGCGCGTCGGGTTACGTCGTCGACGTCGCGCATGCGTTGCAGGCCCTGCAGGAGGACCCCGAGCGAGGCGACGTTGCGCGCGAGGCGCTGCGCCTGCTGCTGCAGTTCGAGCAGGAGAACGTGCGCGCCGCGCACCGGGAGGCACGCGTATGAAAATCGATCGGATCGCGCTTGCGGAATTCCGGCGGTTCCGCGAGCCGCTCGTGCTCGACGGCCTGAGCGACGGCATCAATCTCTTCGTCGGCGACAACGAGGCCGGCAAGAGCACCATCGCGACGGCGATTCGCGCGGCGTTTCTCGAACGCTCCCGCACGCGTACCGTGGCCGATTTCGCGCCGTGGGGCGCGAGCGGCGCGCGGCCGAGCGTGGAGATCGATTTTCGTATCGGCGAGCGGACCTATGCGTTGCGCAAGAGCTTTCTGACGCGCAGCCGCTGCGAACTGGCGATCGGCGCGCCGGGTGGGGACGGTGCGGGTGGCCAGGCGCGCGCCGGCGGATCGACCCGGCTCGAGGGCGAGGCGGCCGAGGATGCGCTCGCCGCGCTGATCGGTTTCGAATTTCCGGCGAAAGGCCAGAGCCAGCCGAAGCAGGCCGGCGTGCCGGGACTGCTGTGGATCCGGCAGGGCGAAGGGCAGGAACTGGCCGATCCGGCGGCGCATGCCGGCACGCACCTGCGCGATGCGTTGCAGCGGCTGTCGGGAGAAATGGCCTCGGCCGACGGCGACCGGCTCTTCGCGCGCGTCTCGGCGGAGCGCGGCGAACTGCTCGACGCGCGTCTGGGCCGGCCCAAGGGCCTCTACCGGGAGGCCGAGGAGGCGCTGGCCGCGAGCCGGAACCGGGTCGACGAATTGCGTCGGGAGAAGGCGCAACTCGACGGCAACGTCGACCGGCTTGCGCAATTGCGCGCGGCGTACCAGGAGATGGAACGCGAACAGCCCTGGGTCGCGTTCGAGGAACAGGCCGCCGCCGCGCGCCGCCGCCTCGCCGAGGTTGCCCAGGCGCGCGATCAGGCGCTGGCGCTGCGGCGCGAGCAGGCGCGGGCGGAGGCGCTGCTGGCGACGCTGCAGGCCCAGGTGCGGCACGATCAGGATGAGGAGGACGCGCTTCAGGCGGCGTTGCGCGAGGCCGCCGCGCAGGGCCTTGCCGCCGAGGAGGCGCGCACCCTGCTGGACGACGCCCGCGCGCGGCACGACACGCAGGCCGGCGCGCTGGCGCAGGCGCACGAGCGCCATGCGGCCGCGCTGGCGCTGGCGGAACGCCGCGACATCGACACGCAGCTGACGACGTGGCGCCGCGAGGCGGGACGTCTGGAAACGGCGCTGGCGGAAGCCGCGCGCCTGCAAGGCGCTATCGACACGCTCGAGAACGCGCTGCGGGACGACGCACGGATGCCTGCATCGCCGGCGGACCTCGAC
>JBPBQT010000201.1:0-16565 GCA_050955065.1 Janthinobacterium lividum | reverse complement strand
TGCTTGACCGCGATGTTCGGATCGAGCGTCTCGCCCAGGCGCTGGATTTCCGCCATCGCCCGCGCGACCATCTGACGACGGTCGACCACGCCCAGGCGGTTCGGGATCTGGCCGAGCATCAGGTTTTCCGCGACCGTCAGCTCCGGCACCAGATGGAGCTCCTGGTAGATGATCGCGATCCCGGCGTCGATGGCCGCGCGCGTCGTCGTGAACGCGCGCGGTTGCCCCTGCAGCACGACATGCCCGGCGGCCGGCTGGTTCACGCCCGACAGCACCTTGAGCAACGTCGATTTGCCCGCGCCGTTCTCTCCCATCAACCCCAGCACTTCGCCGGGTCTGACGCCGAACGACACCCGGTCGAGCGCGAGTACCCCGGGAAAACGCACGGACACGTTGTCGAGGGAGAGGTAGTAGTCGCTTTGCTCAGTCATCCGAAATCTCTTCAGGGGAGGGGGTGCCTGTCAGATGCCGAGATCCTTGCGGACCTGCTGCCAGTTGTCGCGCGTCATCAGGGTGCCGGTGGATTCCTTGTACATCGGCGGCACCTGGTCCTTCGTGACCCAGTTGTACACGTTCTGGACGCTTTCGCGGCCATGCGTGGTCGAGCTGACCGCGATCGTGCCGTAGAAGCCCGTCGGCGTCTTCTTTTGGAACTCGGCGAACGCTTCGCCCGCGCCGTTGATGCCCACGCCGATCACGTCCGCCGGCGCGATATGCAACTGCTCGGTCGCCCGCACCGCGCCCAGGACGGTTTCCTCGTTCATGCCGAAGATCACCCAGTGCTTGACGCTCGCGTGCTTGGAGAGCACCGGCGACGCCGCGTTGAAACCGCCTTCGTCATCGGTCGTCTTCTGCGGCGCGTCATAGATGTTGGCCTGCGGGAAGCCGCCGGCGAGCAGCGTCTTCGTCGCGCCGTCGGTGCGCAGCTTCGCGGTCGGCAGCTCGTAGTCCGTCACGCGCAACGCGCCGGTCTCTTCAGGCTTCCAGCCGCGGCGCTTCATCTCCGCGGAGATCGCCTCGCCCGCCTGCATGCCGATGTTGTAGGAAGACAGGCCCAGGTGCGGAATGTCGGCGATCGGCTTGCCCGCCGAATCCACCAGCTGGTCGTCGACCGTGACGAACTTCATGTTGTAGCGTTTCGCCCGGGCGCGGATCGCCTGGCCGAGCCGCACGTCCGGCGCGCAGATCACGAAGCCCTTGGCGCCCTGCGCGCCGAGGTTGTCGATCGCGGAAAGGACTTTCTCGCCGTCGGGCACACCGATGTTGATGACGGTGAAATGATTCTGCTTGCCGTACTCGGTCGCGGCGCGCTGCTCGTTGATGAACCAGGCCTGCTCCGGCATCTTCACCAGATAGCCGATCTTGATCGGCTCGTCGGCGTGCGCGGTGCCGGCGGCAAACGGCGCGGCAAGACTGGCGCCAACGATCGACGCGCAAGCAAGTTTCTTGAAAAATCCCATCATCGACGTGTCTCCCAACTATTTTTTGAATGTCGACGGCATCATTGGCCGTCGCGTCGTGGCCGCCCGTCATGGGCGGCCTGTCGCTTTCGCCGGCGGTCACCCGGGGTGTTCGCGGGACGTGGAGTCCCGGCGTGACGCCCGTGCGTGACCGCCGGCGGGCGAGCCGGTGTCACCGCACTCCGGTCGTGCAGTCGACCGGAGTGCGGGAAATTACCTAGGGGACCGCCGAGGCCGCGCGGGTGGCGCGGGCCGCATGGGCGGCGGGGCGGCCGACGACGCGATCGCACAGGCCGGACGGCCGTGCGGCATGCGCGTGCGTGTGCCGGATGCGGGGGGGGAGCTACGCATTGTCTGTCTCCGTTATTAGTTGGTTTGTTGACAAGGCTGCAGTCATCTTATGCCGGAGTCCGATAACTTTCCAATATCAAATTTTTGGATGTTGATAACTATTTCGTTATACGATGCGGAATCGCTGTGACGGTGCCGCCCGGCGGCGCGACAGACGTCGAACACCCACGATAGAAGGTCCTTTTCCGGACGGCCGGAGAGACGGAGACCCGAGGAAACCCTGATGAATCGCGACGCCCAGTCGAACTGGTTCATTCGCGCGCGGCTGAAGACGCGGCAGTTGCTGCTGCTGGCGACGATGGACGAGGAGGGCAACGTGCGGCGTGCCGCCGAGGTGATCGGCATGGCGCAACCGGCCGCATCGAAGCTGCTGAAGGACCTGGAGGACATGTTGGGCGTGAGCCTGTTCGACCGTACGCCGCAGGGCATGCGGCCGACGGTCTACGGGGAGGTCATGATCCGGCATGCGCGGATGGTCCTGTCCGACCTGTCGCACGCGTATGACGAGATTTCCTCGCTGCGCGCCGGCCTGGCCGGCGAAGTGCGCATCGGCACGATCGCGGTGGCGGGCGCGTCGATCGTCGCGTGCGCGGTGGCGCGCATCAAGCGGGATTACCCCCGGTTGCAGGTGTCGATCCAGGTCGAGACGTCGAACCTGCTGCTGCCCCTGCTGGCGCAGGGCGATCTGGACGTCATGATCGGGCGGATGCTGGAAGGGCAGACCCCGGCGCATAACGGCCGCAACTACGGTCGCAACTACGGGCTCAACCAGGGTCTCAATCTCGGGCTCAAATACGAGCCGCTCGGCCGCGAACCGCTGTGCCTGGTCGTGCGCCCCGGCCATCCGCTGCTTGCGGAAGACGCGCTCTCGCTCGCCGCGCTGTGCGACGAGGCGTGGATCCTGCATCCGTCCGGCAGCGTGCTGCGGCACCGCATCGACATGCTGTTCGCCTCGCTCGGCCTGGCGCCGCCGTTGAACGTCGTCAATACCGGCAGCCTGCCGGTGATCGCCTCGCTGCTGGAGCAGAGCGACATGCTGGCGGTGCTGCCGACGGAGATCGCGCGGCAGTACGAAGGTTATGGCGTGATGCGGATCCTGCCGCTGGTGTTGTGCTGCGAACTGGACAATTTCGGCATCGTCACCCGCTTCTCGCAGTTGCCGTCGCCGGCCGCGGCGCTGGTCCTCGACGTGTTGCGCGAGATCGGCCTCGACGCGTACGCACCCGACGCGAACGCGCCGGCGCCTGGCTAGCCAGGCGGCCAGATGGACGCGACGGCCGCCGGCCGCTACGATTCTTCGTAGAACCCTCACCCGCGAACGCGTCGTAGAATGCGTCCGGTCATCCCGATCGATGAGGATGACGAAATATCAATCCGGGTGTTCCGGGCGGTGACGGCCCGATCCGGGCACGCGCTGCGCCGGCGGGAAGATGGGCTATCAGGAGTCACCATGCCAGCAATCACTTTTTTATTCGGCGGCCGTTCGGTCGAGAACCGCGCCTCCTGCCGCATGTACGAGCATGTCCGGGAGCGCTTGCTCGAAACGCGACCGGACGATATCGCGATCGCGAACGTGATCGCGATCGCGCCGAACGGCAAGCTGCGCGCGTCCGGGCCGCGGGAGCACGACGGGCTGCCGTCGGCGCCGCACCTGCTGGCGCGCGGCCGGGAGATCACCCCCGCGGCGTTCGTCGAGGCGCTGTGCGACGGCGGCGACTTCGTTTTTTCGCTGCTGCAGGGGCAGGACGGCGAGGACGGCACGTTCCAGGGGCTCGCGCGCTTCTTCGATTTTCCCGACAACGCGGGCTCGACGCTGAGCGCCGCGCTGGCCTTCGACAAGTTCGCGCAGGCCTGCGTCGTCGAGAAGCTCGCCGGCGACCTGCTGACATCGCTCGACACCGTGCTGGTTCCCAGCAGTCAGCCGCAACGCGCGTTGCAGGAGGCGGTGCAGCGCTTCGGCAAGCGCCCGGTGCTGCTCAAGCCGAACGCCGCGGGCGGTTCGTTCAAGATTCTCCCGCTCGACTTGCTGATCGACGAGGAGATCGAGCGCTACGCGAGCGATATCGCGCCGTTCGACGATCATTTCCTGATCCAGGAGCGCATCGACGGCGTCGAGATCGTGGTCGGCATGGTCCACGCGGCCGGGCAGCGGCAATGGCTGCCGGTTTTCGAGGTGAAGCCGCCGGCGCGGGCCGGGGGCATGCGCCAGGGCGAGCCGGTGCCGGGTGGCGGGCGCATCCGGCAACTGCCTGCCGACGATCCGATCGCCCTTCAGGCGTGCCGCGCCGCCGAACGTATCGCCCGGGCGTTTCGCGACGAAACGTACTGCCGGTTCGATTTCCTGGCGGGCCGCGACGGGCACCTGCGGTTTCTGGAGGCGGGCACGCGCCCCGGGCTGAGCCGCTCGAGCGTGTTTCCGATGATGCTGGAGGCGCACGGCATGGGACTGCTGGACCTCGTGCGCCAGGAATTCGAGAACCACGCCGCGTCGCGCGCGTTTCGCCGTCAGCGTTTCGCGCGCATTGCCGAGTGGGTTTGCGCGAATGCCTGAGCACGCGCAGTGCCCGGGGTTTTCCCGTAGACGAAATTTGTTTGGGTCATTTGACGGGTACGCCTTGAATTTGCTCGATCCCGTCCCTATAATTAGCACTCGTTAGACGAGAGTGCTAACAAAACATCTCGCCTCCTGGCGCCTGACGCCGGCTGGCCTCACCGTGGTTCCTGTACCGATTGAAAGGAGTGTGTATGAACCTTCGTCCCTTGCATGATCGCGTCATCGTCAAGCGTCTCGACCAAGAAACCAAGACCGCCTCGGGTATCGTGCTGCCGGATTCGGCTGCAGAAAAGCCGGATCAGGGCGAAGTCCTGGCAGTGGGTCCCGGCAAGCGGGACGACAAGGGCGTGCAGAATGCGCTCGACGTCAAGGTGGGCGACCGTGTGCTGTTCGGCAAGTATGCGGGTCAGACCGTCAAGGTCGACGGCGACGAGCTGATGGTCATGCGTGAAGAAGACATCATGGCGATCGTCAACCGTTAAGATTCGGCCGGTCAAGCCGCGCTAAGACCGCTCAGGCCTGGCCAACGGGCCGGGTCGCGCGGCAGCGGTCCGGGCGGCGGCCCGCTTCCGGGTCCGCCGTCTCCGTATTTCCTTATGTTCAAAGCATTCTTGGAGTTTCAAAGACATGGCAGCGAAAGAAGTCTCGTTTGGCGATAGCCCCCGCGCAAAGATGGTTGAGGGTGTCAACATCCTGGCCAATGCGGTCAAGGTCACCCTGGGTCCGAAGGGCCGCAACGTCGTGCTCGAGCGCAGCTTCGGCGGCCCGACGATCACCAAGGACGGTGTGTCGGTCGCGAAGGAAATCGAACTGAAGGACCGCTTCCAGAATCTGGGCGCGCAGATGGTCAAGGAAGTCGCATCGCGCACCAGCGACAACGCTGGCGACGGCACGACGACGGCGACCGTGCTGGCGCAGGCGATCGTTCGCGAAGGCCAGAAGTTCGTGGTTGCCGGCCTGAACCCGATGGATCTGAAGCGCGGCATCGACAAGGCGGTCATCGCTGCGGTCGAAGAGCTGAAGAAGCTGAGCAAGCCGTGCACGACGACCAAGGAAATCGCGCAGGTCGGTTCGATCTCGGCGAACAGCGACACGTCGATCGGCGATCGCATCGCCGAAGCGATGGACAAGGTCGGCAAGGAAGGCGTGATCACCGTCGAAGACGGCAAGTCGCTCGAGGACGAGCTGGAAGTGGTCGAAGGCATGCAGTTCGACCGTGGCTTCCTGTCGCCGTACTTCGTCACGAACCCGGAAAAGCAGGTCGCGATTCTGGACAATCCGTACGTCCTGCTGCACGACAAGAAGATCTCGAACATCCGTGATCTGCTGCCGATCCTGGAACAGGTCGCGAAGTCGAGCCGTCCGCTGCTGATCATCGCGGAAGACATCGAAGGCGAAGCGCTGGCGACCCTGGTCGTCAACAGCATCCGCGGCATCCTGAAGACCGTCGCCGTCAAGGCACCGGGCTTCGGCGACCGTCGCAAGGCCATGCTGGAAGACATCGCGATCCTGACCGGTGGTCAGGTCATCGCCGAGGAAACCGGTCTGACGCTGGAAAAGGCGACGCTGACGGAATTGGGTCAGGCGAAGCGCATCGAAGTGGGCAAGGAAAACTCGACGATCATCGACGGCAACGGCGATGCGAAGAACATCGAAGCCCGCGTCTCGCAGATCCGTGCGCAGATCGAGGAAGCTTCGTCGGACTACGACCGTGAAAAGCTGCAGGAACGCGTCGCCAAGCTGGCCGGCGGTGTGGCGCTGATCAAGGTGGGCGCGGCGACCGAAGTCGAAATGAAGGAAAAGAAGGCACGTGTCGAAGACGCACTGCACGCCACGCGCGCAGCCGTCGAGGAAGGCATCGTTCCTGGCGGCGGCGTTGCGCTGATCCGCGCTCGTGAAGCGATCAAGGGCCTGAAGGGCTTGAACGCCGATCAGGACGCCGGCATCAAGATCGTGCTGCGCGCGATGGAAGAGCCGCTGCGTCAGATCGTGTCGAACGGTGGCGAAGAAGCCAGCGTCGTCGTCGCGGAAGTGAAGAAGGGCACGGGCAACTACGGCTACAACGCATCGACCGGCGAGTACGGCGATCTGGTGGAAGCCGGTGTCGTCGACCCGACGAAGGTCACGCGTACCGCGCTGCAGAACGCCGCATCGGTCGCCGGCCTGCTGCTGACGACGGATTGCGCGGTCGTCGAATTGCCGAAGGACGAAGCACCTGCCGGCGGCGGCATGCCGGGCGGCATGGGCGGCATGGGCGGCATGGGCATGGATATGTAATGTCCATCCGGGACATCGCCTGACGGCGGCGTCCCGGGCCCGCGTCCTCCCGCAAGGAGAGGACGCACGAAAAAAATCGCCACCGGGCAGCTTGCGGTGGCGATTTTTTTCGTGCGGCGAAAGCGGGTCTAGTGACGGATCGACGGCAGCGCCGTGCCGCCCGGATCCGCGATGATGCCGGCCATCGGCGGCGCATCGACGCCGGCATGGCGATGTGCCCAGAACATGCGTTGCGGTATGTAGGCGCCCATGCCGGGCCGGAACGCCGCGCGCACCGCCTGGTAGACGTAGTTCTGCGCCTCGCGCACGGCGTCGGGCGGTGCCATGCCGGTTGCCAGCAGCGCGGCGATCGCCGACGCCAGCGTGTCGCCGATGCCCAGCATCGTCTGCGGATCGCGGACGAACACGTCCTGGCGCAGCTCGCCTTCCTCGCCGAACAGGGTATTGATGTGGCGCCCGGCGGTATGCTCGCTCAGCAGCAGATACTCGCATCCGTCCTCGACCAGCTGCGCGACCGCCTGTTCGAGGGTGAGCGCCTCGCCGTCGCTGTCCACCTGCACCAGCTGCATCACCATGCTGCGGTCCGCGACCAGCACCGAGGTCTGCGGCGCGAGCAGTTCGGCGATCGACTCGCGCAGGTCGTCGCCCGCCAGTACATGCTCGTCGTCGAGCGTGAAGTCCGGGCAGACGATCAACGGCACGTCGTCATAGTCGGCGACGACCTCGGCGATGGCGCTGACGATCTCCGCGCGCGTCGTGGCGCCGATCTTGAACGCCGCGATCGGCATGTCCTCGAGCAGCATCCGCGCCTGGCTGGCGACGCGTTCCGGGTCGACCGAGATCAGCTCGCCGCTGTCCAGCGAGTCGCGCGTCGCGTAACCGGTCAGCACCGTGACGCCGTGACAGCCCATGCTCGCCAGGGTCAGCAGATCGGCCTGGATGCCGGAGGCGCCCGTCGGGTCGGAAATCCCGAAGGTGAGGACAATCGGAGGAGCGTCGCTGGTCATGAAGGGGAATAGAGGTCCGTTTATCTTTTTTGCGACGAATGTTTGACGGAGGCGGCTTCTCAGCGGCGCGCCGAAACGGTACCATCACGGTTCATATTGTAACGGATCGTCCTGCGACGCATCGAGAGAATGGAATATCAGAACTGGATGTGCCTCATTTGCGGCTGGATGTACGACGAAGAGGCCGGCCTGCCCGAGGAAGGCATCGCTGCGGGGACGCGTTGGGAAGACGTGCCGATCAACTGGACCTGCCCGGAGTGCGGCGCCCGCAAGGAAGATTTCGAGATGGTGCAGATCTGATCAACGGTCGTCGTCCGCGGCGATATCGGGGTCCGCATCTGTATCCCCGTCCCCGTCTGCGTCCGGCGGCGTCCCTAGCAGCGCGTCGCGCGCGCGCGCGGACTTGACGACCGCGTAGCGCTCCAGCGTCCTTTCCCGAGCCAGCGCATGATCGACCAGCGGCCGTGGATAGTCGCGGCCCAGCACGATGCCCGCACGCGCGAGGACCTCGGGTCTGGCCAGCCACGGCGCGTGGATCGTCCGGTTGTCGAGCGCGGCGAGTTCGGGCACGTAGCGGCGGATGAACGTGCCGCCGGCATCGAATTTCTCCGACTGCGTCAGCGGATTGAAGATACGGAACCAGGGCTGCGCGTCGCAGCCGCTGGACGCCGCCCATTGCCAGTTGCCGTTGTTGGCCGACAGGTCGAAGTCGTTCAGCTGGCGGGCGAAATAGGCTTCGCCGCGCCGCCAGTCGATGCCCAGATCCTTGCACAGGAAGGTGGCGGTCACCATGCGCATGCGGTTGTGCATGAATCCCGTCTGATTGATCTGCCGCATCGCCGCGTCGACCAGCGGGTAGCCGGTACGCGCCTCGCACCAGGCGGCGAAGTCGTCGTCCGCGGCCTCGCCCGTTTCCCAGGGAATCGCATCGTATTCCGGGCGAAAGGCGCGGTGTTCGGGCGCGTCGACCAGCCGCGGATGGTGGTGCAGGACCTGGAAGAAGAAATCCCGCCAGGCGAGTTCCGACAGCCAGGTTTCGGCGCCGGTCCGGGCGCGCGCGGATTGCGCGGCGGCGTAGGCGGTACGGGCCAGTGCCCGGACCGACACCGTGCCGTGCCGCAGGTGTACGGACAGACCGCTGGTGGCGGCGAGCCCGGGGAAGTTGCGTGTGCCGTGGTAGTCGTCGATGCGGGGCTCGAAATCCTCGAGCATCTGCAGCGCGGCTTCCTCGCCGGCGGCGGTGGGCGGGCGGGCCGTCGGGAAACCGAGCGCGGCGAGCGACGGCAGTTGCGTGCTCAGGCCGTAGGGCGCGACGTGCGCCGTTGATGGGACCGGAGCCGTCGAAGGTGCGGCCGGGGTTGACGCCGGCATGACTGCCGACGCCGTTGCCTCGGCCGCGGCCAGGGGCGCCGCGGCGAGGCGCGTCGTCCCGGTGCGCGGGGCGAGCCGGTCGAGGTGCCGTTCCGACGGCCGCGCGCCGAACGCCTGCGTTTCGGCGGCCTTCTGCAGCCACGACCGCTTGTACGGCGTGAAGACGCTGTAGGGCCGGCGGCTGCCGGTGAGTACCTCGTCCCGTTCGAGAATCGCCTGATCCTTGAAGCTGCGCACGGCGCGGCCGTCGCGCGCGAGCGCCTCGGTGACCGCCGCGTCGCGCGCGCGGGCGGCCGGTTCGTAGTCGTGGTTGAAAAACAGGGCGTCCGCGTCGAGCGCCCGGGCGACGGCGGGCACGACCGCGGCGGGGTCGCCCTGCGCGACCCAGAGCTGGCCGCCGGCCGCGTGCAGCGTCGCGCCGAGCGCCGCGAGCGACGCATGGATGAAGGCGACGCGCCGGTCGTCCTCCGGCAGCGGGTCCAGGATCGTCGTGTCGAAAACGAACAGGCAGTGCACCTGTCTGGCCTCGCGCAGTGCGTGGTAAAGTGCAGTGTGGTCGCGGGTGCGGAGATCGCGCCGGAACCATATCAGGGCGTTACTGAATTCGGGCATGCCACCACCGTGTATTTGCTAAGATTGCATTATGTCCAAGACACCCGCCGATCGCATCAACCTTACCAATCAGTTCCTGATCGCCATGCCCGGCATGGCGGACTCGACATTTGCGGGTACGGTCGTGTATTGCTGCGAGCATACCGAACAGGGCGCGCTCGGCCTGGTGATCAACCGGCCGACCGATATCGACATGAAATCGCTGTTCGAGCGCATCGATCTGAAGCTTGAAAACGCGACGCTGTCCTCGCTGCCAGTGTACTTCGGCGGTCCGGTGCAGACCGAGCGCGGCTTCGTTCTGCACGAGCCGGCGGGAGAGTACACGTCGTCGATGGTCGTGCCGGGCGGCCTGGAGATGACCACGTCGAAAGACGTGCTCGAGGCGGTCGCGAGCGGGCAGGGGCCGAAGAAGTTCCTGCTGACGCTGGGCCACGCCGGCTGGGCCGCCGGGCAGCTCGAGGACGAGATGGGTCGCAACGGCTGGCTGAGCGTCGATGCCGACCCGAGCATCGTGTTCGACGTGCCGGCCGAGCAGCGGCTGGAAGCGGCGCTCGGGCTCCTTGGCGTGTCCCTGACGATGTTGTCGGGTGAAGCCGGCCACGCCTGAGCCGGCGGCCGACGGCCCGTCCGTCGCGACGCATGCGCCACCATCGCCCGCCCGCCCGCAGGCGTCGGTGCTGCTGGGATTCGACTATGGCGAGAAGCGCATCGGCGTGGCCATCGGCAACTCGCTGACCGGCGCGGCGCGCGCGCTCGGCATCGTCGAGAACCGCGACCGGCAGTACCGCTTCGACGAGATCGGCAAGCTGATCGCCGCCTGGCAGCCGGCGTTGGTGGTTGTCGGCCTGCCTTGCCATCCGGACGGCGCGCCGCATGCGATGACCCAGCTTGCGCGCCGTTTCGGCAACCAATTGAACGGCCGTTTCGACCTGCCGGTGGTCTGGGTCGACGAGCGCTATTCGTCGGTGGAGGCGCGGGGTCGGCGTCCGATGGCGCATACCCCGCAACGGGGCACGGGCCGGCCGAAGCACGGCGCGGCGATCGATGACGAGGCCGCGCGAATCATTCTGCAACAGTACCTGGACGACTATGCACACGCTTGATGCCGAAGCGCTCTATCGCACGCTCTTCGCGCAACTGATCGACGCCTACGGGCCGTCGCTCGGCGCGCCCGATGGCATCGCGGTGGTGGGAATCCACAGTGGCGGCGCCTGGCTGGCCGAACGCCTGGCGGCCGACCTGATGCGCGCGCCGCGGGACGCCGCGCCGGACGACGTCGTGCGCCATGGGGTGGTCAACGTGGCGCTGCACCGCGACGATTTCGCCAGCAGGGGCCTGCACGGGCAGTCGAGTCCGACGCATCTGCCGTTCGACATCGCCGGGTGCCGCATCCTGTTGCTCGACGACGTCGTGCATACGGGGCGAACGATTCGCGCGGCGATCAATGAGCTGTATGATTACGGCCGGCCCGCTTCGGTGGAGCTGGGCGTGCTGGTGGATCGGGGCGCCCGCGAACTGCCGATCGCCGCGCGCTTCGCGGCCACGCGCGTCACGCTGGAGACGACGCAGTCGCTGGTCATGACGCGCGACGCCGCTGGCGGTTTCGGGTTCGATCTGGCACGCCGCTCGACCTGATGCGCGCCGCCTGATGCAATGCGGCCCGATGCGTGCGTCGTGCCCCCCGCACGGCGCGTCCCGTCCCCGCTTTCGCTTCTTCTTCAACAGCGCTTCGATGCACCGCACCCGTCACCGCCCCGAGTCATAGATCCATGAACAGTCCCCACGCGGCTTCGCCCGTCGACCCCGTCGACCCCGCCGCCTCGCGCGTTTCCGATGTCACCGCCGCACCTGTCACCGCCGTGCCCGTCGCCGCGGCGACCGCAGGCGCGCCCGCGGTGCTGCGCGCCGCCACGCGCGCCGGCAATCCGCAGCTCACGCGCAACGGCGAACTCAAGCATCTGCTGACGATCGAAGGGCTGCCGCGCGCCATCGTCACGCATATCCTCGACACCGCCGAGCAGTTCGTCGGCGTCACCGACCGCGAGGTCAAGAAGGTGCCGCTGCTGCGCGGCAAGTCGGTGTTCAATCTCTTTTTCGAGAATTCGACCCGCACGCGCACGACGTTCGAGATCGCCGCGAAACGCCTGTCGGCGGACGTGCTGAACCTGAACATCAACGCCTCGTCGACCAGCAAGGGCGAGTCCCTGCTCGACACGATCAACAACCTGTCGGCGATGCATGCCGACATGTTCGTCGTCCGCCATGCCGAAAGCGGCGCGCCGTTCCTGATCGCCAAGCATTGCGCGCCGCATGTGCACGTGATCAATGCCGGCGACGGACGCCACGCGCATCCGACGCAGGGCCTGCTCGACATGTACACGATCCGCCACTACAAGAGCGATTTCACCGGCCTGACGGTCGCGATCGTCGGCGACATCCTGCATTCGCGGGTGGCGCGCTCGGACATTCACGCGCTGACCACGCTCGGCGTGCCGGAAGTGCGCGCCGTCGGACCGCGCACGCTGCTGCCGTCGGGCCTCGAACAGCTCGGCGTGCGGGTGTTCCACGATATCGACGAGGGGCTGCGCGGCGCCGACGTGATCATCATGCTGCGCCTGCAGAACGAGCGGATGAGCGGTGCGTTGCTGCCGTCGGCGCAGGAATATTTCAAGCGCTGGGGGCTGACGCCGCAGCGGCTGGCGCTGGCGAAGCCGGACGCGATCGTCATGCATCCGGGGCCGATGAACCGGGGCGTCGAGATCGATTCGCGCGTGGCCGACGGTCCGCAATCGGTGATCCTCGACCAGGTGACGTTCGGCATCGCGGTGCGCATGGCGGTCATGGGCATCGTCGCGGGCAACAATGAATAACGAGATCACACGCGCCATGAAGATCCAGATCAAGGGCGGCACCGTGCTCGACACGGTCGCGCGCACGCAAAGCCGGCAGGACGTGTTCATCGCCGACGGACGCATCGTCGGCATCGGCGGCGTCGATGGCGATGCGCCGCCGCAAGGGTTCGCGGGCGACGATGTCGTCGTCGTGGATGCCGGCGGAAAATTCATCATGCCCGGGCTGGTCGACCTGTCCGCGCGGCTGCGCGAACCCGGCTACGAGCACCGCGCGACGCTCGAATCGGAGATGGCGGCGGCCGCCGCCGGCGGCGTCACCAGCCTGGTCTGCCCGCCCGACACCGATCCGCCGCTCGACGAGCCGGGCCTGGTCGAGATGCTGAAGTTCCGCGCGCGCGGCCTGGACGGCGTGCGCGTCTATCCGCTGGGCGCGTTGACCACCCGCCTCGAGGGCAAGGCGATCACCGAAATGGCGGAACTGACCGAGGCGGGCTGCATCGGGTTCTCGCAGGCGAACACGCCGCTGCGCGACGTCAAGGTGCTGCTGCGGGCGCTGCAATACGCGACGACGTACGGCTACAGCGTCTGGCTGCGCCCGCAGGAGGCCTCGCTGGCGGCCGGCGGCGTGGCGGCCAGCGGCGCGTTCGCCTCGCGCCTGGGGCTCTCGGGCGTGCCGGTGGCGGCCGAGACGATCGCGCTGCACACGATCTTCGAGCTGGTGCGCGCCACCGGCGCGCGGGTGCACCTGTGCCATCTGTCGTCGGCCGCCGGCATCGCGCTGGTGCGCGCGGCGAAGGCCGAAGGGCTCAAGGTGAGCTGCGACGTGACGATCCACCACGTGCATCTAGTCGATCTCGACATCGGCTACTTCGACGCGCAGTATCGCTTCGATCCGCCGCTGCGCGGCCCGCGCGACCGCGACGCGATCCGCGCGGGCCTGCTCGACGGCACGATCGACGCGATCTGCTCGGACCACACGCCGCTCGACGACGACGAGAAGCTGATGCCGTTCGGCGAGGCGGGCGCGGGCGCGAGCGGGCTGGAACTGCTGCTGTCGCTGAGCGTGAAGTGGGCGCAGGAACAGGGCGTGCCGCTGGCGCAGGCGCTGTCGCGGGTCACCTCGTCCCCGGCGGCGCTCGCGGGGCTGCCGGCGGGGCGGCTGGCCGTCGGCGAGGCGGCCGACCTCTGCCTGTTCGATCCGGCGGATTTCTGGCAGGTCGTACCCGACAGCTTCGTCAGTCAGGGGCACAACACGCCGTTCGCCGGTTTCGAGTTGCCGGCGCCGGTGCTGGCGACGATGGTCGGGGGCCGCTGGGTGTATGAGCGCCCAGGATGGGCAAGCCCGGGGCACGAAAGCCCGGGGCACGAAAGCCCGGGGCACGAAAGCCCGGGGCACGAAAGCCCGGGGCACGAAAGCCCGGGGCACGAAAGCCCGGGGCACGAAAGCCCGGGGCAGCCGCAGACCGGGCGTTCGGCGCCGTCGTCCGCGCTTCGATGAACGCCGCGCCGGCCTCGCGGCGGCTGGCGCCGCCCGCGCGTTTCGCACGGGCGCGGCTGGTCCTGCACCTGCTGCGCGGCATGCTGGTGCTGCGCACCGTCTATCGCCGCGCCGACGCGGCCGGGCGCCAGGCCCACATACAGGCCTGGTCGCAGCGCCTGCTCGCGTTGTGCGGCGTGACGCTGCGGGTGCACACGCATGGCGAGGTGCTGGCGTCAGGCGTGCTGGTGGTGTCGAACCATGTTTCCTGGCTCGATATCCAGGTGATCGACGCCTGGCGGCCGACGCCGTTCGTCGCGAAGGCGGAGATCGAGGGCTGGCCGCTGATCGGCTGGCTGGTGAAGTCGGCCGGTACGGTCTTCATCCGACGCGAACGGCGTAGCGATGCGAGGCGCGTGGTCGAACAGCTGGCCGGCGTGCTCGCCGCGGACGGCCTGATCTGCGTGTTCGCCGAGGGCACGACCAGCGACGGACGCAGCGTGGCGCCGTTTCACACCAACCTGATGCAGGCGGCAATCACGGCCGGGACGCCGGTGCAGCCGCTGTGCGTGATGTACGAGGATGCGAGCGGGCGGCAGTCGCTCGCGCCCGCCTTCGTCGGCGAGATGACCTTCGGCATGTCGGTGCGCCAGTTGCTCGCCGGTGCGCCGCTGATTGCGCATCTCCACGTCGGCGAACCGCTGCGCGACTTGCCGGACCGGCGCACGGCCGCCGCCGCCGCGCACACGGCGGTAGCGACGGCGCTGGCCGCGCTGCAGGCGGGCGTGCGCCCGGCGCTCGACTAGCGCTCGACTAGATGGGCGGCAGATTCGGCATGCGGGCATGCGGCACGTGGGCACGTGCCCGCGCGGGCCAGGCCGCGCCGCGCTGCATAAACGCGCCCTGAGCGCCGAAGAAGCAGGCCCATGAGGGCGCCTGAGGCCCGTCAGGGCGATTTCTGGGATGGCGCGGGGGGCGTGGGCGCCGGGCGCTTCGCACAGGGTACCTGGAACAACTCGCGCGCGTCGGGATCGGGCGTCAGGCGCACGCCGCTGAGCGCGTTGCCCCAGACGCAGCCGCTGTCCAGGCCGTACAGGCGGTCGCGACGGATCAGCCCGAGGGCGGCCCAGTGCCCGAAAATGACGGTGACGTCCGCCGTGCGCCGGCCGGGCACGTCGAACCAGGGCATGAAGCCCGGCAGCGCCGAATCCAGGCCGCCATTCGCCTTCCATTCCATGACGCCGTCGGCGTTGCAGAAGCGCAGCCGGGTCAGGGCATTGGCGATGACCCGCAACCGCGTGTCGCCCGTCAGGTCCGCCTGCCACGCGGTGCCGTCGCCGCCGAACAGGCGGGCGACGAACGCGCGCCAGTCGGTGCTGCGCAGGCCGTGTTCGATTTCCCGCGCGCGCGCCAGCGTTTCGTCGACATCCCATTGCGGCAGCACGCCGGCATGCACCATCAACATGCCATCGGCGAAATGCGCGAGCGGCCGATGCCGGACCCAGTCGAGCAATGCCTCGGCGTCGGGTGCGTCCAGGATGTCGGTCAGCGTGTCGCTCTTTTTCTGCGTGCGCACCCCTGCCGCGACGCCCAGCAGATGCAGGTCGTGATTGCCCAGCACGGCGGTGACGCGTTCGCCGAGCCCGATCAGACGGCGCAAGGTTCCCAGCGAATCGGGACCCCGGTTGACCAGGTCGCCGGCGAACCAGAGCGGCGCGGGAACCGGCGTCTGCCGTTGCGCATTCCACGCCTGATCGCTGCGCTCGATCTTCTCGAGCAGGCGATCCAGCGCGTCGCGGCATCCCTGCAGGTCGCCGATGGCGACCGGGGAAGGCGCGTCGGTCTCGGATGAAGGCGAAGGGAAGCTCATCTGGCGGCGGGTCCGAAGGGAAGGAAGTGCAGTCTCATTGTGCCGTAAATCCCAGGCGACGGTCCTGCGCGCGGAGTCGCGCAGAGGGTCTCGCCAGGCTCATGTCTCTATGCCACAGCTGTGGCGGAGATGCGCGGGTTATCCGGTTCAATTTCTCAAAATTACCGTTTTCGCGTTGTATAGTCGCACTATTTACGTTGTCTCGATCTCGCTAAAATCGGGTGGGACAATGGATGCGCTATGATGGGCGCGCTTCTGCCTGGCTGTGTGCGCTACCGCACATTCATGGCCGTTGCCGGTGTGCTGCATCCTCTCACCCCGCACGACAGGCGGGCCGCGCTGACAAGAAACAGGGGCAGGGATCTATGGTCGACCAGCAAGCGATGATGCTCGGGTACTACGAAGAGCATCAATGTTCGAGGCAGTGGCGCGGGTTCCTGCTCGCGCTTGCCGAGGAATTCGAGGGGCAGCTGGGCGCGCCGGAGTTGCGCGGGCTGATGGCGCGGATCGGCGAGCGTTTCGCGCGCGCCATGGCATTGCCCCCTTGCGAGACCCTGGAGCACCTGACCGAGGCCATCAACGAGACCTGGGTCATGCTGGACTGGGGGTGGGTGACGATCGAGGACGACGCCGATTACCTCGCGATCCGCCATGCGTGCGCGCCGTTGCGCGCGGCGTTCGGCAAGGGCGGCGCGGGCTGGGCCCCGGCGTTTCTCGAAGGCGTATACCAGCAC
>JBPBQT010000200.1:0-17966 GCA_050955065.1 Janthinobacterium lividum | reverse complement strand
GGATTACGAGGAACTCGACCAGATGAACGCGGCGAAGCCTTATACGAAGGCGTCGTTTCGCGTCAACCGCCCGGAGGACATCGGCATCGGCATCGCCCGCGCGATCCGCGCGGCGGTGTCCGGGCGTCCGGGCGGCGTCTATCTCGATTTGCCCGCGGACGTGCTGAGCGCGGCAATCGACGCCGACCTCGCGGCGCGCTCGCTGGTCTGCGTGGTCGACCCCGCGCCGCGCCAGTTGCCCGCGCCGGAATCGGTCGGCCGCGCGCTGGCGCTGTTGTCGGTTGCGCAGAAGCCGCTGATCATTCTCGGCAAGGGCGCGGCGTACGCCCAGGCCGACGACGCCATCCGCGCCTTCGTCGAGGCGACCGGCATCCCGTTCCTGCCGATGTCGATGGCCAAGGGGCTGCTGCCCGACGATCACCCGCAGTGCGCGGCATCCGCGCGGTCCTTCGTGCTGGCCGAGGCGGACGTGGTGATGCTGGTGGGCGCGCGTCTGAACTGGCTGCTCGCGCACGGCAAGGGCAGCCAGTGGTCGGCGACGACGCAGTTCGTGCAGCTGGATATCCAGGCCACCGAATTCGACAGCAACCAGCCGATCGCCGCGCCGATGGCGGGTGACATCGGGTCGAGCATCGCCGCGCTGAATGCCGCCCTGCAACCGGGGCAGGTCGGCGCGAGCGCGGCATGGCGCGAGGCGATCGACGCGCGCAAGCAGCGCAATGCCGAACGCATGGCGGCGCGTCTCGCGGAAACGCCGACGCCGATGAATTTCTCCAGCGCGTTCGCGGCGATCCGTGCCGTGCTGGCCCGTTCGCCGGATATCCACCTGGTGAACGAGGGCGCGAACACGCTGGATTTCGGGCGCAACATCCTCGACATGCATACGCCGCGCAAGCGTCTGGACGCGGGTACCTGGGGGGCGATGGGCATCGGCATGGGCTATGCGATCGGCGCGGCGGTCACCAGCGGCCGGCCGGTGCTGGCGATCGAGGGCGACAGCGCCTTCGGTTTCAGCGGCATGGAGATCGAGACGATCTGCCGCTACCACCTGCCGGTGGTGGTGGTGGTCTTCAACAACGGCGGCGTGTATCGCGGCGACGGGGTGAACCCGCGCGGCGGCGACGTGGCGCCCACGGTGCTGATGCAGGGCGCGCGCTACGACAAGCTGATCGAGGCGTTCGGCGGCGCGGGCCACGACGTGGCCGATGCCGCGGCGCTGGGTGGTGCGCTGACGGCGGCGCTCGCGTCCGGCAAGCCCGCGCTGATCAACTGCCGCATCGATCCGACCGCCGGCACCGAAAGCGGCCATCTCAAAAATCTCAATCCGCATAGCGCGGCCGCTCATCCGTGACGACGACAGCCATGACCCACCCTTCCACGACTGCGGCATCCGCGGCCGGCGCATCCACGGGCGCTGCATCGCCGGCCGCCGGCGACCGGCCGGCCGGGCCTTTCTCGGGAATCCTCGTCGTCGATCTGACGCATGTGCTGAACGGTCCGTTCGGCACGACGTTGCTGAGCGACCTGGGTGCGCGCGTGATCAAGGTCGAGCCGCCCGGCCACGGCGACGACACGCGCACCTACGGGCCGTTCGTAAACGACCAGTCGCTGTATTTCAGCTTCGTGAATCGCGGCAAGGAAAGCGTGGTGCTGGATCTGAAGGCCGAGGCCGACCGGGAGATCTTCCTGAACATCGTGCGCAAGGCGGATGTGCTCACCGAGAACTTCCGGCCCGGGACGATGGCGCACCTCGGATTTTCCTACGAGGCGCTGGCGAAGATCAATCCGCGGCTGATCTTCGCGTCGTCGTCCGGTTTCGGGCAGACCGGGCCGCTCACGCATTTCCCGGCGTACGACACGATCATCCAGGCGATGAGCGGGATCATGGACGAGACGGGCTTTCCCGACGGGCCGCCCACGCGCGTCGGCACCTCGCTGTCGGATCTGTGCGCGGGCGTGTTCATGTTCTCGGGCATCGCCAGCGCGCTGTATGCGCGGGAAAGAACCGGCAAGGGCGCGCATGTCGACATCGCGATGTTCGACGCGACGCTGGCCTTCCTGGAGCATGGGATGATGGCCTATGTCGCTACCGGCGCGGCGCCGCTGCGCATCGGCAACCGCCATCCGTACATGGCGCCGTTCGACGTTTTTCTCACCGCCGACAAGCACATCGTGATCTGCTGCGGCAACGACCACCTGTTCGGCGCGCTGTGCACGTCCATCGGCCGTCCCGAACTGGCGGCCGATCCCCGTTTCCTGACGAACCCGGACCGGATGGTGAACCAGGCGGTATTGAAGGACGCGCTGGAAGCGGCGCTGAAAACCCGATCCGCCGAGCGCTGGCTGGCGGTGATCCACGAAGCGGGCGTGCCGGTGGCGCCGCTGCTCAATGTCGCCGAGGCCGCGCAACTGCCGCAGACCGCCGCGCGCAACATGCTGATCGAAGCGGGCGGGGTGCGGATGCCGGGCAACCCGGTGAAGATCAGCAACTACCCCGACCCGGCGGTGCGCGCCGGCGCGCCGACGCTCGACCAGCACGGCCAGGCGATCCGCGCGGAATTCGCCGCGTTGGCCGCCGGAGCGCCGGGCGGAAAAACCCCATAAATCGCCCAGATCGCCATGTCCGCTTCCGCCGCACCGTCTCCCGCTGCATCGCCCGCACCGTCGCCCGCCGCGCCCTCGTTGTTCGTTTCGTTGCGGCGCGTCATCGCACTGGCCGCGATCGCCGGCTATGTCGAGGTCATCGGCTTCCTGGACATCGGCGGCATCTACCCGGGCATCATGACCGGCAATACGGTCCAGCTCGGCCTGACGTTCGCCCGCGGACAGTGGCCGCGCTTTTATCTGATCGGCTTCGCGGTGGCGCTGTTTTTCCTCGGCGGCATCATCGCGAGCTTTCTGAAACGGCACCTGCGCCGGCCCGCGGTGGAACTGGTCGTGGTCGCGCTGGTGCTGGTGGTGGCGAGCGTGGTGCGACTGCGCGCCGGGGCGGGCGTGCCGCTGGAGCTGCCGCTGCTCGGCCTGGCCATGGCGATGCAGGGGGAAACCATCTCGAAATTCGGCGGCATGTCGATCCAGACCATCGTCGTGACGAACAACATGGTGAAGTTCAGCGATGCCCTCGTCGGGCGTTATGTTTCGGGATGGTTCGGCCGAAGGCAGGGCGAGGTGGCGCCCGCGCTCGCCGACGTGCTGCTGCCGGGTTGCGCCTGGCTCTTCTACAGCCTGGCCGCCGGCGCGGGCGCGCTCGCAGCCGGCGCGCTGCGCCTGCCGTTGCTGGCGCCGGCCGCGCTGCTGGTGCTGGTGGCGTGCGATCTGCTGTACACGGGGCAGGATGCGCCGAAACCCGCGACGTCGGACGACGCGGCGCGCTGACACCGCGTCACGACGCGACGCCCGCGCATGCCGAGGCGAGGCGGTATCAGGCCGCCGGACTGCACACGAAACGGCTCGCCGCGCTGGCGTCGCCGCCCACGTGGGGGACCCATGACGGATAGCGGCGCAGCGGCCGGGTGCGGCCGGGTGCGGCTGGGTGCGGCCGGGTGCGGCCGAGCATCGCCGGAATCGGACCTTGCACGCCGGCATGTGGGAAATCAGGCCGTCGGTCGCGCCGTCGAGGGCGTCGCAGCGGGCCATGACCGGGTACTCCAGCGACACGATCTTCGCGACATCGAGCCAGTCCACGCCGTTGTTCAGATACAGCGCGCGGGCGCACATTGCTCAGGCGCAGGCCGGTGTGCGCGAGCGCCAAACGGTCGACGACGACGCCGTCGTCATCCAGGGGCCAGCGCTGGATCGCACTCAACCCGTTGCGACCGCCCGGCAATCGAGCCGGGCGCGTCGCCAGCCGACGCCGGCGTTTTGGACGATCATGGAGAGGCAATCTCCCCGCGTCGCCGCCCGGGTGGCGGTGCGACGCGCCACATGCCCTTGAAGGATGCATCCATGTCGAAAAAAACGAGTCGGCTCGCGGGCGTCATGCTCGCTCTCGCGGCGCTGTCGCCGCTGTGCGTGCCGGCGCAGGAGGCCCGCGCGGCGCAGAACGCCGAGAACGCGCCGCAGATGCCGCCGCCCGTACCCCTGAACGACGGCACGTTCCTGCTGACGATCTTCCTGCGGCACGATGAATCCAAACCGTTGCCGAAGATCAATCAGCAGCTCACGGAGCAGGGCTACTTCAAGACCTTCCCGCCGCCCGGCGTGGAGGTCGTGTCGTGGTACGTGATGATGGGGATCGGGCAGGTGGTGACGTTGCGGGTACCCGCCGAGAAGTTGCGCGAGGTCAATCGGGCGATCGAGACCACCGCATGGGGCGGTTATCGCACCGAGTTCTATCCGACCTACGACTACAAGGCGGCCGCGGCAAAGATGCACCAGGACGCGCTCGCGAAATAGCGTGGCGCCCGCCTGAGCATAGCGAGCGCCGGCGCGACCTTCTCAGCGCGTACGGAATACGCCGACGGCCGTGCGCAGCTGTTGCGACTGTTCGTCCAGCGACTGCGCGGCGGCCGTCGTCTGCTCGACCAGCGCGGCGTTCTGCTGCGTGGTTTCGTCCATATGCGACACCGAGCGGCCGACTCCGTCGACGCCGCTCGCCTGTGCGACCGAGGCCTGCGCGATGTCGTTGACGATGTCGTTGACGCGACGCACCGAGGTCAGGATCTGCGACATGGTTTCCGCGGCGCCCTGGATCTCGGCGGCGCCGGCGTGCACGCGTTCGACCGACGCGCCGATCAGTCCCTTGATCTCCTTCGCCGCGCTGGACGAGCGCTGCGCGAGCGAGCGCACTTCCGTGGCCACGACGGCGAATCCCCGGCCCTGCTCGCCGGCGCGGGCGGCCTCGACCGCGGCGTTCAGCGCGAGGATATTGGTCTGGAAGGCGATGCCCTCGATCACCGACGTGATATCGGCGATCTTGTTGGATTCGGCGGTGATGCCGGCCATCGTCTGCACGATGCCCTGGACCATCGTGCTGCCGCGTTCGACCTCGGTGGCGGTCGTCGTCGCCAGCGTGCGGGCCTGCTGCGCGCTGTCGGCGGTGTTGCGCACGGTGACGGCGACCTGCTCCATCGACGCCGCGGTCTGCTGCAGCGACGCGGCCTGCTCTTCGGTGCGTTTCGCCAGGTCGGCGCTGCCCTGGGCGATCTGGCCGCTGGCGGTGGAGACGCCGTCCGCATGCCCGCGCACGTCGTCGACCACGGTACGCAGTGCCGTCTGCATCCGGCCGAGGGAGGCAAGGATGCTGTCGGTGTCGCCGGCGCGCAGGTGCAACGGCATCGCCAGGTTGCCGTCGCCGATCGCCGTCGTGATCCGCTTCACGTCCTGCGGCTCGCCGCCGAGCGCGAGCGTGATGTGCCGCGTGATGCGCCAGGCGATCAGCGAACCGAGCAGGATGGCGGCGAGGGTCAGGCCGACCATCAGGTATTGGAAGTTCACGCCGACGCTACGCGCCGCCGCGGTCTGCCCACCGTTCAGTTCTTCCTCCATGTCGATGAAGCCGTTGACCGCGGCCAGCCACCCGATGAAGGCGGGGCGCGCCTGCTCGAGCACGAGGGCGGTGGCGGCGGGCGTCTCGCCGCGCTGCTGCATGGCGATCGCCTGATGCACCAGCGGCACGGTCTGCGCTTCGGCCGCCTTGATCTTCTGCAACTGGTCGCGTTCCGCCGCGGAGATGCCCGCGCCGGCGGCGAACAGGCTGTCCATCGGTTCCGCCGATTTCTGGTAGACGGCTTCGAGCTGGGCGATATGGTCGACGACCGTCGGCAACTCGCTGGCCGGCACGAGCAGGATGTCGCGCACGGCGATCGCACGATCGTGCACGCTGCCACGGAAATTGATCGCGTAGCGTTCCTTCACGCCGTTGACGTCATTGATCGTGGTCAATCTGTCGTTGATCTTGTTGACCTGAACGATGCCGACGGCCGTCAGCACCACCAGCGAAAGCAGGAGCGCGGCGAATCCGGTCGCGATGCGCGACGCAAGTGTTGATTGAAAGAGCATGTGGGTGAGCCTCTGGGGAATTTTTTGCCGTATTTTACGGTCCCTCTTTAGCGGCACATCACCACCGAACTTGAGCACCAACGCGCGGCGGGAAGCAAATACTCAAAAGCGGTAGCTGGCACCGATCTGGACTACTGGATAGACGCGGTAGCGCTGGATCGAATCGCGGATCTTGTCTTCCTCTTCGCGCAATGCCGATCCGGCCAGCGAGGCGAGCAACCCAGGTCCCGTGAAATTCACCCGCGGCCGGCCGTAGGCGACCCCGAGATCGGCGACGAATCCCAGGCCCTTGCTCACGGGCTTGTGCCCGAAACCGATGCCCAGATAGGGCATGACCGTGGGAAAACGCGCTGTCATCGCCGCCGTCTGTCCGGCCGCCAGGGCCGCCGGAATGCGGTTGCCGTCCAACGTGTAGTAGCCATCGTCGGGGACCACGACGCTCTCGAGGCGGTCGCGATTGAACAGCGCGCCGGTGGTGACCCGAAAACCGCTGCCGGCGAACGGGAACAGGTCCACGTACAGGCCCGCGTGGCGCACGTGCAGCGTGCCATGGAATTTGTTGTCGCCCGCGTGGAAATCATGGGTCACGTTGAAGCCATCGATATCGGCGTGCATTCCCGCCCAACTGGTGAGGCCCAGTGCCGCGCCGACGCCGCCGCCTTGCGTGCCGCCCTGCACGAAGACTTCCTGCGCCATGGCGGGTGCGGCGCCGAGGGTCGCGACGGTCATCGCGACGAGCGCGAGTCCTTTCAGGTAATTCACAGTACGGTCCTTTTTGGGAGTGTCGCGTGGGCTCACGCGTCGTGACTGTAACAATGTAAGAAAAAACTGATCAAGCGATTAAAACAGTTTTCCGGGGCCAATTTCAGGCCGTCGACGCAGCATGCCCGGCGGCTTGCGTTTCAACAGGCAGGAATCGACGCGACGATGCGACGGGAACCGTTGGTTTTTCATCGCGCCGCGTGGTTGCGGGCAGGCCGCGTGCGCACTGTCCAAGCGTACCGACGTGTACAGGGAAGGGGAGTGCCGGCACGTCAGCGGCACCGGCGACCCGGGTCCGACGGCCGGCATCGACGGCCTGAGCGCTTTTTCGACGGATAGCCAGGTCGCGGCGACCGTGGGCATCCGTCAGCGTTTCTGATTTTCCGCGGGCGCGCGTCGGGTCAGGTCCGCTCAGATCAGGTTGATCACGCGGACCAGCGAAAACAGCGCCTCCTGGCGTTCGGCATCGGATTCGTCGAACGCCAGCGTCACGACGTCGGCGATGGCACGGGCCTTGTGTTCGAGAAACAGCTGCTGCCGCTCGGGCTGCCGGCGCAGGCAACTCAACAGGTTCAGGGTTGCAATCGCCGTGTCAAGTGAGGTCTGTCGCATGATGGGGTGCAACGCGGCGGAGAGGCCGGACCTGACCATCGCGAGAGCCGTTGCGGTTCGTTTAATTTGATTTATCAAACATAGGATGGCAAACCTATTAAGTGAATAGGATGATTCCTATAGGATGAAAAAATATCGGGGCATTCCGATACCGGCGCGCCCATGAAAAAAGCCGGTCTTCGCAAGAAGACCGGCTTTTTCACAACGGCTTGATTTTGCTGGATTCTGCCCGAGGTCGCTCGATCCTGTTGCCGCGCGACCGATCACGTTCGATCGTCACGCAGGCGAATCTGCACGGCAGCCGGCGAATCCCGCGATCAGGCGGCGACCGCCTCGGCCGCAACCGGCGCCGTCTCGTCGCTGTCGGAGTGACGGATCAGATGATCGAAAGCGGAGAGTGCGGCCTTCGCGCCTTCGCCCACGGCAATCACGATCTGCTTGTACGGCACGGTCGTCACGTCGCCCGCGGCGAACACGCCCGGCATCGACGTCTGACCCTTCGCGTCGACCTGGATCTCGCCGTGCCGGGACAGCGCGACCGAATCCTTCAGCCATTCGGTGTTCGGCACCAGTCCGATCTGCACGAACACGCCTTCGAGCGCGATGTGCTTCGTCTCGCCGGAGCTGCGCTCCTTGAATGCCAGGCCGTTGACCTTCTTGCCGTCGCCGGTGATCTCGCTGGTCTGTGCATTCATGATGATGGTCACGTTGCCCAGGCTGCGCAGTTTCTTCTGCAATACCGCATCGGCGCGCAGTTCGGTGCCGAATTCGATCAGCGTCACGTCCGCGACGATGCCGGCGAGGTCGATCGCGGCTTCCACGCCGGAGTTGCCGCCACCGATCACCGCGACGCGCTTGCCCTTGAACAGCGGACCGTCACAGTGCGGACAGTAGGCCACGCCGTGATTGCGGTACTCGCGCTCGCCCGGGACGTTGATCTCGCGCCAGCGTGCGCCGGTCGCCAGGATGACCGTCTTGCTGGTCAACACCGCGCCGTTCGCCAGCTTGATCTCGATGTTCTTCTGTCCCTTCACCAGACTTTCGGCGCGCTGCAGGTCCATGATGTCCACGTCGTAGCTCTTGACATGCTGTTCCAGCGCGGCCGCGAATTTCGGTCCCTCGGTTTCCTGGACGGACACGAAATTTTCGATCGCGAGCGTATCCAGTACCTGACCGCCGAAGCGCTCGGCGACGACGCCGGTGCGGATACCCTTGCGTGCCGCGTAGATCGCCGCCGCGGCGGCAGCCGGTCCGCCGCCCACCACCAGCACGTCGAACTGCTCTTTCGAGGCCAGCGCCTCGGCCTTGCGGGCGACTGCGCCGGTGTCGAGCTTCGAGAGGATCTCCTCGACGCTCGTGCGACCCTGGCCGAACACCACGCCGTTCATGTAGACGGTGGGGACCGCCATGATCTCCTTCTTCTCGACTTCATCCTGGAAGAGGGCGCCGTCGATCGTCACGCTGCGGATGCGCGGGTTGATCAGGGCCATCACGTTCAGCGCCTGCACCACTTCCGGACAGTTCTGGCACGACAGCGAAATGTAGGTCTCGAACGCAAAGTCGCCGTCGAGATTGCGGATCTGCTCGATCACGTCCTGCTCGAGCTTGACCGGGTGGCCGCCGACCTGCAGCAGCGCGAGGACCAGCGAGGTGAATTCATGCCCCATCGGGATCGCCGCGAAGCGGATGCCGACATCGGCGCCCGGGCGGTTGATCGAGAAGGACGGCTTGCGGTGCTCGTCGTCTGCCCGCTCCGTCACGGTGATGTGTGCCGAGAGTTCCGCGATTTCGCGCAGCAACCCCTGCAGCTCGAACGACTTCTCGCTGTCGTCGAGCGATGCGACGATCTCGATCGGCAACGTGACCCGTTCGAGATAGCCCTTCAACTGATTTTTGAGATTTGATTCGAGCATGGCTTGTGAAATTCCGTGAGAATGATGGAGCAAGGCACAGGACGAGGGCCGCATCCGGGCGCGGCGGGTACGTATCGTACGACCCATGGCGTGCCCGGACGACCCCTGGACGAAACGTCCGAGGTGAGCGATGACCAGTTGTTTTTTCGACCGGCCCGCCCGGTCGAACTACATGACCGGACTATCGCGTAGACTGCTTGTAGCGGATCGTGACGATCAGATCTTGCCGATCAGGTCGAGCGACGGCGTCAGCGTGGCTTCGCCTTCCTTCCACTTTGCCGGGCAGACTTCACCCGGGTGAGCGGCGACGTACTGCGCGGCCTTGACCTTGCGCATCAGTTCGCTGGCGTCGCGGCCGATGCCGTTGTCGTGGATCTCGGCGACCTTGACCTTGCCTTCCGGATCGATCAGGAACGTGCCGCGGTAGGCCAGACCTTCTTCCTCGATCAGCACGTCGAAGTTGCGCGACAGGATGTGCGTCGGGTCGCCGATCAGCGGGTACGTGATCTTGCCGATGGCCGGCGACGTGTCGTGCCATGCCTTGTGGGCGAAGTGGCTGTCGGTCGAAACGCCGTAGACTTCCACGCCCAGCTTCTGGAATTCTGCGTAATGATCGGCCAGGTCTTCCAGTTCGGTCGGGCACACGAACGTGAAGTCAGCGGGATAGAACACGACGACGGACCATTTGCCCTTCAGGCTTTCCTCGGTGACGGGAACGAACTTGCCATTATGGAAGGCGGTCGCGTTGAAAGGCTTGACTTGCGAATTGATGATCGGCATCTCTTTTCCGTTTGGTTGAAGTTAAACGTGATTCGATGAACACAGTATGTGCCACCGGTTCCCATTTTAAAAGTTAATTAAATAAAATGAAACGATTGTTTTTAACTATAGGAAGGCAAGGTGTTTCTGCCTGGCGAACGCTTCGCTCCGGCATCGCCGGCGTGTCTTCCAGCGCGATTTCGCGCCGTGTGTCGGAGGTCCTATGAGCGATTCAAGCATACCGCACACCGAGATCGCTCATCGTCAGCATACCGCGCTCAGCGTGCTGTACGCAGCATTGACCGTCCTCGCGATATGGGTTGTTCACGAGTTCGTGCCGGCCGTTTTATGGGCGGGCGTATTGTCCATCGCGCTCTGGCCGCTGTTCGAGCGTGTCCAGCGCTGGCCGCTGCTGCAGGGCCGCCCGCGACTCATCGCCGCGGTGATGGTGCTGCTGGTCGCCATCGTGTTCGTGGTGCCGCTGGTCTTCGGCGTGGTGAACCTGACGGGCGAGGTCCACAACCTGTTCGTACAGGTGCAGGCCATCGAGCGCAACGGCCTGCCGCCACCCGACTGGCTGGCGAAACTGCCCTTCGGCTCGCAGCAGGTCACGACCTGGTGGCGTGCCAATCTCGCCGATCCGCACTCGGGCGGCGCCTTGCTGGGGCGCCTGCCGCGCAACTCGCTGTACATGTACGGCAGCCATTTCGGCAAGCAGCTGGTGCATGCGTTGGTGACGTTCGGTTTCATGCTGATGGTGATGTTCTTCGTTTTCGCTGCCGGCCCGACCCTGCGCGTGCAACTGTTGCGTGCGGCGCAGCGCGCCTTTGGCGATGATGGCGCGAGCCTCGCCACCCGGATGGCCGTCTCGGTGCGTGGCACCGTCAGCGGCCTGGTGCTGGTGGGACTGGGCGAGGGCGTGCTGCTGGGCGTCGCGTACTTCTTCACGGGCGTGCCGCACGTGGTACTGCTCGCGGCGCTGAGCGCGGTGGCGGCGATGCTGCCGTTCTGCGCGCCGGTGATCTTCATCCTCGCTGCGTTGTATCTGCTCGCCCAGGGCACGACGGGTGCGGCGATCGCGCTGGTCGTGGTGGGCTTTGCGATTGTCATGGTCGCCGAGCATTTCATCCGGCCGATGTTGATCGGCGGCTCGTCGCGCCTGCCGTTCCTGCTGGTGCTGTTCGGCATCCTGGGCGGTTTCGGCACGCTGGGCCTGCTGGGTCTGTTCGTCGGACCGGCGTTGATGACGATTCTGATGGTGCTCTGGCAGGACTACGCCGAGCGGAAGTAAACGCAGAACGGGGCGCCCGTTCAGGCGCCCCGTTCCACGTATCACGTCATGCCTTCATGCCGCATTTCATGACATCTCATCCCTGCGTATCCAGAAGCGATACGGACATCGGCGCGAGATGCCTTCTCAGGCGACGTGCGACGCACCCGGTACGACCACGGCGCCGCGCGGACCGCCACCGCCACCCCAGCCGCCCCCGCCGCCATGGCCGCCACCGCCACCCCAGCCGGGTGGCGGACCCCACCAGCAACCACCAAGGGTGCTGGCTGCTACCGCGATCGCGGTCAGTGTCAGGAATTTACGCATACCATTCTCCGTGTGTCTTACAGGGTCTCAGCATCATCGAGTACAGCGGGCGTTGCTGCCAGCCGGTCGTGGAAAACCGATGAGCAAACAATAACAGCGCGCGCAGCCCAGGTTGCTACAGTACGTAACAATCGCAACCAGTTCTAACCCTCGGTTTGCCGAGTGCGACACCTGTGTTCTCGTCCGGTGTTGGATTTTTGCCGCGCAGCGGGGCGGGACGGGCCGCAATGGGGTGGGCCGGGCCGCATATGACGCCGGCCGGGCCGCATGTAACGCCGGCCGCGATACAAACGGACATACATGAGATCGGTGCGTAATGTGATGTAATGAATCCCTACACAAACCTACGGGAAATTGCAGGAGAATGATCTTCATGCGCTTTCATACGAGCGTGGCGGTTTCTGGAGTCTAGGGAAATGAAAAAGATTGCGATGGTGCTGATGTTGGCGGGTGGGATTGCGATGGCCGGTCAGGCGAGCGCCCAGGGTTGGCATGGCGGTGGCGGATACTACCGTGGCGGCGGCGGATACTACGGCGGTGGCGGCGGCTATGCCGGCGCGGCAGTCGTGGGTGCGGTGGCTGGCCTGTTGATTGGTTCCGCGGTCGTCAGCGCGCCACGTCAGCAGGTCGTCTACGCGCAGCCGGTCTACGCACAGCCAGTGTACGCCGCGCCGCCGCAGTATTGCTATGACGCCTACGGTCGCGGCTATGCCTGCGCACCGCCGGTCCCAGTCTATGGACCGCAGCCGGGCTGGTAATCGGGTGACCGGAGCGCCGACGGCTGGTCATCCGGCCCCAGGCGCCCCGACCTGAAAATCCGCATGCGGCGGAGGAAAAAAGCGCGCCGGCCCTGGAGCCGACGCGCTTTTTTCTTGCATCAATGGAAATGCTGTTGTGAAGGCTCCGCGTCCTCCGGCATTTCGGCATGGACGACCTCGCCCACGGGATCCGCGTACAGCGGTACGCCGCAATCCTCGCAGTAATCGGGATCGAAGCGCCCCGGGTGGCGCCGGATATCGGTCACGCCCGTCTCGCGCAGCAGTCCGACGATGGCGTCGAGCGGCGCATCCGGCGGGGGTCCGTCGCCTTCCTGGGCCGCACCGGGGCCATCCGCTTCCGCGTCGCTTTCCCGGCCGTAAAGCGGCCAGACCACCCCGTACAGCACCGCGTTGCTGCCACGGCGCGTGAAACCGATACGGTATTCGTCCACGTGCTGCTCGCCGAATCCGCCCACCACCGCCCGCAGCTCGCTCGCGCTGGTCTGCAGGGTTTCCTCCAGATAGCGGACCGCCGTGCGGATCGTATGCGGCCGGATGCGTTCATCGGCGTCGCGGCAGGCCGAGTGATAGGCGTCGGGCAGCAGGCATTCGAATTCGCATCCCGGCAGCACGTGCGCCAGGGTCGGACCCGCCTGATCGCGCCATTGCTCGAGGCAGTGGGCGCGCTCGATGCGCTGTCCCCGCGGCGCGTCGTCCCCGACGCCTTCTTCCTGCCAATGGAACAGCGCGGCCCCCGCGGGCGCCGCGATGACGCCCAGCAGGAAACGGGGATCGGCCAGGATCGGGGCGCTTTCCGGCAGGCCGCCGGAACCCACGCGCGGCGGGGCGCCACTCAGGGCTGACTGCGCGAGCTGCTGCGTCAGCCGGAACGCGTCCGTATGCGCGCGCGGCAACTGGTCGATGCTGTAGAGATAGGGAACCAGCGTGACGCGGGTGCCCGCCGCCGCCAGATGCGCCTGGAACTGATTGGCGATCGCCTCGATCGCCTCGCGCTTCAAAGGCCCCGACGGAATCAGAAAACGCGTCCAGGCAAGGATGGGCGCGGCGACCAGCACGACATCCCACAGCTGGCCTTCATGTTCGATCTGCACCGATTCGCTCTGTGTCTCGGCGAGATCGGCCAGCGCGCCGTAGGCCTCGGCATGTTTTTGCTGGAGCTGGTCGAGCGCCGCGTCGAGCGTCGGCTGCTGGCCGCCGCGCAGCAGGCGGGTGAGCAGGGCGTCGAGACGATTTTCCCAGAAGCGGTCCTCGACTCGGCTCCCCGATGCATACAGGGCCAGCGACAGGCCGACCAGCTTTTCAGCGTCGGCGGGAATTCGTTTTGCGGTACGCGAGCGCATGTCTGAGAGGTTCGTTCCTATAGGCTAACCTCACATTTTAATCCTAACCGCGCAACGGGGTTTTGTTTTCCCATTGCGGGGTCGTACACGACGCCGTTCGCGCGGATCATTGCGCGCCGCAAGGCAGAACGACCCGGCAGGCCGGGTCGTTCGAGGTACTGCATCCGGGAGCCGCCGTGGGACGGTCCCCGGATCCGCGTCAGGCGGCCAGCAACTGGCGCAGGACGTACGGCAGGATGCCACCGTGCTTGTAGTAGTCGACTTCGATCGGCGTATCGATGCGCAGCAATACGCCCGCGCGATCGATCCTGCCGTCGGCGCGGTGGATCGCCAGCGTCACTTCCTGCTGCGGCACGAAGCTGTCGCCCAGACCCTCGATATCGTAGGTCTCGTCGCCCGTGATGCCCAGCGACTGCGCGCTGTCGCCATCCTTGAACTGCAGGGGCAGCACGCCCATGCCGACCAGGTTCGAGCGGTGGATGCGCTCGAAGCTGCGCGCGATCACGGCCTTCACGCCCAGCAGCTGCGTGCCTTTCGCCGCCCAGTCGCGCGAGCTGCCGGTACCGTACTCCTCGCCGCCGAACACGATCGACGGGGTACCGCTTTCCACATAGCGCATCGCCGCGTCGTAGATCGACAGTTGTTCGCCGCTCGGCTTGTGGATCGTCAGGCCGCCTTCGACGCGCGCGCCTTTCTCGTCCAGCGGGATCATCAGGTTCTTGATCCGCACGTTCGCGAAGGTGCCGCGCATCATCACTTCATGGTTGCCGCGGCGCGAGCCGTAGCTGTTGAAGTCGACCTTCTTCACGCCGTTCGCCTTCAGCCAGACGCCGGCCGGCGAGCTTTCCTTGATCGAACCCGCGGGGCTGATGTGGTCGGTGGTGACCGAGTCGCCGAAGATGCCGAGCGCGCGCGCGCCGGTGACGGGCGCGATCGACGCGGCCGGGGCCATGCTGAAGTCGTTGCCGAAGAACGGCGGCTCGGCGATATACGTCGACTTCGGCCAGTCGTAGACCTGGCCTTCCGCGCCTTCGATCTTGCTCCACAGATCGCCTTCGTGCGTCAGCTGCGAGTAGTTCTTGCGGAACACCTCGGAGTTCAACGCGAATTTCAGCAGCGACTGCACTTCCTCGCTGGTCGGCCAGATGTCGCCCAGGAAGATGTCCTTGCCCGCGGCGTTGCGGCCCACCGGCTCGGTCATCAGGTCGCGCGTGATGTTGCCGGCGATCGCGTAGGCGACCACGAGCGGCGGCGACGCGAGGAAGTTCGCGCGGATGTTCGGATGGATGCGCGCCTCGAAGTTGCGGTTGCCCGAGAGAATGGCCGCGGCGACGATGTCGTTCGACGTGATCGCCTCGTTCAGTTCGGGTGTCAGGTCGCCCGCGTTGCCGATGCAGGTCGTGCAGCCGTACGCGGCCAGGCTGAAGCCGAGCTGGGTCAGGTAGGGCAGCAGGCCCGTGGCGGTCAGGTACTCGGTGACGATGCGCGAGCCGGGGGCCAGCGACGTCTTGATGTGCGGCGCCACCGTCAGACCCTGCTCGACGGCCTTCTTGGCCAGCAGGCCGGCGGCCAGCAGCACGCTCGGGTTCGACGTGTTGGTGCACGAGGTGATCGCGGCGATCAGGATGTCGCCGTTGTGCACCGAGATGCCGTCGGTGGTCCTGTACGCCTGGTCGAGCTGCGCGGCGGCCTTCGCGAAACCGTTGTCGGCGACCGGCTTGGAGAACAGGTCCTTGAAGGTGCTCTTGACGCTGCCGATCTCGATACGGTCCTGCGGACGCTTCGGGCCCGCCAGCGACGGCGTCACCGTCGCCAGGTCCAGGCTCACGACCTTCGTGTAGTCGATCGAGCCGGACGCCGGCACGCCGTACAGTTCCTGCGCCTTGAAGTAGTTCGCGAACGCGGTGATCTCTTCCTGCGTGCGGCCCGTGCCCTCGAAATAATCGATGGTCTTGTCGTCGACCGGGAAGAAACCCATCGTCGCGCCGTATTCCGGCGCCATGTTGCCGATCGTCGCACGGTCCGGTACGGCCAGCGAGGCGGTGCCTTCGCCGAAGAACTCGACGAACTTGCCGACGACCTTCTCGCGGCGCAGCATTTCGGTGATGGTCAGCACGAGATCGGTCGCGGTCACGCCTTCGCGCAGGTGGCCGGTCAGCTCGACGCCGACGACGTCCGGCGTGAGGAAATACACCGGCTGGCCGAGCATGCCGGCTTCGGCCTCGATGCCCCCGACGCCCCAGCCCACGACGCCGATGCCGTTGATCATCGTCGTGTGGCTGTCGGTGCCGACGAGGGTGTCGGGGTAATAAATGTTGTCCGGGCTGCCAGCGCCGTCGGCACGTTTGTGCACGCCGCGCGCCAGATATTCGAGATTGACCTGGTGGACGATGCCGATGCCCGGCGGCACGACCTTGAACGTGTCAAAGGCCTGCATCCCCCACTTCATGAACTGGTAGCGTTCCTGGTTGCGCTGGAACTCGAGCTTCATATTGAGATCGAGCGCGTCTTCCTGGCGGAAATAGTCGATCTGGACCGAGTGGTCGACCACCAGATCGACCGGCACCAGCGGCTCGATCGATTTCGGGTCCTTGCCGGCACGCTGGGCGACGCCGCGCATCGCGGCGATGTCGGCGAGCAGCGGCACGCCGGTGAAATCCTGCAGCACGACGCGCGCGACGACAAACGGGATCTCGTCGGTGCGCTTCGCGTTCGGCTGCCAGCGCACGAGCTGGTCGACGTGCTCTTCGGCAACCTTCTTGCCGTCGAAGTTGCGCAGTACCGACTCCAACACCAGGCGGATCGAGACCGGCAGGCGCGACACGTCGATCCCGAGCGATTGACCGAGCTGCGGCAGCGAATAGTACTTGCCGGTACCGGAACCGCTGTCGAATTCCTTGAGCGTTTGGTGGAGATTGTGGGCCATGGTTTGTCCTTGGTGTTGGCGCGTCGTTACCGCGTGTCTCGAGGGGAGGAGTGACCCGCGTCCCGTCCCCAGACGCGGAGACGGGTGCGGAGCCTTATTTCTTCTGCGTTACTTCTGTATTACTTGTTCGGCAGCAGTTCGTTTGCCTGCGTCGGTGCGGGGGCGTTCTGCTCCAGCATCGCCGTGGTCCTGCATTCGTCGGCGAGACGCGTGCGGTCGCCCCGGTCGTTGAAAAGCATCGCCTTGGCGGGAATCACCACCAGATCCATGCCCGATGCGGGGTCGTAGAAACGGTCCGCGCCGGTCGTGGTCTGCACGCGCGGCAGCTTGTAGTTGCGGCCATCCCAGAACAGCGTGAGGATCTGGTCGCGCTTCATGTCGCCGGCCAGGAAGAGGCTGGCGTTGTCTTCGCAGCGCCATTTCTCCGATCCGGCGGCCATCGTTGCAGCAACCGGCGTCGCGGCACCGGCCACCCGGCGGCCGGCGTGACGCGAGGCGCGACGGTCGTTCTTGCGTTCAGCCTTTTTCTCGGCCTTTTTCTCGGCCTTTTTCGGATTTTTCTTCGCGGCGGCCTTGCCGGTGATGGTGATCTGGGCAAATGCCTGGGTGGAAAATCCGCTCGCCGCCAACATGCAGGCGCCGGCGAGAACTGCAGCCATCACTTTCTTCATTTTCAAAATAACCTTTCAGATGGATCGTTTGAGAGTCGTGCCACGGGGAAGCACCAAAGCCCGCCGGCGATCGCGCGCTGCGCAAGCCAGCCGGGGTTTTCGGACGCAGGCGCTATTCTGGCGCATTCGGGCACCGCCCTCTCAAAATTTGCATGTCCGCGACGCCGGATCGCCTGTCGGACGTTGTCATTGTGCATCGCCACCCAATGGATGGGCGCCCGACGGGTCGCCGTCCGAAGAAGCGCTGCCCAACCGAGCGTCGTGCTGCGGGCCGCCGGCCGATGGCGCGTCGCCCGAGCGGAAAAACGCCGCCGCGTGCGCAGGCAGGGCTCGGCCCGCCTGCCGGGCACGGCGCAGCACCGACCAGTAATAGCGGTAGCTCGCGCGGTCGTGGAGCCGGTCCCGATGCCGGATCGGTCCCCAGCCGGCGCGCGTCGCCGCGTCGAGGATGTCGGCGGCCAGCGCGATGTCGTCGTCATGGGGCGCGAAGGCCGCGACGATCGGCGCGATCTGGTCCGGGTGAATGCTCCACATCCGCGTGAAGCCGAATTGTTCGCGTGCCCGGCGCGCATCGTCGGCGACGGCCGCCGGATCGCGCAGGGCGGTA
>JBPBQT010000199.1:0-18154 GCA_050955065.1 Janthinobacterium lividum | reverse complement strand
GGAGCGGCTGAAGCGTCGCGTGGGCCGCGTGGTCCGGGTGCTGGTCGACGAGGTCGGTCCGAACGGCGGCGTGGGCCGCTCGGCCGCGGATGCGCCCGAGATCGACGGCGTCGTCTATATCGCGCCGGCGACCAAGGCGTCCAAGCGCTACAAGGCGGGCGACTTCGTGTCGGTGCGCATCACCGGCGCCGACGGGCACGACCTGTGGGGCGAAGTCTGAGTCGGGGCCGAGCCGCAGGCGGGCCGGAGCGTCCGTCCCGGCCGGTCCGGCCGGCGCGAGCACGACGCCCCGCGGGGGACCGCCGCCGTGCCGGCTACTTCGCCGGTGTCCCGTCCTCCGGCATCGCCGGGCGGAAATTCGGATTGATCGGCCGGTTCATCGGCCCCGGCACCGGCGTCACTTTCAGCGTCGGGCCCTTGCTGCCGGGCACGGTCACCACGTCGTAGGAGATGTCGCCGGTGCAGGTGCGCGCGATCCAGCGTTGCGGCGCGGGATCGTGCGGATCGACGGCGCCGTCCGGGTGCTGGATGTTGTCCACCCGCTCGCAACCCGAACGGGTCGCCGCGTCGAGGCGGATCATGTTCTCGGCCGACGCGCGCGCGGGTGTCAGGTCGGGTGCCTTCTCGCGCATGAAGGGTATGTGGAAGCTGCTGCACGCCGCGCAGGACAGCAGCAGGGCGGCGCTGCCCAGGCGCGACACGCCACGCGTGGCGGACTTTGCATACATCGACAAAGACATCGGGGATTTCCTGTAGGACGTCGAGAGGGCGATGATACCCCTTGCCGCGCGCGGCACCCTCGGCTTGTCGCTTCCCGTCATCCGTCGCGCGCCGTCATGGGCGCGATGCGCGACGCCGCCGGTACGCCCCCGCGCGTGGCGCTCAGCCATCCTTGGCCGCTGCCGCTATACTAGCGGGCAATCCATAGAGGGCACTCCATAGCGGGCGACCCTCAGCGGGCGACCTTCAGCGGCCGCTCCGTAGCGGGTGACCCTCAGCGGGCGATTCCGCCAATGCGCGACGGCGCGCCCGCACCGCGCAGTATTACGTTCAACATGGGAACAGGTTTGTCGTCATTCGATCGGGCATCGTGGCTGCGTCGCAGGCCGCGCATAGGGAGGTTGTTCGCGCTGGCCGCGACAGCGGGAGCCGCGCTGGCGCTGACGCCGGCGTTCGCACAGCAGGACGTGGCGTCGCCGCCCGCCGTCCAGGGCGATGAGGGTGGGCAGGCGTCGCGCGCACCGCTCGCGCCGGATCCGGCGTTCGCCCGCTATCCGCAGTATCGCGGCACGCTGGGCGGGCGCCGCATCGTGCTGCGCATCGGCGTCAAGCCCGACGACCCGCAAGGGTTGAACGGCGAATATGCATTCCTTGCCGCGGGTCCGGATGCCGGCGCGGGTGTCGCCACGGCGCATCCCGGGCCGGTCATCCTGATCGCGGGCGCGCGCGACGGCGACACCCTGACGCTCGAGGAATCGGACGATGGCGTACGCATCAGCGGCCAATGGGTCGGCGTGTACGCGGCCGACGGCGGCCTGTCGGGCGAGCGGATGAACAACGACGAATCGGTCTCGACGCCGTTCGACCTCCGGCCGGAGACGGGCGCCGCGCGCGCCGACGCGCCTGGGGGTGCCGACGACGGTCACAGCACAGACACGCAATCCGGCCAGGGGCGCGCGCGCCCGGCCACTAGCCAAGGACGGCCATGAGCGCACTCCCGCCAGACACAGAAAATTTGCAGACCCGGTTGTTGCACGAGGACGTCGGCCTCGCCGCCGGCTTCATCGCGTTGCCGACGCCGGTCTATCGTGCCTCGACCGTGGTGTTTCCCGATCTGGCGACGCTGCGCGACTTCGATCTGCACAGCGACGACCAGTGGCGTTACGGACTGCACCAGACGCCGACCTCGGCGACGCTCGCGCGCCGGCTGGCGATGATCGAGGGCGGCGAATACTGCCTGTTGCAGCCGTCGGGGCTCGCGGCGATATCGAACGTCTATTTCGCGCTGGTGAAGCACGGCGACGACGTGCTGGTGCCGGACAATGTCTATCAGCCGAACCGCGACCACGGCGACTGGCTGGCGCGCGACTTCGGCGTCACGGTCCGGTACTACGATCCGATGATCGGCGCGGGCATCCGCGATCTGATCCGTCCGAACACGCGCCTGATCTGGATCGAGGCACCCGGCTCGGTGACGATGGAAGTGCCCGACGTGCCGGCGATCACCGCCGCGGCCCGGGCCGCCGGCGTGACCACCGCGATCGACAATACCTACTCGGCCGGTCTGGGGTTCAAGCCCTTCGATCATGGCTGCGACATCGCGATGCAGGCGCTGACGAAATACCAGTCGGGCGGCAGCGACGTGCTGATGGGTGCGCTGATCACGCGCGACATGGCGCTGCACGGCAAGCTGAAGCTCGCGCGCATGCGTCTGGGCCTGGGGGTGTCGCAGGACGATTGTTCGCTGGTGCTGCGCAGCCTGGCGACGCTGGCGTTGCGTTTCGCCGCGCATGACCGCGCGGCGCTGGGACTGGCCACCTGGCTCAAACTCCGCCCGGAGGTCAGCGCGGTATTGCATCCGGGGCTGCCGGATTGCCCGGGGCACGCGTGCTGGCGCAGGGATTTCAGCAGTGCGGGCGGGCTGTTCTCCGTGGTGTTCGACGCGGCCTATACGCCGCAGCAGATCGACGCCTTCGTCGAGGGATTGCGGCTGTTCAAGATCGGCTTCAGCTGGGGCGGGGCCCACAGCCTCGCCGTGCCGTACACGCTCGACGCCGCGATGCGCACCGCGCGCGCCTGGGAGCACCAGGGCACGCTGGTGCGTTTCTTCGTCGGTCTGGAAAGCGACGAGGACCTGCGCGCCGATCTCGAACAAAGTCTCGTGAAGCACCTGCGCGCCTGATCGACGCCAGCGTCGCTTGAGCGGCACCTGAAGCGGCGCCCAATCGATACCTGGGCGACGCCTGATCGGCTCCTGCCGCGGCAGGCCTCGCGCCGCCGATATCAAAAAAGCCGCAGCAGTCCGTCCAGCCCGACATGGTCGAACGCCACGGTGGCGCCCGCCCGCACCACGGGTTTTGCGCGAAAGGCGACCGACAGCCCCGCCGAGCGCATCATCGGCAGGTCGTTCGAACCGTCGCCCATCGCAATCGCATGGCGTCCGTCGATGCCGAGCGTCTTGCAGGCGGCAAGTAGGTGGCGCGCCTTGGCGTCGCCATCCACGATGTCGCCGAGTACGCGGCCGGTCAGCTTGCCGTTGACGATCTCCAGCGTATTCGCGTGCGCCTCCTCGATGCCCAGCCGCGCCTTGAGCCGGCGCGTGAAGAACGTGAATCCCCCCGACACGAGCAGCGTCGCGAGACCCGCGTCGCGCACCCCGGCGAGCATCGCTTCCGCGCCGGGCGAAAGCCGCACGCGCGCATCGTAGACCTGCTCGAGGACGCTGGCGTCCAGGCCCGCCAGCAACGCGACGCGGCGGCGCAGGCTTTCGCGGAAATCGCTGATCTCGCCGCGCATCGCGGCTTCCGTGATGGCGCTGACCTCGGCCTTCAGTCCGCAGAAATCGGCGATCTCGTCGATGCATTCGATGGTGATCAGCGTGGAGTCCATGTCCATCGCCAGCAGGCCGAAATCCGCCAGCCGCAACGGGGGCAGATAGGCGTAGTCGAGCCCATGGGTCGCGCAGTACCCGGCGACGGCGTCACGGTGCGCGAGCGGGCCGCCGATCAGGCGGAACGCCGCGGCATCGAGTTCGACGAGCGACGTTGCGCCCGACAGATGCCGCAACGCGTCGAGATGCTCGCTGGCGATCGGGGCGGGGCTTTGCAGGGTGAGATGGATGGCGGCGGTCATGAGGTGGCGGTGCGAAAGCCCGCGCGGCGGATGACGCGCGGTGTGTCGAAGCCGGTATTGTAAGCGCTCCGGACGCCCGGGCGCGCGTTGTCTGTCCCGCGCTCGCCCGGGCGTCCGCGAACAGGCGGGTCCCCGCGCCCGCCGTGCCCGCGCAGAGGCCCGTCTAGGCGCCCGCCGCGCTCATGACTTCCGATATCTCGATGAGGTTCAGGTCCGGGTCACGGATGTAGATGGAGCGCAGCCTCCCCGTCGCGCCGCTTTGCTCGACCGGGCCCTTGACGATCGGCCAGCCGCAGTGAGCCAGGTGCGTGATGACCTCGTCGAGCGGGACGCTGGCGACGAAACACAGGTCCAGGGCGCCCGGGGCGGGCAGATGCGCGTGCGGGGAGACCTCGGCGCCGCGTACATGCAGGTTGATCTTCTGCGCGCCGAAGCGGAAGGCGACGCGGTTGTCGTCGAACGTTTCAAGCCGCATCTGCATGACGAAAGTGTAGAAGCGCTTCGTCGCGTCCGGGTCCACGCAGGTAAGCACGAGATGGTCGAGATGGTCGATGAAGGGCATGGGGTTTCCTGGAAATGGCCGTGCGCCGACACGCGCGTCGTCGTGACAGCCAGCAGGCGGCGTTCCTCGTCAATTTCGTTCTCCGCCACAGCGTCCGGGCGAGCGCCAGGAACCGTCGCGGGGGCCTTGCGGCCGGGTTCTGGGCATGGTCCGTGCTTGTTCCAAAGCATTGCTTGAACTGCATTGCGGACATTGCAGCGCTCCCACTTCGCTCGGAACGGCACCGACATTACCGGCACTCCAGACCATGCGCAAGGTACACACCGACATATTCGTGCTTACTGCGGCATCCGCAACGGCAGCGGAGAACATCGATCCCGCCATCGCCGCGACATTGCCGTTTCCGCAGGCTGCGCTGCGGGAAGCAGCCGCCACCACCGTGCTGGCCGAACCTGTCATGGAGGTTCGGCCCGGTTACGCGATGCACTTCGTCGACGGCGACACGCAGGCGCTGCACGCCGCCTTGCTCGATATCCTGTCAACAACCGTCGGCATCCGGACGGGAGCCGGCACCGCGTCCTCCGGCTCGCCCCTGAGCCATGAAGCGCTGCATGCGGTGATGCAGGGCGACATCCTGCGCTTCTCGGTTCGCCAGGACAGGGTGTCGCTGCAGGTGACGCTGACCCCGTTCAACGACGTCGATGGCCGCCTTGCGGGTGTGGTCCTGATGTCCCGGCCGTACGAGGAAACCGGCGGGATGAAAGCCGGCGCCGGCGTCATGCATGTCACCACGGCGCCGATGCCGGACATCCAGACCCTGATGTTGCAGCCCGGTGAATCGGCGGCGGAACGCATGCGCCGCGAATTGCTTGCCGTCGTGTCGCACGAATTGCGCTCGCCGCTTGCCTCGATCCAGAGCTGGACGCATGTCCTGCGGCAATCGTTGCAGGCTTCCCACCTGCCACCGGCGGCGTTGCCGCAGGCCGATCGTGCATTGGCCGGCATCACCGCCGGTGTCGAGCGACAGGTCGAGATGGTCGACACGCTGATCGACGCGGCGCGGGTGCTGGCAGGCGATGTGCATTTGCGCCACACCATGTTTCGCCTGGGCGACGTGGTCGAGACGACGTTGCGCATGCTGGCGCCGGAACTCGCGAAAAAAGGCGTGCGCGTGGAGCGTTTCGTCAGCGCGCCGCTGCCCGGCGCGCCGACCGGCGCGAAAACGGTCCTCGCCGAATTCACGGCGTCGGGTCGCGTCGGTAATGCGCCTGCGTCCGGATCTGCGCCGTCGCTCGATTGGCAGTCGGTGACGGGCGACGTGGAACGCATCACGCAGGTCGTCAGGCAACTGCTCGAGAATGCGATCAAGTTCAGTGCGCGGGGCGGCGTCATCCGCGTGGGTATTCAGGCGGCGCTTCGTCCGCAGCGCGATCCCGTCGACCCCGATGCCGGACGGTCGATCGCACGCTTGCCGAACGTGCCGGAGGGCGCCTTCGTCGCGTTGAGCGTCGAGGACGATGGCGTGGGCATCGCACCGTCCCTGTTGCCCGGCATTTTCCGCACCTTCGCCCAGGTCGACCAGTCCACCACGCGGCGTAGCGACGGTTTCGGTCTCGGCCTGCCGGTGGCGCGCCAGCTGACCGAACTGCACGGCGGGGAGCTTCTCGCGCACAGCGAGGGCGAATCCCGCGGGGCGCGCTTCACGATGACGTTGCCGGCGTTGGAGGGCTATCGCGCCGCCGACCCGTATCCCGCGCCGCCGGCAAGCGTGTTCGCCTCGCTGACCGGCATCACGGTGATGGTGATCGACGATCAGGAGGAGGTGCGCGAGTCGCTCGCGGCGGTGCTCGAACAAAGCGGCGCGGAGGTGGTGGTGGCGGAGTCGGGGCGCGAGGCCATCGCGCAACTCGAGGCGCGCGGCCCGCAGCGCGAACCCGACATCCTGATCTGCGACATCGCGATGCCGGACGAGGACGGCTACGTGACGCTGCTGCGCATTCGCGAATGGGAGGCGAACCGCGGTGTGGAACCGCGGGAGCGCCTGGCCGCGATCGCGGTGACGGCCTTCGCGCAGCGCGAGGACCGCGACCGCGCGCTGTCGCGCGGCTATGCGCTGCACTTCTCGAAACCGGTCGATCCGGCGCGTCTGCTGGGCGCGGTCGCCACATTGGCGGGCAAATAGGTTTTTCACCCGGAGAGCACGTATGGCGACCAGACAGGCAAGGAAACCCGCGGCGACACCCGCCGCCGCCGCCGGTACGCCGCACATGATCTGGAAGGGCGCGGTGAGCTTCGGCCTGGTTCACGTACCGGTGCGGCTCTATCCCGCGACCACGCACGCCGGCGTCGGTTTCGAGCTTCTCGACAGGCGCACGTTCGATCCGATCGGCTATCGCAAGATCAACAAGGCGAGCGGCGAGGAAGTGGCGAAGGACGACATCGTGCGTGGTATCGAGTACCGCAAGGGCGAATACGTGGTGTTGTCGGACGAGGAGATCCACGCCGCGAACGTCGTATCGACGCAGACCGTGGACATCCTCGCGTTCGTGGATGCGTCGGAGATCTCGTTCCTGTACCTGGATACGCCGTATTTCCTCGCGCCCGACAAGGGCGGCGACAAGGTGTATGCGTTGTTGCGCGAGGCGTTGCGGCGCGCCGGGAAGATCGGCGTCGCGAACGTCGTGATGCATGGCAAGCAGCATCTCGCGGCCCTGGTGCCGTCGGGGCCGGTGCTGGCGCTCAACACGCTGCGGTGGGCCGACGAAGTGCGCGATCCCGCCGTGCTCGCGCTGCCGCCGGAAGACGCGGCGCGGTCCGGGGTGTCGGCCAGGGAGATCGACATGGCGATACGGCTGGTCGAGGACATGAGCGGCGCGTGGCAGCCGACGCAATACCGCGACACCTTCCATGACGATATCCTGGCCCTGGTCGCGCGCAAGGTGAAGGCGGGCAAGACCCACGTGCTCGAGACGTCCGAGCCGGTGGGGACGTCGGACGCACCGGACCGCGCCAACGTCGTCGATCTGAGCGAGCTACTGCGGCGCAGTCTGGGCGCGCGCGCCCCGACAGCCGGACAGGACGGAGAGGGGGCGCCCGCGAAAGCAGACGGGGCAGCGGGGGCGGCGAAAAAAGCCGTGCCGCCCGCGCGCAAGCGCGCGGCGAAGCGTGCCGCCGCCCCCTCCGCAAAACCTGGCGCGGACCCGGGCGCGGACCCGGGCGCGAACGGCGATCGCGAGGGCAGCGGCACGCCGCGCCAGCGCGCGAGGCGCGCCGCCTGAGGCGCCCGGGTGCCTGGGCGTCACCTCCATCCCCTATCGGAAATGCCGGACGACGGGGCTGCCGCAACGCCGTCTGCATTTTCCCCACAGCCGGACGGGACGACGTTCATATCGCGCGGTCACGCGAACGCGAAATTGTTATGATGTGCGCTGATGCTCCCGCAACTTCCCGCGTAGAACGTCGAAACGCACGCTCCGCGATACGGGCGGCGCGTCCGATACCCCGTCCGTGTGCCCTGATCTCGCATGACCGAATTGCTGAAGCGTCTGAAAAACGATACCGCCGAGGCCCATGAAGCGCTGGAACGTGCGCTGGACCTCGCCCGGCCGGTGATGGAACGGGCGACCTATGTCGCCTTGCTGGAAGGATTCCGCGGCTTCGTCGCGCCGTGGGAAGCCCGTCTGGCCGCGGCCCTGCCCGAAAGGCTGCAGGGCTTCGCGCGCGAGCGGGAAAAGACCGCGCTGCTCGACGCGGACCTGCGTTACCTGAGCGGCGGCGCCCGCGACCCGGCGGCTCTGCCCGCTTGCACCGCGCTGCCGGTCCTCGACTCGCTACCGCGCGCGCTCGGCTCGATGTACGTGCTGGAGGGCTCGACGCTCGGCGGACGTTTCATCGGGCCGGCGATGGCGCAGCGTTTCGCGCTGGCCGATCACCTGGGATATGGCTACTTCGATCCGTACCGCGACCACACCGGCAGCATGTGGAATGCCTTCAAGACGCGGATGGCGGCGGAGATTGCGCCGGAACAGGCCGGTCCGGCCATTGCCGCCGCCCGCGAAACCTTTACCGCGCTGCAGGCCTGGCTCGCGCCGGCGGCGCACGCATGAGCGCACGATGAACGCGACGCCAGGACCTGCAGATAGGGCCGCGATGCCGGCTGCCCCATCCCCCTCGACGACCTCGATCGCCTCGATCGCCTACGCCACCCTGCCGGTTGCCACGACGGACGTGTGCGACCAGGAACCCATCCGGCAGCCGGGCGCGATCCAGCCGCACGGCTATCTCGTCGCGCTGGACGCGGACCTGCGTGTCGTGCAGACCTCGGCGAACGTCGGCGAGCTGACGGGCGCGGCGGCAAGCGCGCTGTTGGGACGGCCCGTGGCGGCGTTGATCGGCGTCGCGGGCGCGCGGGCGGTGGCGCAGGCGCTCGATGCGGCGGTCGTCGAAGACAAGCCGCTGTTCGTCGGTCGCGTCGCCTGGACGCGTCGGGACGGGGCCCGGCTTGCGGACGACGGCGACGGGAGCGCGTTCCCCGGCGCCGCCGCGCCGGCGCACCACGCACCCGACGCCCGCATGCTCGACCTGTTGCTGCATTCGCATGCGGGCGCGCGATTGCTCGAGATCGAGCCGACCGAACACGCCGGCAACGTCTTCGGCCCGATCTACGCGCTGGTGCGCACCTTCGTCCACCGGCTCGAAAGCGCCGACACGCTGCAGCTGCTGCTCGATCTGGCGGCGCGGGAAGTGCGCGCGATCACCGGCTTCGGACGCGTGCTGATCTACCGCTTCGACGCGGATGGTCACGGTCAGGTGCTGGCGGAGGATCGCGACGCGGGGTACGCCTCGTATCGCGACCATTTCTTTCCGGCGGCGGACATCCCGCAGCAGGCGCGCGCGCTGTATCTGCTGAATCACATCCGGCTGATCGGCGACGCGGACTATGTTCCATCGCCGCTGATCCCCGTCGATCATCCACAGACCGGCGGGCCGACCGATCTGTCCTACGCCACGCTGCGCAGCGTCTCGCCGGTGCATCTCGAGTACATGCGCAACATGGGCACGGCGAGTTCGATGTCGATCTCGATCATCGTGCGCGGCAAGCTGTGGGGCCTGATTTCGTGTCATCACGACCATGCGCGCGTGGCCGGTTTCGAGACGCGCGCCGCCTGCGAGCATCTGGGGGAGGTTCTGTCGCTGCAGGTGGGGGCGAAGGAAGACAGCGTCGAGGCGAACCGCCGGCTCGCGCTGCGCCAGATGCTGGTCGAACTGATTTCGGCGATGTCCGACCGCGACGACTTCATCACCAGCCTCGTGTCCTCGCCGGTGGCGCTGTTGCGCCTCATGTCCGCGCATGGCGCGGCGGTCGTGTATGGCGGGCGGATCGTCACCGTGGGTGTCGTGCCGGGCGTCGTGGTCATCCAGCGCATCGTCGACCATATCGCGACGTCGTCGAGCCGCGATGTCTTCCATACGGATGCGATATCGGAACAGGTGGCCGAGGAAGAGGGCGACGACACGCCCGGCTGGACCGCGCTGGCGAGCGGGGTGCTGGCCGTGCAGATCTCGAAGATCCATCGTCATTTCGTGCTGTGGTTCCGGCCCGAGACGGTGCGTACCATCGCATGGGCGGGCGACCCGCGCAAGGTCGTCGAGGTCGTTCCGGCGCCCGCGGCGGTGCATGCCGTCGCCGGCACGGATGACGAAGCGGGTGCTGCTGCAGGGGCCGGCGCGGATACCGGCATGCCTGCCGTTGCGGATGTGGCGGTAGAGGCGGTTGCGGACGCCGCCCCGCAGGACGTGAGGGTTTCGCCGCGCAAGAGCTTCGACACCTGGCGGCAGACGGTGCGGCACCGTTCCCGGCGCTGGCACGCCAGCGAGATCGACATCGCGCGCGACTTCCGGACATCGGTGCTGGGCATCGTGCTGCGCCGCGCGGAGGAAATGGCGCAGCTCGCGGCGGAACTCGGGCGCGTCAACAAGGAACTGGAAGCCTTCTCGTATTCGGTCTCGCACGACCTGCGCGCGCCGCTGCGGCACATCGTCGGCTACGGCGACCTGTTGCGCGAGCAGGAGGTCGACCGGTTGTCCGAGCGCGGCGCGCGTTTCCTGCAGAACATCGTGGACTCGGCGAAACTGGCCGGCAACCTGGTGGACGACCTGCTGTCGTTCTCGCAGATGGGACGCGCGGCGCTGCGGCCCGCGCCGGTGAGCGTGCGCGCGATGGTCGACGCGGTGATACGCGAACTCGAGGCGGAAAACCCCGAGCGCGCGATCACCTGGGAGATCGGGTCGCTGCCGACGGTGACGGGCGACGCGGCGTTCCTGATCCTGGCGGTGCGCAACCTGCTGTCGAACGCGGTCAAGTATACGAAGACGCGCGCGCTGGCGACGATCGCGATCGCGGCGACGCAGACGCCCGCCGAGCACATCGTCTCGATCCGCGACAATGGCGTGGGCTTCAACATGCGCTATGTCGGCAAGCTCTTCGGCGTGTTCCAGCGCCTGCACCGGGCCGACGAGTTCGAGGGCACCGGCATCGGGCTGGCCAATGTACGACGCATCATCGAGCGGCACGACGGCCGCACCTGGGCCGAAGGCGAGCCGGACAAAGGCGCGACGTTCTTCTTCTCGATGCCGAGGACGCAGGTGATAACGGTGCCGTGCGGCAAGGAGGGCGCCGGTACGCAGGCGTCTTCCCCGACACGGACCGAAAAGTAGCTTCGCGGCGCCAACGCGCCGACCCCCTCACCCTCCTCCCTATTCCGGCCATTTCATGCTCAAACCGATTCTTCTGGTCGAAGACAACCCGAGCGACCTGGAGTTGACGCTGGTCGCGCTCGAGCGCAGCCACCTCGCCAACCAGGTCGTCGTCACGCGCGACGGCGCCGAGGCGATCGACTACCTGGGTGCGAAGGGCGAGTGGGCGGAGCGGCCCGCGGGCCGCCCGGCGGTGATCCTGCTGGACCTCAAGCTGCCGAAGGTCGACGGCCTGGAAGTGCTGGAACACATCCGCAGCACGCCGGGGCTCAAGAGCATCCCGGTGGTCATGCTGACGTCGTCGCGCGAGGAGCAGGATCTGATACGCAGCTACGAACTGGGCGTGAACGCCTATGTCGTGAAGCCCGTGGTGTTCAAGGAATTCGTCGACGCGATCGCCGATCTCGGGATGTTCTGGGCCGTCCTCAACGAGCCGCCACCCGGTTCGGCGCGCGTCGGACGCGCACCTTTTCCCGATTGAGGCCGCCACGGTGACGCCACGGCTCAGAGTGTTACTCGTCGAGGACAGCCCGCTCGACGCGGAACTGACGCTGTCGCGCCTGGACGCCGCGGGCTTCGTCTACGATGTCACGACGGTCGACAACGCCGTCGATTTCTCCGCGCGACTGGCCGAGACCGAATTCGACATCGTTCTCGCGGATTTCGTGCTGCCGTCGTTCTCGGGCAGCGAAGCGCTGGCGCTCGCCCGCGCCTTTTCGGCGGAATTGCCGTTCGTCGTCGTCTCCGGCGTGCTGGGCGAGGAACACGCGGTCGACATGCTCAAGCAGGGCGCGACCGATTACGTCCTCAAGCAACGGCTGCAGCGACTCCCGCCGGTGGTGCGCCGCGCGCTGACCGAGCGCGACGAGCGCCGGCACCGGATCCAGGCGCAACGGCAACTGCGCGAGACCGAAACGCAATTCGGCATGGTGATCGATGCGCTGCGGGACTATGCGGTGATGACGCTCGACGTCGAAGGGCGCATACGTACCTGGAACGCGGCCTCGCAGGGCATTCTCGGCTACGCGGCGCACGAGGTCATCGGCCGCAGCGCGGACTTCCTGTTGTCCGAGCAAGACCGCGCGCAAGGCGTCTTCGAGCAGGAACTCGCGCAGGCGCGACGGGCGGGCAGCTTCGGCGACGACCGCTGGCTGGTTTGCCAGGATGGACGGACCTTCTTCGGTTCCGGCGTGACGACGGCGATGCGCGACGAGCAGGGCGTGCTCACCGGTTTCTCGAAGATCATCCGCGATACGACCGAGGCGCGCATCGTCGCGGATGCGCTGCGCCTGGCGAAGGAGCAGGCGGAGACGGCGAACCGGGCCAAGGATCATTTCCTCGCGGTGCTGTCGCACGAGTTGCGTACGCCCCTCACGCCGATCCTCGCGGCGGTCCGGCTTCTTCAGCTGAAGACCCGATTGCCGCAGGAGTTGCACTACACGCTCGACCTGATCCGCCGCAACGTCGAGCTCGAGGCCCGTCTGATCGACGATCTGCTCGATCTCACCAGCATCGCGCGCGGCAAGCTGAGCCTGAATTTCACGCAGGTGGATCTCGCCACGCTGCTCGACAGCGCGGTGGACATGTCCTCGGGGGACATCGATGCGAAGCGGTTGCACATCGACCGGCACCTGCGGGCGCGCGACACGACGGTCAGGGGCGACGCCGCGCGGCTCCAGCAGATTTTCTGGAATATCGTCAAGAACGCAGTGAAGTTCACGCCGAGCGGCGGGCGGATCCGGATCGAGACGGTCAATCCCGATCCGGCGCATGTCGCCGTCAGCGTCACCGATACCGGTATCGGCATCGACGCGGCCGCGCTGTCGCGGATTTTCTCGGCGTTCGAACAGGCGGACGAATCGATCGGTCCGGCATTCGGCGGGCTGGGTCTGGGCCTGGCGATCGCCCATACGCTGGCGCTCAAGCACGACGGCACGATCGAGGCGACGAGCGCCGGGCGCGGTCATGGTGCCTGTTTCACGCTGACCCTGCCGCTGGTCGAGGCGGTGCAGGTGCATGGCAGCGCACCGGCGGCGCATCCGGCGGCGCCGGTGGCGGGGCGCGCGCTGAACGTGCTGCTGGTCGAGGACAATGTGCATACCTCGATGGCGATGGCGCAGTTGCTCGAGGTCTTCGGCCATCGCGTGGTGGTCGCGGACACCGTCGGCGCGGCGCGCAGGCTGACCGACGCCGGCCGCTACGATGTGCTGATCAGCGATATCGGCCTGCCCGACGGCAGCGGTCTCGATGTGGTGCGGTACTGGAACGGTGTGCAGCATGGCGTGCCGTCGATCGCGATCACCGGCTACGGGATGGAGGAGGATATCCGGCGCTGCCGCGACGCGGGCTTCGCGCACCATATTACAAAACCGGTCAACTTCGACCGCCTCGAAGTTCTGCTCGACGCCCTCGCGCGCCGGCCGCCGCCCGCGGGCGAACCTCCGGCACCGCGCAAATAGCGTGTACTGTCCGGGCCAAAACGCGATTCACCGGCCTTGCCGGACGACGCGCGGGAAACCCACGGCATGAAAATTGCGTAGTGTGCGCGCACTATTAGCCGAGGGGATGGGAATGACAAACAGGCCAGCACAGGACGCACCACCGGTACGTCGCTCCGGCGGCAGACTGGCATTGAAGATCCTGGCGTGGATCGTTGGCGTGCTCCTGATCCTGATCATCGCGGTCGCGCTCTTCGTGGCCTTCTTCGACTGGAACCGCGCGCGTCCCTGGATCAATCACAAGGTCTCCGACGAACTGGGCCGGCCGTTCGCGATCAACGGCGATTTGACCGTGCGCTGGCGGCATCCGCCGGACGCACCGGGCTGGCGCGGCTGGATTCCGTGGCCGCATGTGCGGGCGAAGAACATCACGCTGGCCAATACCGACTGGGCACGCACGCCGCACATGGCCAGCGTCGACCAGGTCGACTTCGATATCGCCATTCCGCCGCTGCTGGTCAAGCATGTGGTCATTCCGACGATCGCGCTGAGCAATCCGATGGTGGATATCGAGCGCAAGCTCGACGGGCGCAACAACTACACCTTCGCGACGAAGAGCAGCGGCAAGCCGAGCGCGTGGAGCGTGGATCTGCATGACGTTACGTTCGGTACGGGCAAGGTGGCGTTGCTGGAGGAAAGCCGCAAGGCCGATCTGAATGCGACGATCGACACGCTCGGCAATCCGATTCCGTTCGGCGATGTGCTCAAGCAGCAATCCACCGTGGCGCGCGACGAGTCCGCCGCCGTCGTGGGCAAACGCGGCGCCGCGCAGTTCCGCAAGGCGGCGGTGGCCAACGAAGCGTCGCAGGCACAGGCGGCATCGGCCACCAGCGCCGCCGCGGCCGCTTCGGCGGTGTCCGACGCGATGACTGCCGCGGCGGCATCCGACGCCAGCGGCGCTTCCGCAGCGACCGGCGCGTCGTCGGTCGCGGTGGCACGCGTCGCGCCGCAGTCGATCGACCCGTACAAGATCGCCTGGACGATCGCCGGCAAGTACAACAACGCGCCGGTCATGGGATCCGGCAAGGTGGGCGAGGTATTGTCGCTGCGCGATGCGACGCGGCCGTTCCCGCTGCAGGCGGATGTGAAGATCGGCGACACGCGCATCGCGCTGGTCGGCACATTGACCGATCCGGTCCATCTCGCCTCGCTGGATCTGCGGCTCTGGCTGCAAGGCGCAAGCCTGTCGCACCTCTACGCGTTGACGGGCGTCACGCTGCCGTCGTCGCCGCCGTTCGCGACCGAAGGCCGCTTGATCGGCGAATTCAAGAAAACCGGCAACATCTTCCGCTACAAGGAATTCACCGGACGCGTGGGCGGCAGCGACCTGAACGGCACGCTGACATATGAAGGCGTGAAACCACGGCCCCGTCTCTCGGGCGTGCTGGTCTCGCACCTGCTGCAATTCTCCGATCTCGCGCCGTTGATCGGGGCGGACTCGAAAAAGAGCAAGGAAGCGCGCGGTGCCGCAACCAACCAGCCCGCTGGCAAGGTCTTGCCGGTGGAGGCGTTCCGCACGGACCGCTGGAAGGCGATCGACGCGGATGTCGAGTTCACGGGCCGGCGCATCCTACGCGACAAGGATCTGCCGATCACGGACCTGTACACGCACGTGGTCATGACCGACGGCGTGCTGAAGCTGGTGCCGTTGCGGTTCGGCGTCGCGGGCGGCAACATCACCTCCGACATCCATCTGGACGGCAGCACCACGCCGTTGAAGGCGAAGATGTCGCTGGGCGCGCGTCACGTGAAGCTCAAGCAGTTGTTCCCCACGTCGAAAACGATGCAGCAGGCGCTCGGCGAGATCAATGGCGACGGCGCGCTGTCGGCCACCGGCAACTCGCCGGCGGCGCTGGCCGCATCGTCGAACGGCGAGATCAAGCTGCTGGTCAGTCAGGGCGCGATCAGCGCGTTTCTGATGGAAGCCGCAGGACTGAACATCGCCAACGCGGTGGTGGAGAAGCTGTTCGGCCATCGCGATGTGAAGATCAACTGCGCGGCGTCCGATTTCATCGTGACGAACGGCAAGCTCGATTCCAAGGTCTTTGTCGTGGATACCGATGACGCGGTGATCAACGTCGACGGTTCGATCGATCTGAAGACCGAGGGGATGGATCTGGGCGTGCATCCGCATACGAAGGGATTCCGTGTGTTCTCGCTGCGCTCGCCGTTGTATGTGAAGGGCACCTTCAAGAAGCCGAGCATCGGCGTGAACCCGGTGCCGATCGTGGTCAAGGGCGCGGCCGCCGTGGCGCTCGGTCTGATCAACCCGTTCGCGGCGCTGATTCCGTTGCTCTCGCCCAGCCATAGTGACGACACGCTGTGCAATCAGCTGATCAAGGCCATGGACAAGAGCGCGAAAGCGCCCCCGCCCGGACAGAAGATGTCGGCCCATGCGGGTGACGCCGTGGCGCGTGCGGCCACCGCCAGGCCGAGCAAGTAAAACCGCTGCGCAAGGACCGTCCGGCATGCCGTCGGCGGTTCCCGGAAACGAAGAAGGCATCCCGCGGGATGCCTTCTTGCTTGTCGACCGACCGGACGGCGCTTTGCTGCGCCATCGGTCTGCGCCACTCAGTCGTTGAGCCGCAGGCCGACCTTGAGCGTTACCTGCCAGTGCGCCACCTTGCCATCCTGCAGATGACCCCGGGTCTCGGTGATCTCGAACCATTCGAGGTGCTGCAGCGTCGTCGAGGCCTTGGCGATGGCGGACTGCACGGCGTCTTCGATTGACACTTCGGACGATCCGGTCAGTTCGATTTTCTTATATACATGATTGCTCATCAGCGCGTTCCTCGTGAAAATGGGTGTAGGGGGCCGGCGCCATCGGCTGGCGTCGGCCGTTAGCCTATCTTAACCGGATGCCGCGAAGGGTGCTGGCCGCCACGCGCGCGTTCGATCCGAATGCATCGGCGCCGAAGTCCCGCAGTATGCGCGGGCGCGCCGAACTGGCGAAGACCAGCACCGCGAGGCCGTTGAATTCGTACCAGTGCCCGCCGTTCTCGATGCGTTCCGGCGGCTGTTCGAGCGCGTGGGCGACGCTGTCGAGGCAGCGCTGACGCAGTTCGGCCAGCGACGGGTAGGGCGCCCGCGCACCGGGGACCGCGCACAGCAGCAGGTCCAGGCCCGGCAGCAGATGCGGGTACAGGACAGGTTCGTCCTGCGCCCGCGCACGGGCGAGCTTGGTATCCAGGCGCGACTGGACGCCCCAGCCGGGCGCCCAGTCCTGCAGAATATCGAGATAGGAAGCGGCCCCGGCGGCAGGCCGGTCGCGTTGGATTTTCTTCGGAATCGGCATGACGCGGAAGAGAAGCGGAAGACGGGCGGAGGGAAGGTGACGGCACGCTGCGTCCGCGCCACAGCGCGGGCGCAGCGTGCCGGTCCGGGCACATCGATGCAATACGCCAGGGTCCAGCATACCGCATATGCGCGCCGTGCTCACCACGCCGATCATGCCGATCATGCCGGCGCTCACCGCGCCGATCATGCCGGCGCTGCCGTGGCGCTCTTGCGGCCTTTCCTCCGTGTGCCCGCGTCGTGCGTTCCGCGCCACGGCTTTGTGCGACACTGAGGCCTGCTGCAGCCATTGTCCCAATGCTGTTTCAATGGTATTTCCCGACCCGAACCGGAGAAACGACATGATGAAGAAAATCGCGGTGCTTGGCTTTGTCAGCGGTGTGGCGCTGTTCCTGTACGGGCGCAAGCTGCTCGCGCAGACGCAGACGCAGGCGGATGGCGCCACGGGCGGCGACGTCACCGGCAGCTAGCGCACGCATGCGCGACGCGGACCCGGCGCCGAAGAGCCGGGTCCGCGTCGACGACGCCGGGCGCAGCCGGTCAGGAAATGCGTTGCGACGACGTGCCGCTCGCGGCATGCAGCGTATCGCGGATATCGCGCAGCAGCGCGATTTCCGCGGCCTCGGGCGCCGCGGCCTGTTCGAGATGCGCCGCCGCGCGCAGGCGGTTGATGGCCTTGACCATCAGGAAGATGATGAAGGCCAGAATGGTGAAGTTGAGCAGCACGGTGAGGAAGCTGCCATATCCGATGGCCGCCACGCCGGCGCGCTGCAGATCGGCATACGACGCCGGATTGCCGTGGAAGGTCTCCGGCAGATGGCCGATGCGGATGAACATATTGGAGAAGTCGAGGCCGCCGACGGCCAGCCCGACGACTGGCATGATCATGTCCTTGACGATCGAATTGACGATGGTCGAGAACGCGCTGCCGATGATGACCCCGACGGCGAGGTCGACGACGTTGCCCTTGATGGCGAAGTCCCGAAATTCACGAACGATACTCATATGCGGCAAGCTCCGTTGTAGGCTGAACGAGAAGACACGACGCGACGGCGAATCCGGATGCCAGGCGATACCGGCGCAGGGCCGACCGGACGCGCGTCGTGGGCCCATGCTACAACGGGCGTCGTGCCCGCGACGCGGGGACGCACGGCGGCGCTTCGGCTGACCGTCCCTGTATGCAGAAATCAGCGTGTCGCCGGCACGGATGCGGGCACGGGCACGGGCACGGGCACGGGCACGGGCACGGGCG
>JBPBQT010000198.1:0-19188 GCA_050955065.1 Janthinobacterium lividum | reverse complement strand
GCCGCGCCCGGCAGAAAGCAAGACGGAAAGGGCGAAACACGATCGACGCGCACACCCGGGGGGGCGTCCCGGAGCGGCGCCGTTTCCGCCTCCGGGGGCCGATATGCCGGCGGCGCTCGCACGCATCGAAAGTGTGGATAACTGCGGAGTCATGTTACGTGGCCGGCCGCATGGCCCAACCAAGAGCCTCCAGACGCTCTGCAAACCGCTGGAAAGCGTTCTCTGTACCGTGGGGAGCGGTTTTCGTTTCCAAGCCCGCCAGGAGGCTGTCCTTGCCGATATCGTTCGACGAGGACTTCGTCGCAACATCGGAACGGCGCGTTTTCCCATGCTTCCGTGTTCTTTCCGCGATATTGTCCCGTGATTTCCATGCAGATCCACGTCTTTGCCGTGTTTTCTTCATGCCGGCGGGTGACGGGTCTTGTTTTTCCGACGATCTTCAAACGATGTGCTCACGCAGCCTTGAGGGGGTTGCCAAGCCGGTGGATTGCATTTTGAATGTTTACTCTGGTTTACCGTATGTATACATAGTAATAGTTAACAAGACTCCGCCTTTTCTGTGGATAACTCGGTTTACCACTTTGTTAACAACGTGTTGAGCAATGTGTATACCTCGGTAAAAACCTGGTAGGAAAAGTGGATCGAACGGGTGAACTTCCGCCGGAAACACTTCCGCAGCAAGTTATGCAGAATCTGTCCACAAGAAATCAACACCCGAAATGCCGGGTTATCCACACCACACGCGACGACGACGATCGAGCGTTTTTGCATACCCGTCCCGGGCTGCCGTCCCCCTGTCCTGCACCGCCGAAATTTTCGATGGCGGCGATCTGCCACTTTCCGTCGTGTCTACGCATCACTTCGATGCCGAAAAAAGATCCCTCTGCAGGACCGTGTCTTCTGGAGCGTGAAGGTTTTCAACAGATGGCCAACGTATATGCCGGCGCTGACCATGGTTTACCGTATGTAAACATGATAGTAGTTGACAAAGGACCTGTTTTCTGTGGACAAGTATATAAATTTCTTAATAATCATGTACTTATGATATTCATAAACACCGAATACAGGCGCTGTTGACTGTGTTCAACCTCGGTCGACTTCGACGTTTCGATGGGACATTTGCATGTTATGCAGAAGCGTTCAACCGGTGCGGCGTATCTTATGAACAAAGTTATCCACAGAAAAAGGGAAGCACGGCCCCCGTCGGCGGCGTGGATGGATTTAGAAAAGCTTGCCGCGGCGCAGGTTTCGCATGAGAAAACGGGCCGGGTCGATGGCGTCGATCAGATCGGATTCCAGGGGCGGTGGTTCCCCTTCGATCTGGCTGGCGATGAGTTCGGCGCCGATTGCCGCCCAGAGCAATCCCCGCGATCCGTAACCGAACGCGCCGTACAAGCCGTCGGCGCGCGGTAGATCGAGCGGTTGCGCACCCGTCAGGGCGTGCGCACGGACCCGCGCATCTGCTTCATTGCCGAGCAATCCGATCATGGGCATGCGGTCGCCGGTGACGCAGCGAAATGCGACCCTGCCCGTCAAGTGCGCCGGATCCAGTCCGAACGGGGCGGATGAGGCTCCGCCGGCCATGCGATTCGCGGTTTCCACGCATGCCGTGGCAGCAGCATCCGCTTCGACATCGTGCCGTGGTGCAAGGTCGTCGGGACAGGCTTGCTGCGGGCCCAGCAGGCCGGCGAGACGTTCCAGGTTCTCCAGGTGTTCGGCAGGATCGAGCGCGGTACGGGTGTCGCCGATGCCATAGCTGGCGCCGGTGAGAAGGCCATTGGCGGTGGGCGTCAGGTAGGCACCGCCGATCAGGGGCATCGTCAGGGTCGGGAACAGTGACCCGGGGAGCAGCGTGAGCTGACCGCGCACGCTTTCGGTGGGAGCGTGCTTCAGACCGGCAAGGCGCGACGCATCGTGCGCGTTGGCGATGACCACGACCGCGCCCGAGGCGATTCGCCGTCCGTCCGCATCGATGGCATGCCAGCCGCCATCGGGGTCGCGCGCTGCCTCGAGGCGTTCGACACGCTGCGAGAAGTGGGTGTTCAGACGCACGCCGGCAGCCGCCAGCTGTGCATGACACAGCGAGACCGGGTCGATCCAGCCGCCCTGCTCGAAGAGCCAGCCGCCGCTGCCGCAGGTGACGCCGGTGACGGCGGACGCGTCGCCGGGCGAGAGGGAGCGCGCGAGGGAGCGCGGCAGGCCGGGCGCCGCTTCGTCGTCGCCCGTGCCGTCATTGCCGACGCGACCGCTGCCGTCGTCATTGCCGGCACCGCCGCTTCCACCATTTCCGCCATTTCCGCCACCGGTTGCAGACGATGCGTCGCCGCGTTCGCCATTGCCGGACATCGCGTGTTTCTGAAACAGGCCTTGCGCCGACCAGCGCAGCGGATGGCCCGCCGCCTCCAGTGCCCGCCAATGCGCAAGCGCGTAGAGAAACCCGGCCCGGCTCAAACGCGCGGCAAGACCTTCGTCGCGCGTGATCATCGGGTGGAACACGCCGGCCGGGTTGCCGGATGCCGCGGTGGCGGGACCCACGCCCTGATCGATCAGATGGACCTGCCAGCCGCGCGCGGCCAGCCGTTCGGCGATCGCGCAGCCGGCCATGCCCGCACCGATGACGATGGCTGCGCGATGTGCGGCCACTGCCGCGCGAGGCGGAGGATGGCGGCGGACCCGCCAGCGCGGCGCGAAATGGCCCACCAGCATTTCCCGCTTCGAGCCATAGGCCGGGGCGCGACGCATCGCGAACCCGGCGGCGATCAGATTGCGCCGCACTTCGCCCGCGCTCGTATAGGTGGAGATGGTGGCTTGCTCGTCGGCCAGTCGCGCCAGCGCGCCGAAGAAGGCCGGATCCCACATCCGGGGATTCTTCGATGGGGAAAACCCGTCGAGGAAAAAGGCGTCCGCGCGCAGACGCAGCCTGGCCGCCAAGGCCGGCGCGTCGCCCAGGCCCAGGGTGAGCACCACCCGCCCCCCTTCGAATTCGAGCCGGTGCAGGCCCGCCGTCGGCGGCGGCCACGCGCGGCAAAGCAGGTCCACCATCTCGGCGAACACGCGCGGCGCCCCGGCAGCGTCCCCGCTCGGCTGGCCGGCGAACAGCGCGGTTTCGTACGCGACATGCCGGGCCAGCAACGCGCGCAGATCCTCGAGCGCGAAGCGGTGTTTTTCGAGCGAGACGAAATGCAGCCGTGCCGGGGCCTGCGGATCGGCGCGCCACGCCAGCCAGGTTGCCAGAAAATTCAGACCCTGCCCGAAACCGGCCTCGACGATCGTGAACAACGACCGTCCGGCCCAGCGTCCGGGCAGACCATTGCCGGCGAGGAAAACATGGCGCGCCTGGCCCAGCGCGCCGGATGCGGTGTGGTAGATGTCGTCGTAGCGTGGCGAAAACGGCGTGCCGTCCTCGCGAAATGCCCAGTCGGGCGGGGAAAGCGGCTCTATCATTCGATTCCGATGCGACGGACCCGGCGCCGCGGCTGGCGGTTGGGACGCTTGCGAGGGGGCAAGGCCGCCGAAAACCCGGTCAGTGGGCGTTTTTACCTGCGCTATCATAGCAAGCGCCCCTATCCACGGGGCATCCAGCGTGTATCATGTGTCGCTGAGATCGAGTCGATTCTCCGTTTGGCCGCGCGGACGCCCCCGGCCTATCGGACGCGGTGCCGGATGACCCGGGCGGAGAAAAATCGCCGAAAGCGGACTGATCATCGTTTCAACTCAATCGAGAAAGGAGTCTTATGAATAAACAAGAACTGATTGACCAAGTCGTCAAGAAGACTGGCCAGAGCAAGGGCTCGATCACGGAAGCGCTGGATGCCGTGACCGAAGCGATCAAGACCGCCGTTGCCGAGGGCGATACGATCCAGCTCGTCGGTTTCGGCAGCTTCAGCCGGGGCGAACGTGCCGCGCGTGAGGGCCGTAACCCGAAGACGGGCGAATCGCTGCAGATCGCTGCCGCTTACACGGCAAAGTTCACGGCGGGCAAGGCATTCAAGGACGTCATCAACGTCAAGGAAAGCAAGGAAAGCAAGGGCGGCAAGAGCAGCAAGTAAGGAAGATGGGCGCATGCCCGTCCTGCCGAGGCATCGACGATGCCTCGCACACCGGGGCGTGACAACCCCGCAATGGGCCGCAAGGCCCATTCCGGAGGTGGATGCGCCTCGCATGACACCGGTGTTACCCTCTAGCGAGCAGCTGGAACCACGTTCCAGCGCCTCAGAATCGCAACGATCTGCTGGGCATACTTGTCGCGCAGCGCAGGCGTCTCGGAGTGGTAGGCGCCTACCGCCGCCCAGCTGTTTCCATACTTGTTCATCTTCTGCCGCAAATGCCAGGCAGCAATGTAGACGCTCGCGCACGGGTCCATCAGCTTGTTGCTTGAAATGCCGTATTGCGCCAGCGCGGGCAGGTGGATCGAGTTGATCTGCATGAGGCCGTAATCGATCGACCCATTCTGGTTATGATGCATCGCATCCGGCGCGTCCCGCGATTCCTGCCAGGCAATGGCCCGCAAGATCAGGGGGTTGACCCCCTGGTAGCCCCCCGCCGCCGTGAAACAATCCGTGGCGGCCGCAACAGGCGTGTTCAGTGCCGCACCGATGATAAGCGCGACCCATAGATGGGATCGCCAGCGCAGTAGCGACCGGCAGTGGTCAGATTGGGAAAGAATCAAGTAATCAAAAGGCACGGATAGAGAGGCATCATGCAGGCCATAAGCCGGTGTGGGTCGTCAGGCAGACGCCGTGGCGAATCAGGAGGCGTCCTGTCTTTTCCCCGACAGGAAACGAGGATTCGGAATGCAAAAGAGGCCATGGTTTATGATACCCGTCGTGTCGGCGCGTTGAACAGTGCCGCGGGACCTGTGGCTTGGCCGCGACGCTCTGACAGGCGTGCTCATACGCAGACCCCGTGCGTAGCGCGAGTCAGGCACGAACAACTGCGTTGCAGCGATTTACGCTAGACCAGGCTTTTATGGGGGTTCTACCATAAAAGAGGATCCACCGTACGTTTGGAATATCACAATGAAGTTCTCGATTCTGCCGTTTTCTCACCAAAAACCTGTTACTGTTCCGTTTTTCCGAACTCCTGGCGCGCACTGTTCGGGCGGGCCGACCGGCCGGCCTGGCTGCTGTAGGTTAGCTTGATTTATGATCAATCAATACTGGAGTGAACGGCCCATCAGGCGCACGATCATTGCTGCCCTGCTTGCCGCGGCATTGACGTCCTCCCCGATGGCTTTCGCGGACGTCACGCTCAACTTCGCCAATGCGGACATCGATCAGATCGCGCGTGCGATCGGTGCGGCCACCGGCAAGACGATCATCGTCGATCCCCGCGTCAAGGGTCAGCTCAACCTGCAATCGGAACGTCCGGTCTCCGACGAACAGGCGCTGAAAACCCTGCAGTCGGCGTTGCGCATGCAGGGTTTCTCGCTGCTGCAGGATCACGGCGTGCTGAAAGTCGTGCCGGAGACCGATGCGAAAGTCCAAGGCGTGCCGACTTTCGTCGGCAACCAGCCCCAGGCGCGTGGCGACCAGATCGTCACCCAGGTGTTCCAGCTGCGCAGCGAATCGGCGAACAATCTGTTGCCGATCCTCCGCCCGTTGATCTCGCCGAACAATACGGTATCGGCCTATCCGGGGAACAACACGCTGGTGGTGACCGATTACGCCGATAACGTGCGGCGCATCGCCTCGATCATCGCGGGCATCGATACTCCGGCCAGTTCCGACATCGAAGTCATCCCGCTGACCAACGCCAGCGCGGTGGACGTGGCGACCAATGCGCAGCGGTTACTTGACCCGAGCGCGATCGGCAGCACCGATGCGACGCTGAAGGTCAACGTCAGCGTCGACACGCGGACCAATTCGGTCATCCTGCGCGCGAGCAACTCGGCGCGCATGAAGATCGCGAAATCGCTGGTCAGGAAACTCGACGCCGCCACCCGCCAGCGAGGCAACATCCATGTGGTGCCGCTGCGCAGCGCGGACGCGACGGAACTGGCGAAGACGCTGCGCGGCATGATGGGATCGTCCTCCGGCGGTTCGGGAAGCAAGGCGAGCGGCACGGATCTGTTCGGTTCGAACAGCGGTTCGGGAGGCGGGGCGAGTTCGGGCGGCCTGTCCAACAGCAATGGCAGCCTGCCGCCTCTGCCCAGCGGCACCGGTTCGTCGTCGGGCTCCAGTTCGGGCACGAGCACGGGCACGGGCGGCCTGCTGGGGGCGACATCCACTTCCGGGTCCGCGAGCGGCGGTGGCATCGGCGGCAGCAGTAGTTCCTCCGACGACGCCAGTTCCGGCGGCATGATCCAGGCCGATGCGCCGACGAATTCGTTGATCATCACCGCGCCGGAACCGGTCTATCTGAATTTGAGAAACGTGATCGATCAACTGGATGCGCGCCGCGCCCAGGTGTATATCGAATCGCTGATTCTCGAAGTCTCGTCGACCGACACCGGCCAGTTCGGCATTCAATGGCTGACGACGGCCGGCCTCACCGCGGCGGCAACGACGACGAGCGGCATCGGCATCGTGCGGACCTTCAGCAGCATTCTCGGTTCCAACGGTCTCTTTCAGGCGCTGTCGAACAAAAGCGACGTCAACGTGCTGTCGACGCCGAATCTGATCACGCTGGACAATCAGGAAGCGCGAATCCTGGTGGGAACGAACATCCCGTTGAAGACCGGTTCGATCGCCAACACCGCGTCGACGACCTCCGCCTACAACACCTACGACCGCAAGGACGTGGGGATCATGCTCAACGTGCGCCCCCAGATCAGCCAGGGCGGCACCGTCAAGCTGCAGATCTATCAGGAAGATTCGAGCGTCGACGCCACGACCGCGACCGCGGATGCCGGCTACACGATCAACAAGCGTTCGGTGCAGTCCACGGTGCTGGTCGACAACGGCCAGATCATCGTGCTGGGCGGCTTGATCCGGGATTCCTATTCGAACGGCAATTCGAAGGTGCCCTGGCTTGGCAACATTCCGCTTCTCGGTTCCCTGTTCCGCAGTGAAAACAAGACGCGCGCCAAGACCAACCTGATGGTATTCCTGCGACCGGTCATCATCCGCGACGCGGAGACGTCGCGTGAAATATCGCTGGACCGCTATGACTACATGCGTGCGCAGTCGGGCAACTATCGTAGCGACAACCGGTTGATTCGCGACAAGGACCTGCCGATGCCGCCACCGATCGAGTCGCCGACGGATCCGGAGGAAGTGGGTCGCGTGCCGGGTCTGATGGACTGGAACCACCGCAACCGCGGCGCCACCGGGCCCTACATCTCGCCGCGCGTGCGGGATCAACCGCCCTATCGGCCGGATCCGGCCCTGATTCCAGGCGCGGGTGCCGCTCCGTCTTCCGGCGCGGGTACGGCTCTGCCTCCCGGGGCCGGGGCTGTCGTACTCGACACGGGCGCCGTCGATGCGGCGCCGGTCGACCAGACAGGCGGCGCAGCGATACAGCGTCAGCCGGTCGAAGCGGACCGCGGGGCCCGGCCGTGAACGGCGTCGGCGTACGTGCGCCCGAGCAGGCGGCCCACGACAGGGGGGCGCCGTCGCCGCTGGCCGCGCGCATGCTGAACTACAGCTTCGCCCGCAGCGGCCAGCTCCTGATCGCGCACCAGGACGCGCACGGTCTCGAGGTCTGGACCAGCGACCGTACCCGGCCGGCCGCATTGGCCGAAGTCGCGCGGCGCTTCGGCGCGCTGCGCGTGGTGCGCGTCGAGGCCGACGAGCTGATGGCGTCAATCAACCGGGCGTATTCGCTGCAGGACAGCAGCGCCGCGCAGGTCGTCGGCGAAGTCGAGGGGGAAGTCGATCTGTCTCGACTGATGCAGGACATCCCGGAAATCGAGGATCTGCTGGAGTCGGAGGACGATGCGCCGATCATCCGGATGATCAACGCGTTGTTGACGCAGGCCGCGCGCGAAGGGGCGTCGGATATCCATATCGAGCCGTTCGAGCAGTCTTCGGTGGTGCGATTTCGCGTCGACGGTTCCCTGCGCGACATCGTGCGACCGAAGAAGGCGCTGCACGGCGCGCTGATCTCGCGCATCAAGATCATGGCGCAGCTCGACATCGCCGAGAAGCGGCTGCCGCAGGATGGCCGCATCACGCTGCGCGTCGGCGGCCGGCCGGTGGACGTGCGCGTCTCCACTTTGCCGACCGGCCATGGCGAGCGTGCGGTGTTGCGGATGCTCGAAAAGGACGCGCAGCGCCTGAATCTCGAAGCGCTCGGCATGGCCGCCGATACGCGTGCGCAATTCGATCGTCTGATCGGCCGCCCGCACGGCATCGTGCTCGTGACCGGGCCGACCGGCTCGGGCAAGACGACCACGCTGTACGCGGCGCTGTCCCGTCTGGAAACCACCGCCACGAACATCATGACGGTCGAGGACCCGATCGAATACGATCTGACCGGCATCGGCCAGACGCAGGTGAACGACCGGATCGGGATGAACTTCGCGCGCGCGCTGCGTTCGATCCTGCGGCAGGACCCGGACGTCATCATGATCGGCGAAATCCGCGATCTGGAAACGGCGCAGATCGCGGTGCAGGCGTCGCTGACCGGGCATCTGGTGCTGGCCACGCTGCACACCAACGACGCCGCCTCTGCGGTGACGCGCCTGACCGACATGGGCGTCGAGCCCTATCTGCTCGCGTCGAGCCTGCTCGGCGTGCTGGCGCAACGGCTGGTGCGTCAGCTCTGTCCGGCGTGCCGGATCGAGCGCGACGGGTCCTGGCACCCCGTGGGATGCGCGCGCTGCAACCAGACCGGGTACCAGGGCCGCCGCGGCGTGTACGAACTGCTGACGATGGACGACCGGGTGCGCCGGATGATCCACGACGAGCAAAGCGACGCGCAACTGCTCGACGCCGGGCGCGAGGGCGGCATGCGGACCTTGCGCGAGGACGCGAACCGGTGGTTGTCCAGCGGCGTGACCTCGATGGAGGAAGTCCTGCGCGTGACCGGTGACGTGTAGCGGACGGAACGTCCGCTCACCGGTTCCGGTGTCAAACGCCGTTGCTGCCAGGCGGTGTGGCCGATCCTTCGGGACGCGTCCGCCATCCGGCATTTATGCGGTTCAATACGAGTTTCCTAACGCCCTCTAGCGATGCCAGCCTTCCGCTTCGAAGCCATCGACACCGCCGGCAAGACACAGCGCGGCGTCATCGACGCCGAGAGCGCGCGCAGCGCGCGCGGCAGCCTGCGCGCGCAGGGTCTCGCGCCGCTGGTGGTCGAGCCGGCCGGCCGCGTCCAGCAAACCGCGCGCGGCCAGCGCCTGTCGCTGGGCCGCAAGCTCTCGGCCCGCGAACAGGCGCTGTTCACACGGCAACTGGCGAGTCTGCTGGTCGCCGGGTTGCCGCTCGACGAAGCGCTGGCGGTCCTGTCGGAACAGGCCGAGCGCGAGTATGTCCGGGAACTCGTCGCGGCGATCCGCGCGGAAGTGGTCGGCGGCCAGTCACTGGCGGGCGCCCTGGCCCTGCACGCGCGCGATTTTCCCGATATCTATCGCGCGCTGGTATCCGCCGGCGAGCACACCGGCAAGCTCGGTCTGGTGCTGGGACGCCTTGCCGACTATATCGAGCAGCGCAATGCGTTGCGACAGAAGATCCTGCTGGCCTTCACCTACCCGATCGTCGTGACGGTGGTGGCCGTCGGCATCGTCAGCTTCCTGCTCAGCTATGTGGTGCCGCAGGTGGTCAACGTGTTCGTCGGCAGCAAACAGGCGTTGCCGTTGATCACCGTCCTGATGCTGGGTCTGTCGAACTTCGTGCGCAATTGGTGGTGGGCAGTGTTGCTGTTCGTGGGCGCCGTGTTCTGGATCGGCCGGCAGATATTGTCGATGCCGGGCCCGCGCCAGGGATTCGACAACTGGCTGTTGAGCGCGCTGGTGGTGGGACGGCTCGTGCGCGGCTACAACACCGTGCGTTTCGCCAGTACGCTGGCGATCCTGTCGGCCGCCGGGGTGCCGATCCTGCGCGCGCTCCAGGCCGCCGGCGAGACGCTCAGCAATACGGCGATGCGCGCGGTGATCGATGACGCGATCGTGCGGGTGCGCGAGGGCACGTCGCTGTCCCGCGCGCTGGCGAACACGCGGACGTTTCCGCCGGTGCTGGTGCATCTGATCCGCTCCGGCGAGGCGACCGGCGACGTGACGACGATGCTCGACCGCGCGGCCGCCGGCGAATCCGCGGAACTGGAACGGCGCACGATGTTCCTGACCACCCTGCTGGAACCGTTGCTGATCCTGGCGATGGGCGGCCTCGTGCTGTTGATCGTGCTCGCGGTGATGATGCCGATCATCCAACTCAACCAGATGGTGCAATGACCCCTGGAAGCCGGATGGGCTCAGTGCATGTAGATCGTTCCGCCGACTTCGGCGCCCGGGCCGACGGCGGGAGCAGCCAGCGGCACCTCGCTGCGGTCGCCGCTGTGGCTGATGATGATCGAATGCGCGCGCACTTCCGACAGCGTGATGTCGCTGCCGATGTGATTGCCCACCGCGATCGCCTGCGCCGGGCCGTTGTCGACGCTGACGATCGCCGCGGCGCCGCGGCCGCTGCCCAGCGACAGGATGCCGGACAGGCGCAGCCGGGTGTCCTGCGCGCGGTCTTCGCCGAACAGGCCCGTCGCGGCGCTCAGCGACACGGGCGCCTGCACGCTCGCCGCGCCGACGGGAATCGGCAGCGGCGTGGCAATTTTGATGACCCAGTAGGTCAGCGTCGCACAGAAAACACCCAGTGCGGCGAGCGAGACAATCGAGAAGGACAGTCGGTTCATGGCGGCTATTGTAAAACGCCAGAGCGACATGTGTGTGATCACGTTGCACGTAATGCGGGAAGCTTGACGCCGAGGCTGGTGGGCAGGATGCACGAAGGTTAAACTGCGCCAGCATTTGTGGCTTTCTTGACAACAGTTAAACGCACCGAGGTAAAGGCATGCAAGCATCCCCCGTCGCGACCGTTGCTCGTGCAGCGGTTTCCCCAGACGCCGTCACACGGCGGCCGTCGCCGCGCGCCGCGCGCGCTTCCGGCCGGACGCGTGCGCGCGGTTTCACGCTCATCGAGGTGATGGTCGTGATCGCGATCATCGGCATTCTGGCCGCGTTGATCGTGCCGAAGATCATGAGCCGTCCGGACCAGGCGCGACGCGTCGCCGCCACCCAGGACATCGCCACCGTCATGCAGGCGCTGAAGCTGTACCGGCTCGACAACGGCCGTTATCCGACGACCGACCAGGGTCTGCGCGCGCTGGTCGAGAAGCCGGGTACCGAGCCGGTGCCGAACAACTGGAAGGACGGCGGCTATGTCGAGCGCCTGCCGAGCGATCCCTGGAACAACCCCTACCAGTACCTGAACCCCGGCGTGCACGGCGAGGTCGATGTCTTCAGCTATGGCGCCGACGGCAAGGCCGGCGGCGAAGGCAATGACGCGGATATCGGTTCATGGCAGTGACCGCTTCATGGCTGCTTCAGTGCTCCCTTGCTGGATGACCCTTGCTGATTCCCGGTCGCGTTCTTCCGGGCGGCTTTTCCTGGCTTTGTCGACATGACGTCAGCAGTGCCCCTTCCCCGCGTCTGCGCAGCGCGTGCCGCTGCCGGCTCCCGGCGGGCGGGCGCGCGTGCGCCGCAAAGCGGATTCACCCTGCTCGAGGTGCTGGTGGTGCTGGTGATCGGCGGCCTGCTGGTCTCGCTGGCGGCCCTGTCGTTCTCGCGCAATCCGCACACCGATCTGCTGGAACAGGCGCAACGGCTCGCGCTGGTCTTCGAGACCGCGGGCGACGAAGCGCAGTTGCGCGCCGCGCCCGTCGCCTGGCAGCCGGTCGCGGACGGCTATCGCTTCGCGGTGCGCGGCCGCGACGGCTGGCGTCCGCTCGCCGACGAGCTGCTCGGCCCCACCCGCTGGAAAGAGCCGATCACCGGCGTGTCGATCCAGCATCCCGGCGAACGCGGTACCGCGCAGCGGTCGAACACGCTGGTGTTCGGGACGGAAAGCGTGGGGACGCCGGTGGTCGTCACGCTCTTCTCCGACGCGGGATCGGTCAGTATCGCGTCCGATGGCAGCGGCCGGTTCGACGTGACGTCGGGAGCGACGCCATGAGGCTGCGGCATCCGGTCATTCAGCGGCGGGTCGCCCCCCTTCAGCGGCGGGTCGCCTCCATTCGGCGGCGCGCGGCGCGCGGCTTCACCTTGATCGAAGTGCTGGTGGCGCTGGCGATCGTCGCGATCGCGCTGTCCAGCGCGCTGCGCGCCGTCGGCAGCGTCGCCACGGGCAGCGCCGCGCTGCACGATCGCCTGCTGGCCGGCTGGAGCGCGGACAACCGCGTCGCCGAACTCGCGCTGCAGCGCGCCTGGCCGGACGTCGGCGTGACGACCTTTCCCTGCCCGCAGGGCGACCGGATGCTGCTCTGCATCCAGACGGTGGCGGCGACGCCCAATCCCGTGTTCCGGCGCGTGGAGGTGTCGGTGCGCAGCGCCGAGACGGGCGATACCTTGTTGGCGGACCTTGTGACGGTGGTGGCGGATGAAACGCGTCGGGCACTCTGAGCGGCGCGCGCGCGGGAAGGCCGCGCGGGGCTTCACGCTGATCGAACTGATGATCGCGATCACGATTCTCGCCGTGGTGGCGGTATTGTCCTGGCGCGGGCTGGATCAGATCATCCGGGGACGCGAGGCGATCGCGAACGTGATGAGCAATGAGCGCGTGCTGGCCCAGACCTTCGACCAGCTCGGCAGCGACGCCCGCGCGGCCTGCACCGACGACGATGTCGGCGGCAACGCGATCGTCATCGGCGACGGCATGCTGCAGATCGTGCGCTGGCTGTACGCGCCGGGACGCGCGCCGCGTCTGCAGGTCGTGCGCTACGTGCTCGACGCACGGCAGTTGTTCCGGCTGGCGTCGCCGCCGGTGGCGTCGGTCGCGGAATTGCACGCGACGATGGCGGCATCCGTGCCGCCCGGGCAGAGTGACACGGGCGGCGGCTGGAGCCGGGTCGCGCTGATGCACGGCGTCAGCGCGATGCGCTCGCGTGCCTGGATCGCCAATCAGGGAATCACCGGCAACATGACGGCACTGGACGACGCCGCCCGGCTGGCCGTGCTGCATCTGGCGACGCCGATGAGCCACGACGAACCGCTGTTTCGCACGGTGACCGGCATCGGGGTCGACATCACGGTCGGCACGGGCACGGTACCCTTCACACGCCTTTATCCGGTGGGCCAATGACACGCCCTGCGCCGCTTTCCCTGCCCTGCGGTGTTGCTGCGCCGCCCGTCCGCTCGTGGCGCGCGTCCCGGACGTCGTCACGGCAACGCTCGGGCGGTGCCGCGCTGATCACCGTCCTGCTCGTGGTGACGCTGGCCGCGGTGCTGGTGGCCGGGTTGTTATGGCGCGAACAGGTGCAGATCCGGCGTGTCGAGAACCAGCGCCAGAGTCAGCAGGCGCGCTGGGTGTCGCGCGGTGTCGTCAACTGGACGCGTCTGATCCTGCGCTCCGAGGGGGATTCCTCGCCGGTGACGTATCTGGGCGGGGTCTGGAGCGTGCCGATCGCGGAGACGCGGCTCTCCAGCTTCCTGGGCAAGTTCGGCGAAGCCCGCGCCGAACAGGGCGCCTCCACCTGGTTGTCGGGCGCGATCGAGGACGCGCAGGCGAAATACAATCTGCGCGATCTGGTGACCTCGGGCGGCGTTTCCGGTCTCAGCATCGATCCGGTGTCGCTGAGCGAATTCCGCAAGTTGCTCACGGAACTGGGCATCGACAGCCAGCTCGCGAGCCCGGTCGCGCAGCGCATGCGGCAGTCGCTGATGAGTTCCGCGACCAAGGGACAACGCGCCGACACCGGCGACCCCGTATCCGACGCCATGGCGAGCGCCCAGAACGGCGCGCCGCAGGCCGGCGGCGGCTACACCGACGACCCCGGCCTGGCGGGCAGCAACGACGACCCGGACAAACAGCCGCTCCAGATGCACGACATCGACGCGTTGCTGGACATTCCCGGTTTCACGCCGGAAGTGCTCGCGCAGCTGGCGCCCTTCGTGACGGTGTTGCCGGTGCCAACCCAGATCAATCTGAACACCGCGTCGCCCGAGGTGATCGCGGCGCGGGTACCCCTGTTGTCGCTGAGCCAGGCACAGGTTTTCGTGCAGAACCGCAACCAGGTTTTCGTGATCAACCTCGCGGACGCGCAAACCCGTCTGGAGCGCATGGCGCCGAAACTCAGCGGGCTGGATCCGGCGCGCTTCGACATCACATCGAAATTTTTCCTGATCCACGGACGGGTGCGCCACGAAAGAGCGGTGATAGACCGCGTGGCGACGATCTACCGCGACTCCCACACCCACCAGACGCACGTCATGCAGGTACGCGATGTCCTCCCGGCTGAGTAATATCGCAGGAGGGCGGGCGATCCTGCCGCCGGAGCCCGTACCTGGCCTGTGCCTGGCTTGTACCTGGCTTGCACCTGGCTTGCACCTGATTACGCGCCGCCGCCGACCGCGCGACGCACACGAAGGATGAAGACGCCTTGAGCACTCTGACCGTATTATTGCCCCCGCGCGACGCGGCGCTTTCCCCGCAGGCGTGGCAACTGCCCGCGCTGCGCTTCGTGCTCACCGACCGGCGCGGACGGACGGTGCGCACCGGCGAGGCGCCGCTGGCGTTGCTGCCGCCGGCCCGCACGACCGTACTGATCGTGGCGGCCCGGGACGTGCTGCTCGTCGATGCCGTGGTGCCGCCGCTCGCGGGTCCGCGTCTGCGGCAGGCGCTGCCCAATATCGTCGAGGATCAGTTGCTGCCCGACGGCCCCCCGCCGCATATCGCGCTCGGCCCCGCGCCGGCGGGCTTGCGCAAGACCGCCGCGCGGCGCACGCTCGCAGCGATCGATCGTGGCTGGCTGCGCTTCCTGCACGAGTCGTTCACGGCCGCCGGGCATCGCACGATCCGCGCGGTGCCGATCGTCGCCTGCCTGCCGCTGGCCGACATCGCGCTGCCGCGCGCGCTGCTGTCGCCGCCGGACGGTACGTCGATGCCCGATATCGACCCGGACGCGGCCGATATCGACCCGGACGCGGCCAATGCCCTCACCCCGGCCGAAAAGCAGGCGCTGGCCGATACGCGGGCGCTGGCCGCCAGCGCGACGGTGCTGATCGTGGGCATGACGGCTGCGTCCGCCGCGGGCAGTCAGCGTCTGCTGGATGCGATGGCCGCCCATCCGGCGGCCGCGCCCGGCGACCGATCCGACCCGGCCGGCGCCGGCGGAGGGTTGCCGGCCGCAGCCTTGTACGACGGCGGTTTGTATGAGGTCGGCTTGAGCGATGGCGCTCCGCAGGTCGAGGTGGCGATCCGGCGGCTGCCGCTGCCGGCCACCGGCGTGCCGGCCACCGGAATGCCGGCCACTGGTGTGCCGGCCGCCGAGACGATGGCTGTCGCGAACCGCGTGGCCGGCGAAGGACTGGCCGTGCCGCTCGACGCACTGACCGATACGCTGGAAGCGTTGCTGCCGCCAGGGTCCGAGCGGGAAGCGCGGCAATCGATGCTGCCGGCAAACGCGCCCGGCAGCGCCCTGCTCGGGCGCGAGGTGTTCCGGCTGACCCTGCATGCCGCCACGCCGGAACCGCTCGAACCCACGTCCGGGATGCCGGCGCGATCCCCGACGGACGTGGCGGGCGGTGCGGTGACGACAGATGCGGCCTCGCGTGACAGCGCAGCGGACGCGCGGCTCGCCCAGGCATTGCATGGCCTGGGCGTGCTCGCCCGGCCGCTCGATTTCGGTACGCTTGCGCTGGCCGCGCGCGAATCGACGTTCGATCTCTGCCAGTTCGAGTTCGCCGTCCAGCCCTGGAGCCTGCGCCCGGGCGTCTGGGGCCAGTTGCGTCTGCCGCTCGGTCTGCTGGCGGCGAGCGTGGTGGTCGCGGTGCTGGGCCTGAACCTCCAGTGGCGGCAACTCGCCCGCGAACGCGACGCGATCCAGACCCGCATGACGGAACTGCTGCTGGAAAACTTCCCCCGTACCAGCGTGGTGCTCGATCCGCCCGCGCAGATGACCCGTTCGCTCGGCGCGCTGCGGGTGGCGGCCGGTGAACTGGCGCCGGATGATTTTCTCTCGCTGACGAACGGGCTGGCGGCGTCGCTGGGTGCGATTCCCCGCGCCGCCATCGATTCCCTGGACTACGACCGCCAGACGCTGCAGCTCGCGTTCCGGCCCGACGTGAAGATCGATAGCGACTTCCGTCAGCGGCTCTCGCAGAACGGCCTGGACGGCAATTTCGACGGCAAGCGCTGGACGATCAGGAGTATCCGATGAAAGCCATCCTCCTCGCATGGTGGGACGAACGCAACGCGCGCGAGAAACGCTTGCTGACCCTGGGCGTGACGATCCTCGCCCTGCTGCTGTTCTATCAGGTGTTGATCGCGCCCGCGCGCGACGGCAGCGCGGCGATCCGCGCGGCGTTGCCCACGATGAAGCAGCAACTGGTGACGATGGAAGGCCAGTCGGGCGAGGCGAAACGGCTGGCCGGCGTCGCGCACACGGTGGCGCCCAGCGGCGACAGTCTCGTCAACGGCGTGTCCGCATCGCTGACCGATCGCGGTCTGACGCCCACGAAGGTGGAGCTGGCCGGCAACGCGGTGCAGGTCGAGATGAAGAATGTCCCGTTCGCGCGCTGGATCGGCTGGCTCGACGACGTGCGCAAGCAGTTGAAGGTGAAGGTGTCGCAGACGCACGTGACGCCATCGGGCAACGAGGGTCGCGTGGATATCCGCGCGACCCTGGATGCCGGGCCGCTCGAGCGTCAGGCGCGCTGACGATGACGCCGACACCGCCCCGGGATTCTTCGACCGCGCCGTCGCCCCGTGCGTCCCGGCGCGGACCGTGGCGGCCGTCGCTGCGGCGCGCGCGGCCGTCCGCCGGGGGCGCGGGCATCGCATCGAAACCGGCGAAACAACGGAAACGCCAGGTCGAATCCGGGTTGCCCGGACCCTGGCGCGCCTGGCGCCGGGTGCTGCCCTGGCTGCTGATGGCGTGCGCGGCCTGTCTCGTCACCGTGCTGGCGGTGTTTCCCGCCGCCTGGGTCACGCCCCGCTTCGCCGCGGCGACCGGTGGGCGTGTCAGCCTCGTCGATCCGCAGGGTTCGTTGTGGCGCGGTTCGGCGCGTCTGATGTTGTCGGCCGGCAGCGGCGCCGAAGGCGCGACCGTGATGCCTTACCGGATCGACTGGACCACGCGTTTCTGGCCCTTGCTGAGCGGGCATGTACAGATGGTGATGCGGGAAGCGCAACCACGGGCGCTGCCGGTACTGCTCGACGCGGGCCTGCACCTCACGACGCTGTCGGCCGGAACGCTCGCGGTGCCGGCGGGGTTGCTGACCGGCCTGGGCGCGCCGTTCAACACGCTCGACTTCCAGGGCGACCTGCATCTGGACTGGACCGAATGGCGCCTGATCGAGGACCGTGCGTATGGTGGCCTGGCCATCAGTCTGCGCGATCTGAGTTCCCGCGTGTCGCTGCTGCGCCCGCTCGGCACGTACCGCGCCACGTTCACCGCCGCCGGCCAGGACGGTACCCTCGAGGTGACGACGCTGTCCGGACCCTTGATGGTGAATGGCGCCGGACAGTTCCACGACGGGCAAATGAACTTTTCCGGCAAGGTGAGCAGTCGCGCCGAGGCGCAGGCGAGTCTGGCGGGGCTGTTGAATTTGATGGGACGCCCGCTGGGCGACGGCACGTATGCGTTGAGTTTCACGCACTGACGACGGGGCCGCGAACGTTGCGCGAAACGGGACAGGCGCGTGTGCGCGACCTGGCGCCGACGTAACCGGGAGTAATCATGAAACCGGGGAAACGCGTCAGAATAGAACGCCGGGACGCATTGTCGTGGCGGCCGGGAACGCGCCCCGTCACGCGCGCATCGAAGCGACTTCGAACGCCGTGACAGGGCACGACGAAAAAACAAATATGCCACGTATGCCATCGACGAATGCCACGCCCTGCCCTTCACGCGCCAGTCCGGCGCCAGTGTCCGCAACGGGAGATCTCCGCCGCGGCCCGGGCACCGACACGATGCCGCGCGCTTTTCCGAATGCCGGGAGCCGCTGGATGGCGTACGCGGCGTGCGCCGTGCTGACTGCCGGCATCGGGCTGACGGGCTGTACGATCGGACCGGACTACAGCCGCCCGGCCCTCGCCGTGCCGACGGCCTACAAGGAAGCCCCGGCGGGCTGGAAGGTCGCGCAACCGGCGGATCGCGCGGACCGCGGCGACTGGTGGGAAATTTTCGGCGATCCGGTTCTCGATGCGCTGATTGAAAAGGCGAATCGCTTGAACCAGTCGATCGCGGCCTATCAGGCGGCGTACCGGCAGGCGGGCGCGCTGGTCGCGCAGGCACGCGCCGGCTATTTCCCCACGCTTGGCGCCAGTGCCAGCACGACGCGCGCCGGTTCGGGCGTCAGCAACGGCAACACCTCGCACAGCTATGCGACATCGCTGAACGCTTCGTGGGAACCCGATCTCTGGGGCAGCATCGGGCGCGAGGTCGCCGCCGAGCGTGACAGCCGGCAAAGCGCCGAGGCGGATCTGGCGAACGCCCGACTTTCCGTGCAGGGCACGCTCGCGCAGGACTATTTTCAGCTGCGTAGCCTGGACGCGGCGCAGGCGCTGTACGACCGGACCGTCGTTGCCTACCAGCAGTCGCTGGTCATGACGCAGAACCGCTACACCGCGGGCGTGGCCGGCCGCGCGGACGTGTTGCAGGCGCAGACCCAGCTGCAAAGCGCGCAGGCGTCGGCGACCGACAACCAGATCAGCCGCGCGCAATACGAGCATGCGATCGCGGTTCTCGTCGGCGAACCCGCCTCGACGTTCTCGATCGCGGCCGCGCCGCTGGACGCGCATCCCCCCGGTATCCCGCTCAGCCTGCCCGGCGTCCTGCTGGAGCGGCGTCCCGACGTCGCGGCGGCGGAGCGCGGCGCGGCGGCGGCGAACGAGCAGATCGGCATCGCGCAGGCCGCGTTCTTTCCGACGCTGAACCTGTCGGCGTCGGGGGGCTTCGACAGCGCGTCGCTGGCCACCTGGCTGACCGCCCCCGCCCGCTTCTGGTCGCTCGGCCCCTCGCTGGCGGCGACGCTGTTCGACGGCGGGTTGCGCCATGCGAGAGTCGACGCGGCGCGCGCGGCGTACGACCAGCAGGCGG
>JBPBQT010000197.1:0-23878 GCA_050955065.1 Janthinobacterium lividum | reverse complement strand
TTCTTCACCGGCTATTCCGGCGAGCTCGCCGATGCGGTGCGCGAGGGCCGCCGCAAGGAATTCGCGAAATTCGCCGCCTTCAACGACGAAGCGCGCCGCGAGGAGATTCCGGACCCGAACGCCGAGAGCACCTTCGAGCGCTCGCGGCCGCGCTTCGTCCCGGCCGATGCCGTTGCGCAGGCCACGCAGGCGCCAACCGATGACGACGGCAAGGCGTGGCTGGCGTTCTACCGCGATGCGCTGGCGATCCGGCATCGGCACGTGATCCCCGGCCTGCACGGCGGCGCGCAACCGCTGGGCGCCGAAGTGTTCGCCGCGCCCGACGCCGACCCCCGCGACGGCGCGGTCATCGCGCGGTGGCGGATGAGCACCGGCGCGATCCTCACGATCGCGGTCAACCTGTCGGCCAGCGACGTGGACGCGCGCGCGGTGACGGCCGCACCGATCTATCAGGTGCCGGCCCAGGCCGCGGCCACGCTTGCCGCAGGGCGGATCGCGGCGCACAGCTGCGTGGTGACGCTCGAGGCACCGAACGGCAGCGCTGCGCGAACGACGCAGCCGGAGGAGCAGACGCGATGAAGAATTCCGCTTCCGCGCATAATCGCCACCAAAAACGACCTCCGAAGAAAAACCAGAAACAGGATCGGAAGCCGGCCCTGCCGGCCGGCATCGTCACGCTCGCCGGGCGCGCCGGTTTCCAGATCGACTGGGAAGACGCGCACGGCGACGCGCGCCGCGTGCCCGATGCGATGCTGGCGACGCTGCTCGAACGGCTCGGCCTGCCCTGCCGCAGCGATGCGGCGTTGCGGCAGAGCCTGGCGATGCTCGATGCCGAATCGCCGGAACGGCGCCTGCCTCCGCTGCTGACCGCGATGGTCGGCGAGGACATCGTGCTGGCTGCCGGCATAGCCGCGGCATTCGCGCCGGCGGGCACCGCCTACGTGATCGAATTCGAGGATGGCGAACGACGCGACGGCACGCTCGCCGCGCATGTCGACAAGGCCGCCACCGCGGATGAAGGAACCGCGGCGACGGCGGCAACGACGACGGCAACACCTGCCGCGGTATCGATCGCGGCGATCGATACCGCCGGTTACCACACGCTGAAACTCGCCGGACGCGAGGTGCGGCTGGCTGTCGCGCCGCCTCGCTGTTTCAGCGTCGCCGATGCACTGGCCCACGCGCCTGCGCGCGCGCAGCCGGACGCAACCGGCGCGTCGCACCCGACACATGCCGCCGGCGCAGCGGGCGCGGTTCCCCCCCACACGCCGCCGCAGGCGCAACCGGGGATGCAGCGCACCCTTGACGCGGTGCCGCGCGTCTGGGGCATCAGCGCCCAGGTGTACGGCCTGCGTCGCGAGGGCGATGCCGGCGTGGGCGATTTCACCGCGTTGCAGATGCTCGCGCGCCAGGGTGCGCAGACCGGCGCCGGCGCTGTGGCGATCAGCCCGATGCATGCGATGTTCTCGGCGGACCCCGGCAAGTTCAGTCCCTATTCGCCGTCGAGCCGACTGTTCGTCAATGTGTTGCACATCGACCCGGCCGCGTCGTTCGGCCAGGAGGCCGCACGCGCCGCGATCGAATCACTGGACCTGGCACCGACGCTGGGCGAGCTGGAAAACACCCCGCTGATCGACTGGCCGGGCGTCGCGCACGCGCGCCTCGCGATCCTGCGCGTGCTGTTCGATCAGGCACGCGCGCGTCGGGACCCCAAGCTCGAAGCGTTCCAGCGCTTCCGCGAAGCGGGAGGCGACGCGCTCGAGAACCATGCCCGTTTCGAGGCACTGCATGCCCACCTGATCGCGCAGGCGGCCGATGCCGGCGACGAGACGCTGCAGCCCCACAACTGGCGCCAGTGGCCGGCCGGACTGCGCGACGTCAACAGCCCGGACGTCGGCGCGTTTGCCGCCGCCCATCGCGACGAAGTCGATTTTCATCTGTTCCTGCAGTGGCTCGCCGATGCGGGCCTGGCGGACGCGCAGCGCGCCGCGCGCGAGGCCGGCATGCCGATCGGCCTGATCGCCGATCTGGCCGTGGGCTGCGACGCCTCGGGCAGCCAGACGTGGAGCGATCCGGCGTCGATGCTGCAAGGGCTCTCCGTCGGCGCGCCGCCCGACCTGTTCAATCAGGCGGGCCAGGCCTGGGGCCTGACGACCTTCTCGCCCCGCGCGCTGGTCAACGGCGGGTTCGCCGCTTTCATCGACATGGTGCGCCATGCGTTCGCCCACGCGGGCGGCATTCGCGTCGACCATATCCTGGGCCTGCGCCGCCTGTGGCTCGTGCCCGAAGGCGAATCCGCGCGCGACGGCGCCTATCTGATCTACCCGATCGAGGATCTGCTGCGGCTGCTCGCTCTCGAATCGTGGCGGCATCACGCGGTCGTCATCGGCGAGGATCTCGGCACCGTGCCGGACGGACTGCGCGAGCAGCTCGCGGACGCGGGCTTGCTCGGCATGCGCGTGCTGTGGTTCGAGCGGGAAAGCGCGGCGACCGCCGCCGCGGCGCTCGACGATGCCGTCCTGGGCACCAACGTCGGCGGTCCTTCCGACATCGCCGACATCACCGACCTGAGCGACCTGGCGGGTCTCGACGACTTCACCGACATCTCCCGCATCGTCAGCTTCGCCGACGAGGACGAAAGCGACGACGCGCCGGAGGAAGACGGCGAGAACGCGCAGGACGGCGAGGATGGTGAGGACACCCGCGACATCGCGCACGACGGGAACGTGCAGAATGCCGCAAGCAGTGCCGAGGAAGCACCCGCCGCGCTCGCGGAGGCCTGGGCGGCGAACAAGGCCCGTGCCGTCGCAAACGAGACGCCGGACGCGGCGCCCCGCGCGCACGATCTCACCGATCTCGATGCCGCGGACGAGGCGGCGTTGGCAAGCCGCGTCTCCGCGGCGCGCGACCCCTTCGTCGCACCGTCGCGCTGGTCGACCGACGCGATCTCGATGACCACCACGCATGACCTGCCGACCATCGCCGGCTGGTGGGCGGGGCACGACATCGTCTGGCGGGAGCGCATCGGCCAGTCGAGCGGCGGCCAGGAGGGCGTGCAGCGCGAGCAGGTCGAGCGTCTGAGCGACCGCGCGCTGTTGTGGCGCGCCTTGCGCGATGCCGGCGCCGTTCCCGGCGGCATGGCCGAACCCGAACAGGCGCCGGTGGACGCGATTCTGCGCTATGTCGCCGCCACCGCGGCGCCGCTCGCGCTGTTCCCGCTGGAAGACCTGCTCGGGCTCGTGGACCAGCCGAACCTGCCCGGCTCGACCGACGAGCACCCGAACTGGCGCCGTCGCCTGCCCTTCTCCCTGAACCGGCTGCTTGGCGCCGATCCGCATATGGATCCGGTGCGCGAGCGCCTCCGACTCATCGATTCGACTCGTCACTCGCACCGTTCATGAACTCCCCGACCACGACACCCCACTCGACCCTCCAGTCGACCCTGCGCCTGCAGTTCCACAAGGACTACACGTTCGCCGACGCGCTGGAGTCGATCGACTACTTCGCCGCGCTGGGCGTAAGCCACCTGTACGCTTCGCCGATCACCACCGCGCAGCCGGGTTCGACCCATGGCTACGACACCGTCGACTACACGCGGGTCAACGCCGCGCTGGGCGGCGAGGACGGGTTGCGCACGCTCGTCGCGGCGTTGCGCACGAAAGGCATGGGCCTGATCATCGACATCGTGCCCAATCACATGGGTGTGGGCGGCGCCGACAACGCCTGGTGGCGAGACATCCTCGAATGGGGACGGCACGCCGCGCATGCGCGGTATTTCGATATCGACTGGCATTCGCCGGACCCCGCGTTGCGTGGCAAGGTGCTGGCGCCGTTTCTCGGCGAATCGTTTGGCGACGCATTGGCCGGCGAGAAGATCGCCCTGCATTTCGACGCCGCCGACGGGCGCTTCTACGCCGATTATTACGCGCACCGCTTTCCGATCTGTCCGACCGACTATCCGCGCATCCTCGAACCCGCCGCGGCCTCCGAACTGCGCCGCCTGAGCGAGCATTTCGAACGGCTCGGGAACACGCCCGAGGACCAGGCGCAGGCCGAGGAGAGCCGCGGCGCGTTGCAGGCCTTCGCGGCGACCAACACCGGCCGCGAAGCCATCGATGCCGCGCTCGAAGCGTTTTCCGCGAGCACGCCGACCGGGCGCGACGCGCTGCAGCGCCTGCTCGATCACCAGCATTACCGTCTGTCCTCGTGGCGCGCCGCCGCCGACGAGGTCAACTGGCGGCGCTTCTTCGACATCAGCGCGCTGGCCGGCATGCGCGTGGAACGCACGGAGGTCTTCGACGCGAGCCACGCGCTGGTGCTGCGGCTTTACGCCGAAGGCCTGATCGACGGCGTGCGGATCGACCACGTCGACGGCCTCGCCGAACCGCGCGAGTATTGTCAGCGCCTGGCCGCGCGCCTGGCGACGGCGCATGCCCAGCGCCCGGCGGCATTGCGCGCGATGCCGCCCTATCTGGTGGTCGAAAAGATCCTCGCGCGCGGCGAAGCGATGCGCGACGACTGGCAGATCGACGGCACCACCGGGTACGATTTCATGAACGACGTCGGCGCGCTGCTGCACGACGCAAGGGGCGCGGCGCCATTGGCGAAAACGTGGGCGCAGGTCTCCGGCCGCTCGCCGCATTTCATCGACGAGGCGCTGCCGGCACGCCGCAAGGTGCTGGCCGAGAACCTCTCCGCCGAACTCGACCGCACCACCCGCGCGTTGCACCGCATTGCGCGCGACAACCTGTCCACGCGCGACTATTCGTTCACTGCGATCCGTCGCGTGCTGACCGAACTCGCGGTGCATTACCCGGTCTACCGGATCTACCCGGTCGAGCTCACGCGCAGCCCGGAAGACGAGAAGTATTTCGCGATCGCGCGCGACGGCGCGCGCGCCGCCTTGCGCACCGCCGATCACGCGTTGCTCGATCAGATCGATGAATGGCTGGGCGCGCCGTCGTCGCAGGGCGACAAGTCCGGCAAGACCGCGTCGCTGGATGAGGACACCCAGGGCGAGGACGGCATCGACAGCGCGACGCCCGACCGCGGCGTGCGCGACCCGCGGATCGCGCAGCGCCGCATCGCGATGACGCTGTTCTCCCAGCTCACCTCGCCGGTCGCGGCAAAATCGGTCGAGGACACCGCCTGCTACCGTTACGGGCGCCTGATCTCGCGCAACGAAGTGGGTGCCGATCCGGACGACTTCGCGTTGTCGGTCGACGACTTTCACGCAATCAACGCGGACCGCGCGCAACGCTTTCCGCACGCGATGCTGACCACCGCCACGCACGACCACAAACGCGGCGAAGATGTCCGCGCCCGAATCGCGGCGCTGTCCGAACTGCCCGAGCAATGGGCGACGACGCTGTACCGCTGGTCGGCGATGAACGCGGCCGCCACCGAGAGCGGCCCGGGCCCGGGCTTCGAATCGATGCTGTATCAGACGCTGCTCGGATGCTGGCCGGCGGACCTGTCGCCGGATGACGCCGACGGCATCGCGGCGCTCGTCGAGCGCGTGGCGGCCTGGCAGGAGAAGGCGTTGCGCGAGGCCAAGCTCGACACCGACTGGTTCGCGCCGAACATGCCGTACGAGGATGCCTGCCGGTCGTTCCTGAGCACGATCCTCGCGCCGCGGGCGCAGGCGAACTTCCTGCAGGAGCTGACGGACTTCGTGCGCGCGCTCGCGCCGCTGGGCGTCATCAACAGCCTGCAGCAGACGTTGCTGCGCCTGACCTCCCCCGGCATTCCGGACCTGTATCAGGGCACCGAGCTGTGGGACATGACGCTCGTCGATCCCGACAACCGGCGCCCGGTGGATTACCCGCTGCGCGCCCGCCTGCTGGAGCGCGCCCGGACCCTGCCGGCCGCGCAGATGCTCGAACACTGGCAGGACGGACAGATCAAGCAGGCGGTGATCCACCGCGCGCTGCTGCTGCGCCAGAGCGTGCCCGCCTTGTTCCTGGAAGGCGAATACCTGCCGCTGGAGGTGGGGGGATCGCAGGCGGGATCGGTGCTGGCGTTCGCGCGACGGCACGGCCCGGACTGGGCGATCACCGTCGTCACGCGGCTCGCGGCGCACCTGTTGGGAACGGACACGCGTATCGACGCGCTGGAAAGCGCCGCCAACGCGTCGACCGCATTGCCCCGCGTCGACGCCGCAGCCTGGGGGGACACCTATGTCGTCCTGCCCGCGGCGCTGGGCTCCCAGGGTCTGTTCGACCATCTGGGACAGCTGCAGCATCATCCGCAAACGGCGGCCGCCGGCGTCGCGCACGGCCAGGCCATGCTGGAGGTCGGCAAGGTCCTGACCGCGCTGCCCGTTGCGCTGTTGTCGACGGTCAGCAGCTGAAGACCGGCGGCTGAAGGCGAGCCGCCCGCTCCGGTAAAGCGAAAGGGCCACCGCGGACAGCTGTCCGCGGTGGCCCTTTCGGCTGGCTGGCGTGCTCCCGGCCGCGTGTCGATCCCTCGGCTAGCTCGCCTGTCTGCCCGCCAGATGCAGGGCGATGCGGCGGCGCCCGTCGACCAGTTGCTCGTCGGACAGCTCGCCGTCATGGGCGATGGCAACGCGTGTCGGCAACGCCAGCGGCAACGCGCCATTGTCGAGGTTGATCGGCGTGTCGGTGAAGATGCCGCCGGTTTTCTGCGCCCCGCCCGCTTGCACGGCGCCCGCTTGCACGGCGCCCGATCCCGGATTCGCCGGAGCGGGCGCGAACACGGCGGCAATCTCGATGCGCCCGCCTTCGATCTTGCCCAGCAGCTCGACCGTCCCGCCCGGCGTCACGGTCTCGACCGAATAGGCCAGCAGCGCCCAGATGGCCTGGGCGAAACGCGCGGCGTCAAGGTTCGCGCTGACGCCGTCGAGCGTCAGATGCGACGCGATCGCCACGTTTCGGACATGCGCGACCGTTACACGAACATTGGCGACTTCCGCATCGATGAGCGGCTGTATCGGCATGAACACCTGATGCAGCACCAGATTGCGCGTGGCCGAGCGCGTGCGGTCGATCACGTCCTCGATCAGTTTCACCTGCTGCTCGACACCGGTACGGATACCGGCGATCGCGCGGGCGATACCGGGATCCTCGCTCGCCAGCTTGCGCTCCAGCACATGCGCCCAGCTGTGAATGGCGTTGAGGGGGCCGCGCAGATCATGGGAGACGATCGAAAGTACGCGATCGCGCATGAATACGGCGGCTTCGGCGGACACGCGCGCGGCGTGCTCGGTGTCGTAGTCCTGCTTGATGTCGCTACTGGTGGCGCCGATGCCTGGCGTTCCCTCGTCGTATCGATCAAGGGCGCTGGGTTCGGGGGTCGTCTTCGACAAGATGCAATCTCCTCTGAGCATTCCTGTTCATTATATGCGGCGACGGTGAAGTCGTCGCGGCACTTCCGATACAACGGCAGTTTGTCTTGTTTTCGGTCACTCCCCGCAGGCGCATGCCCGGTTCGCAACGGAGCGATCAGGTAAGATGAAGGTTTATCAACAGGAGAATCGCATGTCCGTCACCACCGAATCCGGCCTGCAGTACGACGATGTGACCGTCGGCGAAGGCGCCGAGGCAAAATCCGGCGACAACGTCACCGTTCATTACACCGGCTGGCTCACCGACGGCCAGAAATTCGACTCCAGCAAGGATCGCAACGCGCCGTTCAAGTTCTCGCTGGGGTCCGGCATGGTGATCCGCGGCTGGGACGAAGGCGTGCAGGGCATGAAGGTCGGCGGCGTGCGGCGCCTGACGATTCCCGCGCAACTGGGCTATGGCGCGCGCGGCGCCGGCGGCGTGATTCCGCCCAACGCGACGCTGGTTTTCGAAGTCGAACTGCTCGGCGTCTGACGCATGCAGGATCAGGCATCGGCGCGTGAAGCGCGCGTCGTTTCAGGTACCGCTTCCGGCACGACCGCAGATGCCTGTGCCGCCTCGCGTGCCGCCGCGCCGCACGTCACGCTCGACGGCTGCATCCTGACACCCGATGGCTGGGTCGACGGCAGCCTGCGGTGCGACCCCGCCTCGGGGCGCATCGTCCGGATCGAGGGCACGCCGGTCGGCGCGCCCTCACCCTTCACCCAGACGATGATCGTACCGGGTTTCATCGACCTACACGTGCATGGCGGCGGTGGCGCGGATTGCATGGCGGGCGGCGCGGCACTGCGCACGATGGCGCGTCTGCATGCCTGCCACGGCACGACCAGTCTGCTCGCGACGACGATGACCGCGCCGCGCGCCGTGCTCGACGCCACGCTCGCCGACCTCGCGCATGTCTGCAAGGAAGCGCCGGGCGACGGTTCCCGGGTCCTCGGCATCCATCTGGAAGGACCCTACATCAATCCCGCGCGCCTGGGCGCCCAGCCCGACGCGGCCGCGGTCCCGATGCGCGACGAGGTGCTGCATTACCTGTCGCTCGCGCCGGTACGGGTCGTCACGCTGGCGCCGGAGATCCAGGGCGACCTCGCGCTGATCGCGCTGCTCGCCGAGCGCGGCATCCGCGTTCAACTGGGGCATACCACCGCCACGTACGAGGAAGCGGTCAGCGCGCTCGAACACGGCGCGACGGGTTTCACGCATCTCTACAATGCGATGTCGCCGTTGCTGCACCGCGCCCCCGGGGCGGTCGGCGCCGCCCTCGCGCACGCGCGTTTCTCGGAGGTGATTCCGGATCTGCTGCATGTGCATCCCGGTGCGATCCGCGCGGCGTTGCGCGCGATTCCGTGCCTGTACTGCGTCACCGACGGCACCGCCGCCTGCGGCATGCCCGATGGCGACTACAGGCTCGGCAGTCAGAGCGTGAACAAATGCCTGGGCGCCGTGCGTCTGGCCGACGGCACGCTGGCCGGCAGCACGCTGACGATGGATCGGGCGTTGCGCAATCTCGTCGCGATCGGGCTTTCCGTGGCCGATGCGTCGGCGCGCGTGTCGCGCTATCCGGCCGAGTATCTCGGCATCGACGAGCGCGGCCGCCTTGCGGCCGGCGCGTTCGCCGACATCGTCGTGCTCGACCCGCACCTGGCGGTCACCGCCACCTTCGTCGAAGGACGGCGGGTACCGCCACGGGACATCCTCACGCCGCAGCCGCCACCGCCGGGCTGACGATCGCACCCGTGTTCGGCAGACGCCCGCGCGAGCGGCCGGAACTCAGGTATTCGGCGATCGAATCCTGCGTCACCTCGCCCAGGTAGGCGCCGTCCACGTCGATCACCGGCAACCAGGATGCGTTGAACTCGTACATCCGCGACAGCACCACGCGCAGATTCTCGTCCGGCGCGGCCGTCGTCGAGAACGGCTTGAGCCAGTCGCCCGCCACGCCGTCGGCGGCCCGCGCGTCGCGCCGGCGCAGATAGCCGATCGCGCGCGCGTCGGCGTCGGTCAGTGTCAGATAGCGCGCGTCGACGTCATCCATCAGCGCCAGCGCCTGCGCGAGCGGCGTGTGCGCCGGCACCGTGCGCGCGGGCGTCGCCGCGTCGCCGGCGCGCACCAGCAGCAAGCGCTTGAGCGTGCTGTCCTGACCGGTGAAGGCGCTGACGAAATCGTCCGCCGGGTGCGCGAGCAACGTATCCGGGTGATCGAACTGCACCAGCCGGCCGCCGCGGAACACCGCGACCTTGTCCGCCAGCTTGATCGCTTCGTCGATGTCGTGGCTGACCATGATCACCGTCTTCTTCAACTGCCGCTGCATCTGGAAGAACTCGTTCTGGATCGACTCGCGATTGATCGGGTCGACCGCGCCGAAAGGCTCGTCCATCAGCAGCACCGGCGGATCGGCCGCCAGCGCCCGGATCACGCCGATGCGCTGCTGCTGGCCGCCCGAGAGTTCGCGCGGATAGCGCGTCAGGTAGCGGTCCGGATCGAGCGCCACCATGGCCATCAGCTCGCGCGCCCGCTCCCGGCAGCGCTTCCTGTCCCAGCCGAGCAGACGCGGCACGACCGTGATGTTCTCCTCGATCGTCATGTTCGGAAACAGGCCGATCTGCTGGATCACATAGCCGATATGACGCCGCAGCGTCACTTCGTCGACCTGGGCGGTATCCTCGCCGTTGACCAGCACCCGCCCGCCGCTGGGCGTGATCAGGCGGTTGATCATCTTCAGCGTGGTCGTCTTGCCGCAGCCCGACGGCCCGAGGAAGACGCAGATCTCGCCCTCCTCCACCTTCATGTCCACCGCGTTCACCGCGTGCACCTCGGTGCCGTCCTTTTGCCGGAAGGTCTTGGTCAGTCCCTGAAGTTCGATCATGATCGCTGTATCCCCTTGGGCGTCAACGCCCGTTGCAGTCGCGCGAGCAGCAGGTCGACGACGATCGCGAGCACGCTCACGAGTACCGCGCCCACGGCGACCTTGGTCATGTTGCTCTGGCTGATCGCATGCAGGATCAGCACGCCCAGCCCCCCGGCGCCGATCACCGCGGCGATCGTCATCACGCCGATGTTCATCACCACCGCGGTACGCACGCCGCTCAGGATGCCGGGCACCGCCAGCGGCAGGTCGACGTAGCGCAGGCGCTGCGCGAAGGTCATGCCGATGCCGGTGCCGGCCTCGCGGATGCCGGGGTCGACATTGACGAGCGCCAGATGGGTGTTGCGCATGATCGGCAGCAGCGAGTACAGAAACACCGCGACCACCGCCGGCAACGTGCCGATGCCCTGGCCGATCAGCGAGAAGAGCGGGATCATCAGGCCGAACAGCGCGATCGACGGCAGCGTCTGCAGCACCGTGCCCACGGCGAGCATCGCCGAGGCCAGCCAGCGGTGCCGGCTCATCATGACGCCGATCGGCACGCCGACGACGATGGCCGCGCCCACCGCGAGGCCGACCAGCTCCATGTGCTGCAGCGTCAGGCGCAGCAGTTCGGGCCAGTCGGCGCGAAGATATGCGACGAGATTCATGCGAGGGTCCTCATTGCGGGATCAGCTGCTGCCTGAGCAGGAAGTCGTGCGCGACCCGGGCGATCGATTGCTGCTCGATGTCGACCCGGGCGTTGAGCGCGGTCATCGTCGGCGTGTCGAGCTTCACCGCCAGCGCGTTGAGCTGCGTTGCCAGCGCCGGATGCGCGTCGAGGGTTGCCTGGCGCACCACCGGGGTGGCGCGGTAGGCGGGGAAATAATGCGCGTCGTCGTCGAGCAGTTGCAGGTCGAAGCCCTGCACGCGGCCATCGGTGGTGTAGACGACGCCGGCCGTCACCTGCCCGTTCTTCAGCGCGGTATAGACCAGGCCCGGGTCCATCTGCTTGATGTCGCGCCGGCGCAGCGTGATGCCGTACTGCTTCAGCAACGGCCGCAGCCCGTCCGAGCGGCCGGCGAACTCCGCGTCCATCGCCATCAGGTGACGCGTCTTCGGCGGATCCTGGCGGATCCGGTCGGCGAGATCGGACAGCGTGCGCAGGTCCCCCGCCGCCGCGCGCGGCATCGCGACCGCATAGGTGTTGTTGATGCCCGATTCGTCGAGCCACACCAGCCCGCGCGCCGCGTCGAGCGTCTTCACGCGCGCATAGGTGGCGGCCTCGTCGAGTCGCGCGTTGACGTGGTTGTAGAGGATCAGCGACGTCCCGGTGTATTCCCAGACGACGTCGAGCTGGCCGCTGACCTGCGCGGCGCGCATCAGCGTGCTGCCCAGGCCGTTCTTCAGCACCGCGTGGTAACCCAGCGCATCGAGGTACTGCGCGGTGATCGAGGACAGGATCAACTGCTCGGTGAAATTCTTGCCGCCGACCACGACCGGTGTTTTCGACGGGGCGTCGTCGGCCGCCCGCGCGGTGTGCAACGGCAGCGCGAGCGCGGCCGCGACGAAAAGGGACAGCCATGACAGGGGCGGCTTCCACGAACGCCGCTTGAGCGCCCGCGGACTTGACGGATACGTCTTCATCGATTCGATTTCCTTATCACATCGTGTTCATCGGGCGCGGCGCACCGTGACACATCGCGGCGCGGCGCCATGGTCAACGCGCGCCGCCGCGTCGAGCCAGCGCGCGGCGCGTGAGGCCGACCACGAGCAGATCGAGGGCCAGCGCGAGCAATGCCGTCGACACCGCGCCAAGCAGCAGCTGCGCGTGATTGTTCAGGTAGATGCCCGGGAAAATCAGCGTGCCGAGGCTGTCGGCGCCGATCAGGAACGCCAGCGGCGCGGTGCCGACGTTCACCGCGAGCGCGGTGCGCACGCCGCCCATGAGCATCGGCAGCGCGTTCGGCAGCTCCACCCGAAACAACGCCTGCGTGCGCGTCATGCCCAGGCCGGTCGCCGCCTCGCGCATCGCCATCGGCACCTGGCGCAGCCCTTCGTAGGTGTTGCGGGTGATCGGCAGCACCGACGCGAGCCACAGCGCCAGGATCGCCGGGCCGCTGCCGATGCCCAGCACGGCGAGCGCGAGCACCAGGACGGCGAGCGACGGGATCGTATTGCCGACATTGAAGATCTGCATCAACCGCTCCGCGTAGCGCACGAAACGCGGTCGGCTGAGCAGGACGCCGGCCGGCACACCGGTCGCCACCGCCGCGAGCATCGACCAGCCCACCAGGAACAGATGCGCGTTGAGATCGAACCACAACTCGTCGTGATAGGTGCGCACCGTGTCCGGGCCGACCCAGGCCAGCAGCGCCGCGAGCAACACGGCCACGGCGGCGACGGATAGCACGAGCCGATAGCGGTTTCCCGCCTGGCGCGAGAGGTTTTTTTCCATTTCTGTTCCGAATGGGCGAGCCCGGGCGAAGGCGTGCCGGAGCGCGCCAGGCGAACCGGAGTCGCTGACAATGCGTGGCAAACGAGCATGACAGACCAGCCTGCCCTACCGAGCCTGTTCGCCGCTGGCGAGCCGATCACCGGGGGCGCCGGTCCAGCTCACGACGAAACGGAAACCGTCTTGAAGACGGCGATTGAATTGCCTTCGGACATGCATTCGAAGGCAGCGCTTCGACTTGCGAAGCGTGTTGCGCGAGCGTTCCACCACGCACAGATGACGACCCTGGCGGGCTGAAGCGATTGGACGATTGCTGTTCGTAGGGGACGAATTGTAACCGATTGGTACAATCCTGTCCAACGGTTCCGAAAACATGCTTCATTTTACGGCAATAATCCGTCTATCAAATATTTTATAAAGCATGACTAATCTTATTTTCCGGATGTTTTTTCATCTTTTTCGCGTCCCGGATTCGGGCGATGGAACACGACAGCGGATTACCGGAAGCCCGGTGCGCGCCGTCCGTTATCGTGTGACGGTGTTCAGCCGCCAGCGCTTGGTTGACATGTGTCCGGCACTTCCGAAAATTCTTTCGATCAGGAAAACTAACCTATGATGCGTCTCATTGGCAGTGCTGCAACGGTTGCGCTCGTCACGCTCGCGTCGTTCGCGCCAGCTCACGCGCAAACTGCGGCGAGTCACACCCGCTATGCCTGCCCTGCCGTGCAGGACATCGTCGCGAAGCCAGGCGTCACGTATGGCGCGCCGGCGGCGAACGGCCAGCACTGGAGCGGCGAGGATCCCATGGCCCCCGACACCATCCAGATCAATGCCGGCAACACCCGATTCAAGGGCGGCCGCGTCGGCGCGTCGAAAACCGTGGTGATGTGCGACTACGAGCACACCCTGGCAGGCACCGCGACGCAAATCCGGCTCGCGCTCGATCTGAAGAAGCACGTCGCCACCGCGGGAGATCAGTGGAAGACGACCACCCATTGCGAAGGCCAGAACCCCGCGCACTGCGCGTTCGACTGACGATCACGCGGGCAGCGGTCTGAAAGGCTGCCTAGACGGCGACCGACAGCCCGCGGTTCAGATCGGCGCATATGTCGCCGGCATTTTCCAGACCGACGGCCAGACGGATCAGCCCTTCGGAAATGCCGGCCGCGGCGCGCGCCTCGGGTGTGACGCGCCCGTGCGTGGTGCTCGCCGGATGCGTGATCGTCGTGCGCGTGTCGCCCAGGTTCGCGGTGATCGAGCACACCCGGGTCGCGTCGATCACGCGCCAGGCGTTCTCGCGCTGCAGCGCGGGCGTCGCGCCCGCGACCTCGAACGCCAGCACCGCGCCGCCCGCGCTTTGCTGCCGCATCGCGATGTCATGCTGCGGATGCGACGCCAGGCCCGGATAGAACACCCGCGACACGCCCGGCTGCGCTTCCAGCCACGTGGCGATCTCCTGCGCATTTGCCGACTGCCGTTCCATGCGCAGGCTCAGCGTCTCCAGCCCGCGCAGCAGGACCCATGCGTTGAACGCCGACAGCGTCGGCCCGGCGCTGCGCACGAACGGAAACACCTTGTCGATGACGAATGCCCGCGAGCCGACGATCGCGCCGCCCAGCACCCGGCCCTGCCCGTCGATGTACTTCGTCGCCGAATGCACGACGACGTCCGCGCCCAGCGACAGCGGGCGTTGCAGTGCCGGCGAGCAGAAGCAGTTGTCGACGACGAACAGCAAACCGGCGGCGTGCGCGATCTCGGCCACGCCCGCGATATCGGCGACTTCCGTCAGCGGATTGGACGGCGTCTCCAGGAAGAACAGCTTCGTTTCCGGACGGACCGCCGCGCGCCAGGCCGGCAGGTCGGTCGCATCGACGAACGTCGACGTGATGCCGAACTTGACCAGGATGTTCGCCAGCAGCTGCATCGTCGAGCCGAAGATGCTGCGCGAGCTGACCAGGTGATCCCCCGCCTGCAGCGCGGACATCATCACCGACAGGATCGCGCTCATGCCCGAGGACGTCGCCAGGCAGGCTTCCCCGCCCTCGAGCGCGGCCAGCCGGCTCTGGAACATCGTCACCGTCGGGTTCGTCACCCGCGAGTAGGTGAAGCCGTCATCGGCGTTGCTGAAACGGTGCGCGGCCTCGGCGGCGCTCTTGAAGCAGAAGCTCGACGTGAGGAACAACGCCTCGGCGTGTTCGTTGAACTCGGTGCGCAGGCTGCCGGCGCGCACCGCGAGCGTGTCGAAATTCAGGCTGGCGTCGGCGCCTTCGTCGCCCGCGGCGCGCGGGCCCGGCGCGGCGCCCTTGATCGATTCGTCGTTCATGCCCGTTCAGTCTCCGGCGAGTTGCAGATGCAGTTGCGAGCGCACGCGCTCGAAATCGTTGCCGCCATCGCCCGCGTCCCGGTCCTGCTGCGCATTGGGCGCGAGCCGCGCGCGCTCGAGCACGTCCAGGTATTCCGAATTGATGTCGCCCGTGATGTAGCAGCCGTCGAAGCACGACGCATCGAAACTGCGCAACGCCGGGTTGATGTCGCGCACCGCGCGCTTCATGTCCTCGACGTCCTGGTACACCAGCCCGTCCGCGCCGATCAGCCGCGCAACCTCCTCGTCGGTACGGCCGTGCGCGACCAGCTCGCCGCGCGTCGGCATGTCGATGCCGTACACGTTCGGGAACTTCACCGGCGGCGCGGCCGACGCGAAGATCACCTTGTTCGCGCCGGCGTCGCGCGCCATCTGCACGATCTCGTGGCTGGTGGTGCCGCGCACGATCGAATCGTCGACGATCAGCACGTTCTTGCCCTTGAACTCGATGCCCATCGCGTTGAGCTTCTGGCGCACCGACTTCTTGCGCACCGCCTGGCCCGGCATGATGAAGGTCCGGCCCACATAGCGGTTCTTGAAGAAGCCCTCGCGGTACTCGACGCCGAGCTTGTTGGCGACCTGCATCGCCGCCGGGCGGCTCGAATCGGGAATCGGCATGACCACGTCGATGTCGCCGCGCGACATCTCGCGCTGGATCTTGCTGGCGAGGTAGTCGCCCATCTTCAGGCGCGCGTTGTAGACCGGCACGCCGTCGAGGCAGGAGTCGGGACGCGCGAGGTAGACGTACTCGAAGATGCAGGGGTTCAGGCTGGGCGCCACCGCGCATTGCTGCGTATGGAATTCGCCGGCCAGGTCGATGAAGACCGCCTCGCCCGGCGCGACGTCGCGCACGAACTCGAACCCGATGCCCTCGATCGCCACCGACTCCGACGCGACGATCCATTCGGTGCCGTTCGGGCCGTCGTTGCGGCCGATGCACAGCGGCCGGATGCCGAACGGGTCGCGAAACGCGAGCAGGCCGAAACCGGCCACCAGCGCGACGATCGCGTACGAGCCCTTGACCCGCCGGTGCACGCCGCTCACCGCGCTGAACAGCGCGTCCGGCTCCAGCGTGTAGCCGGGGCTGGCCGACTGCAACTCGTGCGCGAACACGTTCAGCAGCACCTCGGTGTCGGAACTGGTGTTGATGTGCCGGCGGTCGATCCGGTACAGCTCGTCCTTCAGTTGCGCCGTGTTCGTCACATTGCCGTTGTGCGCGAGGATGATGCCGTACGGCGCGTTCACGTAGAAAGGCTGCGCCTCCTCTTCGCTGCTTGCCGAACCGGCCGTCGGATAGCGGACCTGGCCGATCCCGGTGGTGCCCGGCAGGCTGCGCATGTTGCGCGTGCGGAACACATCGCGCACCATGCCGTTGGCCTTGTACATGTGGAAGTTACGGCCATCGACCGTTGCGATGCCCGCCGCATCCTGACCGCGATGCTGGAGCAGCAGCAGGCTATCGTAGATCAACTGGTTGACGGGAGACTTGGAGACTACGCCGACGATGCCGCACATGGCAGGGACCATCCCTAAAAGAAAATGCAAAACGTCCGCGTTCGCGACTGACACGTCAGCCGCGAACGCGCAAGAAACTTACCGGAAAGCGTTTGCGTCGCGGGTCATGGCGCCGATGCGCGATGACCGCCTTGCAGCCACCACCCGCTTCATGGCCGGAGGCGCATCGCGCCCCGCGAGCCCTCCCGCGATTCGTGTCGTGATTCGTTCTGTGAAGCGCCCCGCGGATCGACCCGCGCATAGGCCTGCAACGGCGCGGGCAGGAACGGCCGCGCGGCCAGCACGCCTTGCTCGACATAGGGCCGCAGCAATGCATCGCGCCAGAAAGGCAGCGTCGGCAGCTCGGTGAACCCGGCCGCGACATAGAATATCAACACCAGCAGCAGTCCGCGCGCGGCGCCGAACAGCAGCCCCAGCGACCGGTCGACCGAGCGCAGGCCGCTGGCTTCGGTCAGCCTCCCCAGCAACGCGCTGCCGACGCCCGCGAGCAGCATCACGCCCACCGTCACCGTCGCGAATCCTACCAGCCATTGCGTCAATGTGCCGCCGGGCCAGTTCGCCGGGATCCAGGGGACGATCCGCCCCGCGTAACGCGCGCCCAGCGTGAATGCGACGATCCAGCCGATCAGCGAGAAGGCCTCGGCGACCAGACCGCGCCAGGCGCCGCGCAATGCCGAGAGCACGACGACGGCAAGCACCACGTAATCGAACACCGTGAGCAGGCCGCTTCCCGCGGTCGCGCCGAGTGTTCCGCTCAATGCGCCGCTCATTGCGTCTGAGGTCATGCCCGAATGTCCCGGATGCCCTGCCCCGTCGAAAGCCTCGTCAAGGCGGATTCACGACAGCCCTGGCGCGACACGCGCTAGCGTCCCGCCTGGGACAGGCCCGCCTGACGCACCTTGAGCACCGCCGCCTGCGCCACCGCGCGGTCCGCGAACGGGCCCGCGCGCAACATCACGCGCATCGTGCCGTCGGCCTGTTTCGTATGTTCGACATATGCGGGCACGCCGATGTTTTTCAACTTGCTCACCCAATCCCGGGCCGCGGCCTCGCTCTCGAAATTACCGAGCTGCACGACGTAGCGGCTGCCCGGCGTCGCGGGCGTGGACGGCAGCGTCGATGCGGTGGCGGAAGCGCCGGCCGGCGTCTGCCGGGCCGTCTTCGTCGCGGTGGCAGCGGGCGATTTCGACACCGGGCTCTTCACGGTCTCGGGTTTCGCGGCGGTCGCCGTCCCTGCCATGCTTCCCGTCGGGTTTCCCGCGAGGCTCTCCGCGGTGCCGCGCGCGGCGGTGTTCGCCGTGCCGTTTGCCGCAACGTTGCCGCGCAGCTCGGTCGTACCCGGCGCCGCGTCGGGCGCCGCCGCCTCGCCCGGATTCGCGCCATCGGCATCCGCATCGTCCCCGGCGGCATGGCCGCGCTTGAGGGCGGCGCGCGCGGCCGGCGTGTCCTGCGCGGGAATCGAAATGGCGATGTCGTCGGTGACCGGCTTCGGATGCGCGTCCAGCACCATCGGCAGGATCACGACGGCCGCCAGCACCAGCGCGACGGCGCCCACCAGCCGGCGGCGCGCGCGCTGCTTTTCCGGCAATGTAGGGTCAAGCATCGTCTCCTGCCCGCCCTTGCGCCCGGAACGCCCGCGCGCGGCCGACGCGCGCGCAATGCGCGCCACGCCCTCGTCGCCCTCGCCGCCGTCGCCCGGCTCGACCCGCGCGTCACGTTCCCCGGAACGCGCCGGCGGTGCCGGATCGCCACGGCGCGACGACGCATCCGCGTTCGCATCCGCCTTTTTCTTGCCGAACGAAAAAATGCCCATAAAGCTCAGCTGAATCCTTCTGCCCCGGGTCTGGCCCGGGCCGTTGTGGTCGGACGATGCGACCATTTGACGCATGCGCGGCACCGTCCCGAAAGGAACCGGCCCGCCTCGATGCCGTTGCCCCTCAGTGCTGCTGCAATCTGCGATACGACATGACGCCGGCTACCGTGACGAACGAACCGAAGACCACGATTCTATCATTCTCCGCCACCTGTTCCAGCGCCGCCTTGTAGGCCGCGTCGGGGGACGCGAATTCCCGCACCGAATGCTCGGGCGCCGCGAGCGCCTCGGCGCCGAGCGCCTCGCGCACCACGCCGGCAAGCCGCGCCGCGCGCGCCGCGCGTGGCGTCGGCAGATCGGTCACATACCAGTGATCGATGTCGCCCTTCAACGTCGCGACGATGCGCGCGATGTCCTTGTCGTCCATCGCGCCGAACACCGCATAGGTGAACGGAAAATACCCCATGCTGCCCAGATTCTGCGCCAGCACCGCCGCCGCGTGCGGATTGTGGGCAACGTCGAGAATCGTCGTCGGCCGCCCGGCCAGCACCTGGAAACGCCCCGGCAGCTCGACCGTCGCCAGACCGTTGCGCACGTCCTGCGCGGTCACCGGCAAGCGCGCGCGCAGCGCCTCCAGCGCGGCGAGCGCCGCGGTCGTGTTGAGCAGCTGGTTCGCGCCGCGCAGCGCGGGAAACGCCAGCGCCCGGCGGTTGGCCGCGCGGCCCAGATAGGACCACTGCTGCCGGTCCCCTTCGATCGTCTCGTAGCGGAAATCCTTGCCCACCAGCCAGAGATCGGCGCCCAGCGACTGCGCGTAGCGGATCACGCTCTCCGGCGGCAACGGGTCGCCGACGATCGCCGGACGCCCGGCGCGGAAAATGCCCGCCTTCTCCAGGCCGATCGCCTCGCGGGTGTCGCCCAGGTACTGGGTATGGTCGATATCGATGCTGGTGATCACCGCCACGTCCGCATCGACGATGTTGGTCGCGTCCAGCCGGCCGCCCAGGCCCACTTCCAGGATCACGACGTCGAGCCGCGACGTCGCGAACAGCCGCAGGATCGCCAGCAGCGTGAATTCGAAGTACGTCAGCGACACCGGTTCGCGCAGTCCGGCGCGCGCGCGCTCCACCGCCTCGAAATGCGGCAGCAACGCCGCGTCGCTCGCCGACTCCCCGTTCACGCGCGCGCGCTCGTTGAACGTCAGCAGGTGCGGCGACGTGTGGCAGCCCACCTTGTACCCTCCCGCGAGCAGGATCGATTCGAGCAGCGTGCAGGTCGAACCCTTGCCGTTCGTGCCGGCGACGGTGATCACCGGGCAGTCGAGCGTCAGATCCAGCGCGTCGCGCACACGGCGCACGCGCGCGAGGCCCATGTCGATGCCGACCGGGTGCGCGGTTTCCAGATGAGCGAGCCAGCCGTCGAGCGTCGGGAAGGTGCGCATCGTCAGACCGGTGCCGTGACGGGGGCCGGGGCCGGGGCCGGCGCGACCGGCTCCTGCGGCTGGCGGCCCAGCAAGGCGAGCAGATGCGCCACTTCGTTGCGCATCTTGCGCCGGTCGACGATCATGTCGATCGCGCCCTTCTGCAACAGGAACTCCGAGCGCTGGAACCCTTCGGGCAGCTTCTCGCGCACGGTCTGCTCGATCACGCGCGGGCCGGCGAAGCCGATCAGCGCGCGGGGCTCGGCGATCACGACGTCGCCGAGAAACGCGAAGCTCGCCGACACGCCGCCCATCGTCGGATCGGTCAGGATCGAGATGAACGGCAGCTTCGCGTCCGACAGGCGCGTGAGCATCGCCGTGGTCTTCGCCATCTGCATCAGCGACAGCAGGCTTTCCTGCATCCGCGCGCCGCCGGAGGTGGCCACGCAGATGAACGGTGCGTTCCGCTCGAGCGCGTTCTGCGCGCCGCGCACGAAGCGCTCGCCCACCACCGAGCCCATCGAACCGGCCATGAACGCGAATTCGAAGCAGGCCAGCACCGCCGGCTGCGCGTGGATGGTGCCGCCCATCACGACCATCGCGTCGGTCTCGCCGGTATCCTCCGTCGCGTCCTTCAGACGGTCCGGATACTTGCGGCTGTCCTTGAACTTCAGCGCGTCGACCGGCACGATCTCCTGGCCGAGCTCGTAACGGCCCTCGGCGTCGAGCAGCGTGTCGATGCGCGCGCGCGCGCCGATGCGCATGTGATGGTCGCACTTCGGGCATACGTACATGTTCGCCTCGACATCGGTGCGATACAACACCGCCTCGCACGACGGGCACTTGATCCACAGACCTTCGGGGATGGAACGGCGCCCGCCCCGGTTGTTCTGCTGGATCTTGGGTGGCAGCAGTTTGTCGAGCCAGCTCATCAGTGGGACTCCTCGGTTCTCGCCGGGGCGTCGAGCGCCGCGCGGACTTCTGCGATGAAACGGGTCAGCGTCGGCGCGGCCTCCGCCGGCGACGCCTCGCTGAGCAACTGCACGATCCGGCTGCCGATCACGACCGCGTCGGCGCTCGCCGACACCGCCTGCGCGGTCTGCGCGTCGCGGATGCCGAACCCCACGCCGATCGGCAAGGGCACCGTCTCGCGAATGGACGGGATTCTACGCGCGATCTCGGCGACGTCCAGATTTCCCGCGCCCGTGACGCCCTTGAGCGACACGTAATACACGTAGCCGCTGGCGATCTTGCCGACCGCGGCGATGCGCTGCGGCGAGGACGTGGGCGCCAGCAGGAAGATCGGGTCGATGTCGGACTCGCGCATGATGCGGGCGAAATCGACCGATTCCTCCGGCGGATAGTCGACCACCAGCACGCCGTCGACGCCCGACGCGCTGGCCGCCGCGGCGAACTCGTTCACCCCCATGCGCTCGATCGGGTTCGCGTAGCCCATCAGCACCACCGGGGTCGTGTTGTCCTCCAGCCGGAAGCGGTGCACGTCGGCCAGCACGTCGCGCAGCCGCACGCCGTGCGCCAGCGCCCGTTCCGAGGCCTGCTGGATGACCGGGCCGTCGGCCATCGGGTCCGAGAACGGCACGCCGAGCTCGATCACGTCGGCACCGCCGGCAACCAGCGCGTGCATGAACTCGACGGTGCGCGCCGGGTCCGGATCTCCCGCGGTCATGAAGGGGATCAGGCCCTTTCTGCCCGCGGCCTGAAGCGCCGCGAACGTTTTTTCAATACGAGACATGAGTGGGAATCCCAGAAGAAGGTGCGTCGCCGACGGCGTCGTCGTCGTCATAATCGTGGCGCGGCGCGGCGGCAGTGGTTGCCGCCGTGGCAGCGATGCCGGCGGCATCGGCGCCCGCCATCGCGCCGGCGGCGCCGGCGTGCGCGTGGTCCGACGCCTGCCGCGACGTGTGCAGCGGCGGCGCGCACGGATCGTTCAGCCCGGCGAGCCGCTGCCGCGCCAACGTGCAATAGTCGGCGTTGATTTCATACCCGAGGAAATGCCGGCCCTGGCGCGCGCAGGCCACGGCCGTGGTGCCGCTGCCCATGAACGGATCGAGCACGGTGCCGCCCGGCGGGCAGCTCGCCAGCACCATGCGCTCGATGATCTCCAGGGGTTTCTGTGTCGGGTGCGCGACCCGCTCGCCATGCTGGCGATGCAGCCGCGACACCGACCAGACGTCTTTCGGGTTATAGCCCATTTCCAGCCACTTGCTGCCCTCGAACAGCTTGCGCGAGCGCGCCTTCTTGGTGGCCGCGTCGTACGGCACGCGCACCGGGTCGAGGTCGAAGTGGTAATGGCGGCTGCGCACGAACAGCCCGATATTGTCGTGCACCGAGGTGAAGCGGCGGGTCGTGCCGCCCATGCTGGGCACGCGTCGGTCCCAGACGATCTCGTTGATCATCGTCATCCGGCGCTTGAGGAAACTGAAGATCTCCGGCGCGAACTGCCAGCTGCAGAAGATGTACATCGACCCGCTGGGCTTCAACAGCGGGATCGACATCTCGAGCCAGTGCTCGGTCCACTCGAGATGCTCGTCGGCGTCGAGCTTGTCCGAATCGTTGCCGTAGTCCTTGCCGAGCCCGTACGGAGGGTCGGCGATGATCAGGTCGACCGATTCGCGCGCGATCGTGCCGACCTCGGCGCAGTAGTCGAGATTCTCGATCACCGACGACGACGGGGGGCGGAGGAACGGTCCCGTAGACACTAGAAAACGATGCCGCCACGCTCGGCGACCGTGTGCATGTCCTTGTCGCCGCGCCCCGACAGATTGACCAGCAGCAACTGGTCCTGCGCCAGCGTCGGGGCCATCTTCACCGCCTGGGCGATCGCGTGGCTGGATTCGAGCGCCGGAATGATGCCCTCGATGCGGCAGCAGTCGTGGAAGGCGGCGAGCGCTTCCTCGTCGGTGATCGTCACGTACTTCGCGCGGCCCAGATCGTTCAGCCAGGCGTGCTCCGGTCCCACGCCGGGATAGTCGAGCCCGGCCGACACCGAGTGGGTCTCGATGATCTGGCCGTTCTCGTCCTGCAGCAGGTAGGTCCGGTTGCCGTGCAGCACGCCGGGCGAGCCGCCGGTGATCGACGCCGAGTGCCGGCCCGAATCCATCCCGTCGCCGGCGGCCTCGACGCCGATCAGCTCCACGTCGGGCAGATCGATGTACGGATAGAAGATCCCCATCGCGTTCGAGCCGCCACCCACGCACGCGATCACGCTGTGCGGCTGGCGTCCGGTCATCTCCGGCATCTGCACCTTGCACTCGTCGCCGATCACGCGCTGGAAATCGCGCACCATCATCGGGTACGGGTGCGGTCCGGCGACCGTGCCGATGATGTAGAACGTGTTCTCGACGTTCGACACCCAGTCGCGCATCGCCTCGTTCAACGCGTCCTTCAGCGTCTTCGACCCGGACTCGACCGGTACCACCGTCGCGCCCAGCAGCTTCATCCGGTAGACGTTGGCCGCCTGGCGGCGGATGTCCTCGGAACCCATGTAGACGACGCATTCCATGCCGAAGCGCGCGGCGATCGTCGCGGTGGCCACGCCGTGCTGTCCGGCGCCGGTCTCGGCGATGACGCGCGTCTTGCCCATGTGGCGCGCAAGCAGCGCCTGACCGATGACGTTGTTGATCTTGTGCGCGCCGGTGTGGTTCAGGTCCTCGCGCTTGAAGAAGATCTGGGCGCCGCCCAGCTCCGCGCTCCAGCGCTTCGCGTGATAGATCGGCGAGGGCCGGCCGACGAAGTGCTTCAGTTCGTAGTGGTATTCGGCGATGAAGGCCGCATCGTTGCTGTATTTCTGATACTGGCTCTTCAGTTCGTCGAGCGCGTGCACCAGGGTCTCGGCGACGAACACGCCGCCGTAGCTGCCGAAATGGCCGCTTGCATCGGGAAAATTGTACATGGTCTATCCAGTGAGTCCGGCTCGTGCCGGACATCGTCAGCCCCGCGCGGGGTCGGAGTCACCCCACGCGGGGTCGGAATCAGGCGGATGCATCAGTCGGTGGCGCGGCATGCGGTGCGCGGGCCGGTTGGCGGCGTGCCGTCGCGAGCGACGCGACGGCGGTCGGCAGCGGTCGGCAGCAGACGGCGACG
>JBPBQT010000196.1:0-29094 GCA_050955065.1 Janthinobacterium lividum | reverse complement strand
CGCGCTGCGCAGCAGACCGAGGCGAAACATCTGCGGCGTTTGCGCCAGCCATAGATGATCGCGCGATTCGGTCGCCCGGATGCGCGGCACCGTGTCGCTGCCTGGATTGCTGCCTGGATTGCTGCCTGGATTGCTGCCCGGATTGCCGCCCGGATTGCCGCCCGCGCCCTGCGCGCCGCCGGCGTCGGGCGCGGCGATGGTATCGGCGCCGCGCCCGGCCAGGGACGAGCGTTTGATCGTGTCGGCGACGGGCAGCGCGACGATGCCGCCGATGGCGTCGCCGCTCACCGCGGCGATCAGCGTGCGGATCAGCCCGGGCGTGATGCCCGGGCGCGCGGCGTCGTGCACGAGGACCCAGTCGGTATCGCGCGCGCCGAATTCGCGCATCAGCGTGAGCAGGCCGTTGCGCACGCTGGCCTGCCGGCTCGCGCCGCCGCAGCGCCGCACCGCGTAGCGCAGGCCGGTGAAGCGGCGCGGATCGAATCCGGTGTCCTCGGGGGCCAGCACCACCAGCGTCTGCGCGAACTCCGAACAGGCGTCGAACGCGGCAAGCGTATGATGCAGCAAGTTACGTCCGGCGACCGTACGATATTGCTTGGGCAGGCCGCCGCCGGCACGCGTGCCGCTGCCGGCGCACGGAATAAGTGCGAAGAGACGGTCATTGACCCTGAGTTCCTGTGCCATGCGTATGACTGATCACCGAAAGTTGTCACGACGCGGCCGCGCCGGGAGAAAGGCATGTCCGGACCCATGCTGACATATTCCGGGGCCGGGACACCGGGCCATCTTCGCCAAAAAGTCACAGACGACGACGGATTCTATAATATTGTTCTTTTCGCGGGGCGGCCGATTCAACGGACGCGCCGCCACGTTCACGACGTTGCGCCGATGCCGCGCGCCGTCGCCCATGCCCGTCCCCCGGTACCCCGGGTCGCCGGCTAGCGACGGCGCCACGTGCCTGCGTTGCCAGGCCGCCCTGTTTCGCGACGCCGTGATGAACCAGCCACCATGCCAGACACGCCAGACACTACTGCTTTGTCATCCAAGTCCCGCTCGAATCCGCCTGCCAGCCCGGCCGCGCCCCCCCTCCCCGCGAATGTCACGGGCGTCACGCCCATGACGCCCGCGGCGCCGCCCGTCCTGCCGCCGGCGACCTCCCCCGTGCCGCTGGTGAAGAAAGGCACCCGCTACGCCATCGGCACGCCGCCGGGTTCGGCCGACGCGTTGCTGATCGCGCGTTACTTCCTCGCGAACCGCACCGGCGCGGAGCAGACCGGACGTGACGCCGGTTTCTCGACGCTCGCGGTGGTGTGCGCGAACGCGCTCGACGCGCAGCGCCTGGTGCTCGAGATCCCGTATTTCGCGCCGGGCCTGCGGGTGCGCCTGCTGCCGGACTGGGAAACGCTGCCCTACGATTCGTTCTCGCCGCACCAGGACCTGATCTCCGAACGGCTCGCGACGCTGCACGACCTGGGCGAAGGGCGCTGCGACATCGTCATCGTGCCCGCGACGACCGCGATGTACCGGATGCCGCCGGCGTCGTTCATGGCCGCGTACACGTTCGAGTTCACGCAGGGCGCGAAGCTGGACGAGGCGCGGCTGCGCGCGCAGCTGGTGCTCGCCAGCTACGAGCATGTCAGCCAGGTGGTGCGCCCGGGCGAGTACTGCGTGCGCGGCAGCCTGATCGACCTGTTCCCGATGGGCTCGCCGCTGCCCTACCGGATCGACCTGTTCGACGACGAGGTCGATTCGATCCGCGCGTTCGATCCCGACAGCCAGCGCAGCCTGTATCCGGTGCGGGAGGTACGCCTGCTGCCCGGGCGGGAATTCCCGTTCGACGAGGCGGCGCGCACCGCGTTTCGCAGCCGCTGGCGCGAGGTCTTCGAGGGCGATCCGAGCCGCTCGACCCTGTACCGCGACATCGGCAACGGCGTGCCGCCCGGCGGCATCGAATACTACCTGCCGCTGTTCTTCAACGAGACGGCGACCTTCATCGACTACCTGCCGGACGCCGCGCAACTGATCCTGGTCGGCGACATCGAGGCGTCGGTCAGCCGTTTCGCGGCCGACACGCGGCAGCGCCACAACTTTCTGTCGCACGACCGCGAGCGGCCGATTCTGGACCCGGCGCGCCTGTTCCTGAGCGCCGAGGAATTCTTCATCCTCGCCAAGCCGTTCGCGCGCCTGACGCTGAACGGCGAGGCGCCGGGCGAACCGTTCGCAACCAGCCTGCCCGTACTCTCCGTCGACCGGCGCGCCGAGGATACGGTCGCCGCGCTGCGGCACTTCGTCGGGCTGCCGGGCATGCGCGTGTTTCTCGGCGCCGAGTCCGCGGGCCGGCGCGAGACGATCGCGCAGATGCTCAACGACGCGGGCCTGGCGGCGGTGCTGGTCGACGATTTCGCGCAATTCCAGCAGGGCGACGCGCGTTTCGGCCTGGGCGTCGCGCCGCTTGCCGCGGGTTTCGTGCTGCCGCAGACGACCGGCACCCCGGGCCGCCAGATCGCCTTCGTCACCGAGACCGAACTCTACGGTCAGATCGCGCGCCGCACCGGGCGTCGCCGCCAGGAACAGGCGAGTTCGGTCGACTCGATGGTGCGCGACCTGTCGGAGCTGAAGATCGGCGACCCGGTGGTGCACAGCCAGCACGGCATCGGCCGCTACATGGGCCTGATGTCGATGAACATGGGCGAAGGCGAGACCGAGTTCCTGCATCTGGAGTACAACGGCGCGAGCAAGCTGTACGTGCCGGTCGCGCAGCTGCACGTGATCTCGCGCTACAGCGGCGCGGACCCGGAGACCGCGCCGCTGCACGCGCTGGGCTCCGGCCAGTGGGAAAAGGCGAAACGGCGCGCGGCGCTGCAGATCCGCGACACCGCCGCCGAGCTGCTCAATCTGTACGCGCGCCGCGCGCTGCGCGAGGGCCATGCGTTCGAACTCTCGCCGCGCGACTACGACGCGTTCGCCGAGACGTTCGGTTTCGAGGAAACACCCGACCAGGCCGCGGCGATCGCGGCGGTGATCGCGGACATGACCGCGGGCAAGCCGATGGACCGGCTGGTCTGCGGCGACGTGGGCTTCGGCAAGACCGAGGTGGCGTTGCGCGCGGCGTTCATCGCGGTGATGGGCGGCAAGCAGGTCGCCCTGCTCTGCCCCACGACGCTGCTCGCCGAACAGCATTTCCAGACTTTCTCGGACCGCTTCTCGCAGTGGCCGATCCGCATCGCGGAGCTGTCGCGCTTCAAGACCGGCAAGGAGACGACGGCGGCGATCCAGGCGATGGCAGACGGCACCGTCGACATCGTCATCGGCACGCACAAGCTGTTGTCGGCCGACGCGAAGTTCAAGCGGCTGGGCCTGGTGCTGATCGACGAGGAGCACCGCTTCGGCGTGCGCCAGAAGGAAACGCTCAAGGCGCTGCGCGCCGAGGTCGACATGCTGGCGCTGACGGCCACGCCGATTCCGCGCACGCTCGGCATGGCGCTCGAGGGGCTGCGGGACTTCTCGGTGATCGCGACGGCGCCGCAGAAGCGCCTGGCGATCAAGACCTTCGTGCGCCGCGAGGAGGACGGCGTGATCCGCGAGGCGATGCTGCGCGAGCTCAAGCGCGGCGGCCAGGTGTATTTCCTGCACAACGAGGTGGAGACCATCGAGAACCGGCGCGCGATGCTGGAAGAGCTGGTGCCCGAAGCGCGCATCGTCGTCGCGCATGGCCAGATGCACGAGCGCGAGCTCGAACGCGTGATGCGCGACTTCACCGGCCGGCGCTTCAACGTGCTGCTGTGCACGACCATCATCGAGACCGGCATCGACGTGCCCACCGCGAACACGATCCTGATCCACCGCGCCGACCGTTTCGGCCTCGCGCAGCTGCATCAGCTGCGCGGGCGCGTCGGGCGCTCGCACCATCAGGCGTACGCCTACCTGCTGGTGCGCGACGTCGACACGCTGACGAGCCAGGCGACGCGCCGGCTCGAGGCCATCCAGCAGATGGAGGAGCTGGGCTCGGGCTTCTATCTGGCGATGCACGATCTCGAGATCCGCGGCGCCGGCGAGGTGCTGGGCGACAAGCAGTCCGGCGAGATCCAGGAAATCGGCTTCCAGCTCTACACCGACATGCTCAACGACGCGGTGAAGGCGCTCAAGGCGGGCCGCGAGCCGGATCTGACCGCGCCGCTGGCGGCGACGACCGAGATCAATCTGCACGTGCCGGCGATCCTGCCGTCCGATTACTGTCCGGACGTGCAGGAGCGGCTGTCGCTGTACAAGCGTCTGGCGAACTGCGAGTCGGCGGGGGCGATCGACACCGTGCACGAGGAGCTGATCGACCGTTTCGGCAAGCTGCCGCCGCAGGCGCAGGCGCTGGTCGAGACGCACCGGCTGCGGCTGGAAGCCAAACCGATCGGCATTTCGAAGATCGACGCGTCCGAGACGCTGATCGCGCTGCAGTTCATCCCGAACCCGCCGATCGACGCGATGCGCATCATCGCGATGGTGCAGAAGAACCGTCACATCAAGCTGGCTGGCCAGGACAAGCTGCGCATCGAGACGAACAGCCCCGATCTGGCGGTGCGCGTGGCGACCCTGAAGGAAATCCTGCGGGCGCTGGGCGCGGATACGTCGGGCGCCGGTGCGTCGGGCGCCGGCGCGTCGGGTGGCGGCAAACCGCGCGCCGCATCGTCCAAGGTGGTGTCATGAACGCTCGCATCCCCATGGCGGAGATGGTTTCGGGCATCCCGGTGCCCACCCTCGACGACATCGCCGCCGAACATATCGCACTGGCCCCCTGGGTGACGCGCACGCCGCATTTCGAGAAAACCGACTTTCACTCGCTCGAGGACACGCAGCTGCATTTCAAGCTGGAACTGCTGCAGTTCGCCGGCACCTTCAAGACCCGCGCGGCGTTTTCGAACATGCTCGCGCTGTCGGAAAGCCAGCGCAATATGGGCGTGACCTGCGCGAGCGCCGGCAACCACGCGGTGGCGGTCGCCTACGCGGCGATGCGCCTGGGCATCAGCGCGAAGATCGTCGTGACCCGCGGCGGCGGCCGCTCGCGCCTGGACCTGGCGCGCCACTATGGCGCCGACGTGGTGGTGGTCGACAACCCGGCGCAGGCGCTGGACCTGGTGCGGCACATCGTCGTCGACGAGGCGCGCACGCTGCTCTCGCCCTTTCATGGCTACCGGACGGTGCTCGGCACCGCGACGCTCGGCTACGAGTGGGCGACGCAGACGCCGCAGCTCGACGCGGTGATCGTGCCGATCGGCGGCGGGCTGGCGGCCGGCATGTCGACCGCCTTCCGGCTGACCAATCCGGCCTGCAGCATCTATGGCGTGGAGCCGCACGACGCCGACGCGTTGTCGCAAAGCATGGCGACCGGCAAACCGGTGCGCACGGGCACGCGCGCGTCGTTCGACGACCGCCTCGCGCCCGACGATACCGGGCAGTACAGCTACGAGCTGTGCCGCCGCCATCTCGACCGGGTGGTGACGGTGAGCGACGTTGAACTGGAGGACGCGGTGCTGCGCCTGTTCGACCAGTTGAAGCTCGCGGTCGAGCCGGGCTGCGCGGCGCCGCTGGCAGCGCTCCTCGGGCCGCTGCGCGGGGCGCTGGCCGGCAAGCGCGTCGGCATCGTGCTGTGCGGCACCAATACCGATCCGGACCTCTGGTCCGCGCAATTGCTGCGCGCCGCCGCCCGACGTGGCTGAGCGGCTGAGCGGCTAAGCGGCTGAGCGGCGCAGGAAAGCGCGCCGCTGCATCGACGCACCGCGCCCGGCGAGTCGGCCAGCCGGGCGTCAGCCGCCGCTTTGCCGGCGCTCGGCGCGCAGCATCACGCGGTTGGCGACTACCACCCCCACGGTCACCACCGCGATGAACAGCGTGGCGAGCGCGTTCATTTCCGGGTTCAGCCCGAGACGCACGCGCGAGAAGATCACCAGCGGCAAGGTCGTCGAGCCCGGGCCGGAGAGAAAGGCGGACAGCACCACGTCGTCGAACGACAACGTGAACGCCAGCAGCCAGCCCGCGATCAGCGCCTGCGAGAGCATCGGCAGCGTGATCGTGAAGAATACCCGCAGCGGCGTGGCGCCCAGATCGAGCGCGGCTTCCTCGATCGCCGGGTCGAGCTCGCGCACACGCGACTGGACGATGACCGCCACGTACGACATGCACATCATCACGTGGCCGATCCAGATCGTGACCATGCCGCGCTCGGCCGGCCAGCCGAAAATCTTCGCCATCTCGACGAACAGCAGCAGCAGGGAAATTCCCTGGATCACCTCCGGAATCACCAGCGGTGCGGTGATCAGCCCCCGGTAGAGGCCAACGCCGCGAAAGCGGCGCATGCGCGCGAGCACATAGCCCGCCCAGGTGCCCATCACCACCGACGCGAACGCGCTCGCCGTGGCGATTTCCAGCGACAGCCGGAAAGCGGCCATGAGCTCGGCGTCATTCAGCAGCGCCGCGTACCAGCGCAGTGAAAAATGCGTCCAGACGGTCACCAGCTCGGACGCATTGAACGAATACACGACCAGACTGGCGATGGGGATGTAGAGGAACAGGAAACCGACGCCCAGCGAGGCGATCCTGACCGGCGAGAACGCGGTCCGTCTGATGGGCGTGCCCTCCCGCATGCGTGCCTTCATTTACGTAAAGTCTCCCGGGCCTGGAAGTGCTGGAACAACACCATCGGCACGAGCAGCAGCAGCACCATCGCGCAGGTCACCGCCGAGGCCATCGGCCAGTCCGCGTTGCTGAAGAACTCGTCCCACATCACGCGGCCGATCATCAGGGTGTCGGCGCCGCCGAGCAGGCCCGGAATCACGTATTCGCCCACTGCCGGAATGAAGACCAGCAGGCAGCCGGCGATGATGCCGTTGCGCGACAGCGGCACGGTGATCTGCCAGAACGCCTTCCACGGGCGCGCGCCCAGGTCGTAGGCCGCTTCGAGCACGGCGCGGTCCATCTTCACCAGATGCGCGTACAGCGGCATCACCAGGAACGGGAGATACGAATACACCATGCCGATATAGACCGCCCAGTTCGTGTGATACAGCTCGAGCGGCGTATGGATCAGCCCGATCGACATCAGAAACTGGTTCAACAGGCCGTTGTTCTTCAGAATGCCGATCCACGCGTACACGCGAATCAGGAACGACGTCCAGAACGGCAGCATCACCGCCATCAGCAGCAGGTTGCGGCGCGCCGGGTCGGTGCGCGCGATCTGGTAGGCGAGCGGGTAGCCCAGCAGCAGGCAGAGCAGCGTCGAGATGGCGGCGATCTTCAGCGAGCTGAGATAGGTGGCGACATAGAGCGAGTCCGACAGCAGGAACGCGTAGTGGCCGAACTGCAGGGTCAGGTGCAGCACGCCCTCGCTCCACTGGAGCAGCTGCGTGTAGGGCGGCACGCCCATTTCCTGGTCCGCGAAGCTGATCTTGACGACCAGCAGGAACGGCACGAAGAAAAACAGCACGAGCCAGAGATAAGGGCCGGCGATCGCGAGCCGCCGGGCCCCGGCGGGATGGTCGGACAGCCACTTCATGAGGTGAGCACCACGCCGTCGTCCGCATCCCAGGAAACGAAGACCGTCTCGCCGATCTCCGGCATGCCGATCCTGTTCAGCCCGAGGCTGGGCACGTTCGCGAGCACCACCCGCCCCGAGGGCACCGTGACATGGCAGATCGTGTAGGCGCCCAGATAGGCGGTCTGCGCGACCACGCCCGCGGACCAGTTGTCGATGGCCGTGGGCTGTCCGCGCGACAACCGTACCCGCTCGGGCCGTATCGAGACCGCGACCGGCATGCCGCGCGCGGCGACGCCGCCCGGGTGGCGTTGGCGGATCTGAAGCGGCTGGGCCAGTTCGGGCGCGTCGACTCGCACATGCTCGGCCCCGGTGGCGGCCAGCACGCCCTCGAACAGATTGGTCGTGCCGATGAACTGCGCGGAGAAGCGCGAATTCGGCAATTCGTAGACGTCGGTCGGCTTGCCGATCTGGACGATCTCGCCCTCGCTCATCACCGCGACGCGGTCGGCCATCGTCATCGCCTCCTCCTGGTCGTGCGTGACCATGATGCAGGTCACGCCGACGGTTTCGAGAATATTGATCAGCTCGATCTGCGTGCGCTGCCGGATCTGCTTGTCGAGCGCCGACATCGGTTCGTCGAGCAGCAGCAGCTTCGGACCCTTCACCAGGCTGCGCGCGAGCGCCACGCGCTGCTGCTGACCGCCCGAGAGCTGGTGCGGACGGCGCGCGGCGAAGCGGCCCATCTGCACCAGATCCAGCGCCGCCGCCACGCGGTCGCGCAACGCGCTGCCGCGCACGCCCTCCTGCCGCAGCCCGTAAGCGACATTGCCCGCGACCGTCATGTGCGGGAACAGCGCATACGACTGGAACATCATGTTCACCGGCCGGCGATACGGCGGCATCGCGGTGACGTCCTCGCCGTCGATCAACAGCTGACCGGAGGTCGGCGTCTCGAAACCGGCGAGCATGCGCAGCAACGTCGACTTGCCGCAGCCGGAACTGCCCAGCAGCGCGAAGATCTCCCTGCGCCTGATCGACAGGCTGACCCGGTCCACCGCCACCGCGTCGCCGAACGTCTTGACGACGCTGCGCAGCTGGATGAAATCCGCGTCGCGCCCGCCACCGGGCGTCCCGCTTTGCGCGCCGTCCTGCGCGCCGTCCGCATCCTTTCCCTGTGCGCCCTGCCCACGCACCTTGCTCATCACGCCGCTCAAGATCTCAGTGCCCCGTCTTGAACTGCGTCCACAGCCGCGTCTGCAGACGCAGGATCTCCGGCGGCAGCGGTTTCAGCAGGAACAGGGTCTTGATCACATCGGCGCCGGGGAAAACGGCCGGATCGTCGGCGACCGCCTTGTTGACATATTTGCGGGCCTCGAGATTCGTGCTCGGGTAGTAGACGGTGTCGGTGATCGCCGCGTGCACCTGCGGGGTCTCGATGTAGTTGATCCATTCCATCGCCGCCTCCTTGTGCTGCGCGTCCTTCGGAATCGCCATCACGTCGAACCAGACCGCCGCACCGCCCTGCGGAATGAAGTACTGCAGCACGAACGGTTTTTTCGCTTCCTCGGCGCGATGCCGCGCGATCGTCACATCGCCCGACCAGCCGAAGGTGAAGCAGATATCGCCACCGACCATGTCGTTGATATAGCCCGACGAACTGAACTGGGTGATCGACGGCCGGATTTTCTTCAGCACCTCGAGCGCGTCGCGGTAGTCCGACGGCTTGGTGCTCATCGGGTCGCGGCCCATGTAGTGCAGCGTCGCCGCGAACATCTGGTCCGGCGCGTCGAGCACGGAGACGCCGCAGGATTTGAGCTTGGCGACGTTCTCCGGCTTGAAGAGGATGTCCCAGTTGTCGAGCGCGACGTTGTCGCCGAGCAACTTCTTCACCTTCGTGACGTTGTAGCCCAGCCCGGTCGTGCCGAACGCCCAGGGCACCGTGTAGCGGTTGCCAGGGTCCGCGCCGGCGACCAGCGCCATCAACGCCGGGTCGAGATATTTGAGGTTCGGCAGCTTGCTCTTGTCCAGCGGCGCGAACATGCCCGCGGCGATCTGGCGCCCGGCGTAGTTGCTGGTAGGAACGACGATGTCGTAGCCGGAGTTACCGCTCAGCAGTTTCGCCTGCAGCGTGTCGTCGCTATCGTAGTTGTCGTAGCGCACCTTCACGCCGAACTGCTTTTCGAAATTCGGAATCGTGTCCTTGGCGATGTAATCGGACCAATTGTAGACATTCAGCGTCGTGTCGCGCGCCTGCGCGCCGCCGGCGCCGAACAGCGCGACCGTCGTCGTCGCCGCGACCAGCACCGTCCCCAGCCAGCGTCGGACCGGCGCCGGAGCGCCGTGCGCCCGGCCCTCATTCTCCAGCGTCGGCGCGCGGTGCGCACATCCATTCACGACAGGAAGCGCGAAGCGGTTCGACGGCGGTCTGGTCATGTTCTATCTTCTCCCGTAACGGCGCCACGGCGCCTGAAAACACGCAAAAAAGGAAGCTATCATTTTTCCCGCGATGCCAAAAATCAAAATTGCGCAACGCCGGGTGCATGGCACGCATCCAGTGCCCCGATCGTACAGATTGCGCGAGACGGGCGATACCGTTACCGCGACGTGGACACGCGTGCAACGCGCCCGCAAAACACCGGCGCGGTTATTGCTTTACACTGCGACGTCAAGCGACGCGATCCCGCGGCCGTCAGGCGGCGTGACGCTTGCCGGCATGCCGGTGCGCTCGCCCGATTTCACCCTCTCCCGCTTGCCAAGCACATCATGGAACGTTGCCGATGAATACCGACGTGGCAGTAAGGAGCGAACTGCCATCCCCCCGCGCATCCAAGCCCGCGCCCCGGGTCCGCCGCTGGTTTTCCTTCATCGGCGCCGGCTCGATGGTGGCGGTCGGCTACATGGACCCGGGCAACTGGGCGACCGATCTCGCCGCCGGCGCCCAGTACGGCTACTCGCTGCTCTCGGTGGTGCTGCTGGCCAGTCTCGCGGCCATGCTGCTGCAATGGGTGTCCTCGCGTGTCGGCCTGGTGACCGGGCGCGATCTCGCCGAACTGTGCCGGGAGCGGTTCGGCCGCAGGATGACCTTCTTTCTATGGATCGCCAGCGAGGTCGCGATCGTCGCGTGCGACGTTGCCGAAGTCGTCGGCAGCGCCGTCGCCCTGCAACTGCTTTTCGGCGTGTCGCTGGTCGTGGGCGTGATCGTCTCGGCGGTCGGCACGATCGCCCTGCTGGCACTGCGCGGGCTCGGCACGCGGGCGATCGAGATCGCGGTGACCGCGCTGATCCTGTTCGTCGGCGTCTCCCTTGCCGCGCAACTGGCGATCGCCAAGCCGGCCTGGGCGCCGATGCTGGTCGGTCTGGTGCCGCATCTCGACCTCGTGCGCAACGCGGGCATGCTGTGGCTGGCCGCCGGCATCCTCGGCGCCACCGTGATGCCGCACAACCTGTATCTGCATTCGGCGCTGGTCAAGGGTCACGCGCCCGACGGCGACGCGCGCGAGATCCAGCAGGCGCTGCGCGGCGTCAATTTCGACACGCTTGGCGCGCTGTCGATCGCTTTTCTGATCAACGCCGCGCTGCTGGCGGTCGCCGCCGCGGTCTTCCACGCGGCCGGCCAGACCCAGCTCGACGATCTCGCCGACGCCCACCGCCTGCTCACGCCGCTCGTCGGCAAGGGCTGGGCGGCGCCGCTCTTCGCCGCGGCGCTGCTGGCCTGCGGACTGAATTCGACGGTGACCGGCACGATGGCGGGTCAGATCGTCATGGAGGGCTTCACGAATCTGCGCCTGAAACCCTGGCAACGGATGCTCGTGACGCGGGCACTGGCGCTCGGCCCGGCGCTGGTGGCCGTCGCGATCTACGGCGAAGGCGGCTCGAACCGGTTGCTGGTGGCCAGTCAGGTCGTGCTGTCGATGCAGCTGCCGCTGGCGGTGATTCCATTGATGGTGTTCGCGCAGGACGCCGGCCTGATGCGCCAGTGGCGCGTCACGGGCGTCGTGCGCGCCACGTGCTGGGGCGTCACCGCCGCGATCGTGCTGCTCAACGCGGTCATCATCTGGCAATCGCTGCCGGGGCACCACTAGTACGCCTGGCGCGGCGCAGCGGCGTGGCGAAACGACGCCTGCACCCGCTGCGCATCGTAGTTGCGGTATATTGCGGGGCTTCACACCGGCGTCACGCTGCGGCGCCGGACGCCCGCACGCGCTTGTCCTGCCTCGGTCTGCCGCCGAGTTTTCATTCCATGCCCCGATCGTCTGCCACCGTGTCATGCCATTGCCCTTCCTCGGCATTCGGCATCCCGCCATCATCGTCCAACCTCCTGTCGCCGTCCCCTGCCGCGGCTTTCCACGCCGGCGTCCGACGTCTTCGCGCGGTGCCACGCGCGTCCTCGCGCATCGTCGCGGGCCTGCTCTGCGGTGCCGGCCTGGCGCTCGCGCCGCTCGCCAGGGCCGACGTCTCGGTGATCCAGCTGCCAACGGTGGTGGCGGCCAGCGAGCCGTTGAAGGTCACCCTGCTGTTCGCCGAAGACGGCGCGGCACACGCGGCGCGGCGCTACGCGGTGCCGCCGACGCTGGCCGTGACCATCGCCAGCGGCGATGTGCCGCCGACGACGCTCACGTTGCGCCGGGCCCCCGGCGCGCCGGCCACGCTGCGCCTGCGACCCGGCGAATTCCGGCGCGTGAGCTATACCGTCGACTGGCCGGCGTCGGTGCGCGGCGCGCTGCGCGTGCAGGTCGCCGATTTCAATGCCGCGCCGGCCCTGGTAACGCTGGATCGCGGCGCCAGGCAGGCGCAGACGATCGCGCAGAATCGGGAAGCGCAAGCGGTCGGCCCGGCCGTCACGCAGGCGGATGCCGAAAACGGCCATGCGCCTGGCAGCGTCGCCACCCCGTCCTCCGCCATGCCGGGCGCGAGCGCGGCGATTCCGGCCAGCGATGCATCGATCGGCACGACCCAGGCGGCCACCGCCGCGGTCGCGCCCGAGAGTCGCCTGTCGTTCTACGAGCCGATGTATTTCGGCGCGGGTCACAACGGCCATACCACCGCGCGCTTCCAGCTGAGCTTCAAGTACCGCGTCGTCACGCCCGCCGACCCCCGTTCAAAGGGCTTCCTGGACAATCTGTACTTCGGCTATACACAGGCGGCGATCTGGGACCTGACCGCGAATTCGAAACCGTTTCGCGACATCAGCTACAAGCCCTCGCTGTTCTATTACCTGCCCGATGTCGGCCTCCACAGCCGCTGGTTCGACTCGCTCGGCGTGCAGGCGGGGCTCGAACATGAATCGAACGGCAAGGCGGGCTCGACCTCGCGCAGCATCAATCTCGTCTATGTCGAACCGATCATTCACTTCAACACGCCGTACGCGACGCAGTTGACGATCGCGCCGAAGATCTACTACTACGCCCAGAAAAACGAGAACCGCGACATCATCGCGTACCGCGGCTACGCGGATCTGCAGATCCGCTACGGCCGGCCGGACGGCCTCGAGCTGTTTACGACCTTGCGCAAGGGCAATCATGCGTGGAACGGCAGCGTCGACGCGCAACTGACCTACCCGATGCAGAAACTCGTGGGCGGCGCGTTCGGCGGCTACCTGTGGATGGGCTACTTCAACGGCTATGGCGAGAGTCTGCTCGACTACAACAACCGCCAGCACTGGAACGTGCGCGTGGGCTACAGCATCTTCCGCTAGAATGCCCGGACGGCCTTGCCGGGCGTCGCTGCCCGGCGGTCGTCTCCATTTCCGCTCCTTTCCCCGTTCCTTTCCCTTTCCCGCTCTCTTGCGCCGAGACCCGATGTCCGACAACGCTTCCTCCGAACTGCACGCCCTTCCCGACAGCCCCTGCATCGGCATCTGTTCGACGCTGTTCGACGATGTCTGCCAGGGGTGCGGCCGCACGGCGGTAGAGGTGGCGAACTGGGTTTTCCTGAACGACGAGGAGAAACGCGCGATCTGGGAACGCGTCACCCGGGAAGGCACCTCGGTGCGGTTCACCCGGGGACCGCAGGGCTAGGCGCCGCGGCCGGCCGCGGCGCTTGGTGGCTGCTTGACAGCTGCTTAGTGGATGCCCTGCGAGCGCAGGTAATCCTCGTACGTGCCGTGATAATCGACGACCGTGCCGTCGGTGCGGATCTCGATGATCCGCTGCGCCAGCGTGCTGACGAACTCGCGGTCGTGCGACACGAAGACCAGCGTCCCCGGAAAACGGTCGAGCGCCGCCTGCAGCGATTCGATCGACTCCATGTCCATGTGGTTGGTCGGCTCGTCCATGAAGAGCACGTTGTGCTTGCCGAGCATCAGCTTGCCCCAGATCATCCGGCCCTTCTCGCCGCCGGAGAGCACCTTCACCGACTTGCGGATGTCGTCGCCGCCGAACAGCAGACGACCCAGCGTGCCGCGGATCACCTGATCGTCGTCCCCTTCCTGCGCATACTGGTTGATCCAGTCGGTTAGTTGCAAATCCTTCGGGAACGCTTCGGACGTATCCTGTGGCATGTAGCCGACGCTGGCGTTTTCCGCCCACTTGACCGCGCCCGCGTCCGGTGCGACCTCGCCCAGCAGCGTGCGCAGCAGCGTCGTCTTGCCCGCGCCGTTCTCGCCGATGATCGCGACCTTCTCGCCGGCCTGCACCGTCACGTTCGTGCGCTCGAACAGCGTGCGGTCGTAGCGTTTCGCGAGCCCTTCGCCGGACACCGCGAGGTTGTGCAGCTTCTTGTCGAATTCGAAGCGGATGAACGGGTTCTGCCGCGACGACGGCTTGATGTCCTCGACCTTGATCTTGTCGATCTGCTTGCGGCGGCTGGTGGCCTGGCTCGCCTTGGACTTGTTGGCCGAGAAGCGGCGCACGAACTCCTGCAGTTCGGCGATCTTTTCCTTCGCGCGCGCGTTGTTCGCGTACAGCTGCTCGCGCGCCGACGTCGACGCCTGCATGTAGTCGTCGTAGTTGCCCGGATAGACCTTCAGCGTGCCATAGTCCATGTCGGCCATATGGGTGCACACCTGGTTCAGGAAGTGCCGGTCGTGCGAGATGATGATCATCGTCGAGTTGCGCTGGTTCAGCACATCCTCAAGCCAGCGGATCGCGTTGATGTCGAGATTGTTGGTCGGCTCGTCGAGCAGCAGCACGTCCGGGTTCGAGAACAGCGCCTGCGCGAGCAGCACGCGCAGCTTCCAGCCTGGCGCCACGTCGCTCATCGGGCCGTTGTGTTGTTCGATCGGCACGCTCACGCCCAGCAGCAGCTCGCCGGCCCGCGCCTCGGCGGTATAGCCGTCGTATTCGGCGAACCGGGCTTCGAGATCGGCGGCGCGCATGTAGTCGTCGTCGGTCGACTCCGGGTTCGCGTAGATCGCGTCGCGCTCGCTCATCGCCTGCCACATCTCGGTGTGGCCCATCATCACGACGTCGAGCACGCGCAGCGATTCGTACCCGAACTGGTTCTGCGACAGCTTGCCGAGCCGGATGTTGGGTTCGAGCATGACGGTGCCGGCCGTCGGCTCGAGGTCGCCGCCGAGGATCTTCATGAACGTCGACTTGCCGCAGCCGTTCGCGCCGATCAGGCCGTAACGGTTGCCCTCCCCGAACTTGACCGAGATGTTCTCGAACAAGGGCTTGGGCCCGAACTGCATGGTGATGTTGGCGGTGGACAGCACAGGAGGTCTCTTTTCAGATCAGCCGGCAAGCCGGCGGCTGATGCGCGCACGGACAGGCAGACCGGCAGCCGGATGGCCGCGGATGGGATGAACAATCGCGCATTCTAACATTTCCGCCCGGGACGGGCGAGAGCGGTGCGATCCGGTCTGCCCGATCCGGCCGGCGCTCAGGCCAGTGTCGGATAGCCCGACATCGTCAGGCTGAAACCGCCGGCACCCGAGCGCAGCCGCCCCTGGGCGCCCACGGGCAGCGTCAGCATCTCGTCGACGTGGCCGAACGGCAGACCGCGCACCACCGGAATGCCGGCGACGCGCCCGATCTGCTCGGCGACCGAATCGAGCGAGAAGCCGTTGTCGTAGTCCGCCGCCGCACCCCCCGAGAACGTGCCCATGACGAGCGCCTGCTGGCGTTGCAGGATGCCGGCCAGATAGAGCTGGTACAGCATGCGCTCGGTGCGAAACGGCTGTTCGTTGACGTCCTCGACGAACAGGATGCCGCCGTCGATCGACGGCATGAACGGGGTGCCGGCCAGCGCGGCGAGCATGGCCAGATTGCCGCCCCACAGCACGCCGCTCACGTCCAGCTCCGGCTGGTCGCGCAGCGTGCCGTGCACCGTGTACTCGGGCGACTGGAGAATGGCCCAGAAATGCGCCATCGTGAACCGGTTCAGATTCGCCTGGCCGAAGTTGCGGGCGAGCATCGGGCCGCCGAACGTGATGACGCGCGCATGGGTCAGCAAGGCCATCTGCATCGCGGTGAAATCGCTGTGGCCGACGATGACGGGCGGCCTGTCCGCGCAGCGGCGTTCGATGCCGTCGTAGTCGAGCCCGTGCAGCAGGCGCATCGCCCCATACCCGCCGCGCACCGCGAGCACGATGTCGGGGAGCGGCACGGCCGCATCCGCCAGTGCGTCGATATCGGCGGCGCGTTGCTCGTCGGTGCCGGCAAAGCGTTCGAAACGCCGGTGCGCGGCGGCAAGATTGTCGACATGATGCCCTTCGGCATGCAGGCGGTCGAGGGCGCGGGTCACGTCCGCCGGATTCTCCGGATAGCCGGACGGCGCGACCAGGCGGATGTGTCGGGGCTTGTGCGAATGGGAAGCGGTCATCGGGCAGGTATTACCGGGAAGGGATCGATGGCGGAATCGGGCGTGGCTGTAAATGCAGGCGTAGGCGCAACTGCGGACGTGGGCGTGGGCGTGGGCGTGGGCGTGGACGTGGGCGTGGACGTGGACGTGGGCGTGGGCATGGGCGCCGATTTTGACCCTGGCGCGGATCCCGTCCGCACTGCGGCGGCCTGCTTCGCGGCGCGACGGCGTTCGGCGAAGAAGGCACGCAGGCGTGACGCGCATTCTTCGCCGCGTACGCCGGATGTCACCCGTGCATGATGGTTCAACTGCGTTTGCGCGAAAAGATCGATCACGCTGCCGGCGGCGCCGGTCTTCGGATCGCGTGCGCCGAACACCACCCGGCCGATCCGGGCGTGCATGATCGCGCCAGCGCACATCGGACAGGGTTCGAGCGTGACGTACAGGTCGCATCCGGGCAGACGGTAGTTTTCCAGCGTCAACGCCGCGGCGCGCAGCGCGAGCATCTCGGCGTGCGCGGACGGGTCATGCAGACCGATCGGCTGGTTGAAACCCACGGCGATGACCGTGTCGCCCTTGGCCAGCACCGCGCCCACCGGCACCTCGCCCACCGCCCGCGCGCGTTCCGCAGCGTCGAGCGCGAGACCCATGAAATGGATGTCGCGCTGCCGCGTCGCGGCGTCGCGATCGTCCTCGCGATCCGTGTCGCAACGCGGTACCGCCTCATGTGGCATCGCGTCGGGCGCCGCCTCGTCGGGCGCTGTCGTATCGCCCGGGGGCACTGCGAGCCGCGCTGTCTGATTCCCCACCGTTGCGCTCCATCGACGACCGTCTGCGCCCGCCGCGGAGCGGGCGGCGCGCGGCCGGTCCAAAGGGGAATCATTGTAGCGGGAAAACCGCGGCCCGAACCCGTGCCGGGCTCGAGCCGCGCGCATGGACGTCGCCCACGTCACCCCGCGTGCCGGGTCAGCGACGCCGGCCGGCGCCCGACAGGCTCGCGTCGGCCTGTTTTTGCAGGTCGCCGAGCTCGCGGCGCAGTTCGGCGAGTTGTTTCTGCGCCTTGCGGTTTTCGGCGTCGAGCGCCACCGCCTGCGCCGCGGCGGCGCGCTGCCGCTCCGCCACGTGCTGCTGCTGCGCCTGCTGCAACGCGAGATCGGCCTGGATCTGCTGCGCGCGCGTCTGGCTCTGCGCGATCAACTGCTCCACCGTACGGCGCTGCGCGGTCAGCTTGAGCGTACGGATCTCCGATGCCGCGAGAGTCGTCGTCTGGCGGCTGAAGTCGGCGAAGACCTCCTCGGCACGCGCGTCGCTCTGGGTCCGGATCACCCGCCAGAAACGCTTGCGCTCGAACAACGCGACGTAGTACACCGGATCGTCGCCGGCCATCAGCAGGCTCGCGCCATAACTGCCGTTGTAGACGGTACGCAGTTCCGTCAGCTCCCGGGCGTCGATGCGTCGCTGCAATTCGGCGATCGTGCCGCCCGCGCCATCCGTCTGCCGGGCCGGCGCCACGCCGCCGTTGTCCAGCGTCGGCAGCCGCTGCGCGGTGGCCGGCACGACCTGCACGCCGGTTGCCGGGGCCTGCGCGGCAGGCTCCGGCAAGGCCTGCGCGCACCCCGCGCCCGCCGGCGCGAGCAGCGCGACAGCGACGATCCGCCAGCACAGGCCGCGATGCATGCCCCATCGATCGTTCCCTCCGGGCGGGCATGGCCGGTGAGTGTCCTCGCCCCGTCTCTTCGCTACCATAGGCACTCCTAACGTACGGCAGGCTCTTCATCGAACAACTGGTATTTGCGCATCTTTTCCCACAGCACCTTGCGGCTGATGCCCAGCGCGCACGCACTGGCCTGGCGCCGCCAGCCGTTCTCCTCGAGGATCCCCAGCACCCGCGCACGCTCCGCGGGGTCCCACCGGGTTCGGTCCCCGCCCGGCGGCACGAGCGCCGACACCGCCGCCGCGCCACGTTCGCTGCGCGCCGCCACCAGCATGCGCTGGATACGGTCGATGTCCCACATCCGCAGCTGCCGTACGATGACACCCACCCGCTCGGCCAGATTGCGCAGTTCGCGCACGTTGCCGGAAAACCGCATGTTCGCCACCGCGTCCAGGAGCCAGAACGGCGTCTCCGGCAGGCTGCGCAGATGCTCGGGACCGATGATCTGCGCGAGGCACGCCTTGAAGAGGGCGACCTTGTCCACCGCGCCGCGCGTTTCCAGGTTCGGCACCGCGAGCTCCACCACGGCGATGCGGTAATACAGATCCGCGCGGAACCGGTCGCTCGCGACGAGTTCCAGCATATCGCGGTTGGTCGCCGTGATTAGCCGGAAATCGACCTTGATCGTCGAGGTCGACCCGACCCGCATCAACGTGCCGTCCTCCAGCACCCGCAACAGTTTGACCTGCTGGAAAACCGGCAGATCGCCGATTTCGTCGAGAAACAGCGTGCCGCCCGACGCCTGTTCGAAAAAGCCCCGATGCTGGGTCAGCGCCCCGGTGAAAGCGCCCTTCATATGCCCGAAGAACAGCGATTCGAACAGTCCTTCCGGGATCGCGCCGCAGTTGACCGCCACGAAAGGGCCGCTGCCGTAGATCTGATGCCCGCGGTGCAGACGCTGCGCGATGCGTTCCTTGCCCACGCCGGTTTCGCCGTGGATCAACACGCTGGCGTCGCAATCGGCGAAGAGATCGACCTCGCGCAACAGCGCCAGCATCGCCTCGGACTGCGCGATGAAGCCATCGTCGGCCAGCAGCGGCGTCTGCCCCGCCGCGAGTTGCGCGGCGAGTTGCGCGACCAGCATGCGCAACTCCGCGCAGGAAAAATCGAGCGGCAGGTGGTAACGTCCGGCGCTCGCGGGGCCCGGCACCCCACAGTCGCGATTCGCGTCGATCCAGATCACCGGCATGCGCAGCGCCGTCGCGTCGACCCGTGCGCGAAACGCGGCGTCGAGCCCCTCGGTGCTGACGATCGCCAGGCAGCGCGGCACATTGAGCGCCGCGCCGCCCATGCCCAGCGTGCGGACGTCGATGCGCCGCACCGTCGTCGCCGGGCGCGCCAGACAGCGTTCCGCCCGCTCGAAAAGATCGGTCGCACCGTCCACGACGAAAATTTCCAGCCCATCCAGATAGCGTGCTTCCTTGATCATGACGTTTCCTGCCAAACTTCATACGCCAAGCGCGTGTGCGGCTCGGTCGATTCCATACGCCTGGACCGCAGTCGCTTTCGCGTCGGGTCCGGCCGCCATGCCCGATCCGCGCCGGGTCACTGGACCAGACGCACATCGGTGCCGATGCAGTTCAGGCTGATCAGATTCAGGGTTCCCGCGCCCAGCTCAGTGCCAAGGAGCGCGTTCAAGCCCGTGCTCAGAATGTCGGCAAGCGAACCCAACGCGGTTTGCAGCAGATTGGTCAGCGCGCCCATCACGAAGAGCAGCGCGTTGGACGTGGTGGTGCCGCTCGCCGTTCCCGAGAGTTTCGACGCCACGCATGCCTGGATCGCCGTCGTGCCCGTGCCGCTCAATATGCCGCACGTTCCCAGCACCCCGGCGAGCAAGCCGTTGAGGATGGGATTGATCGTGCCCACCAGGGTCGTCACCGCGCCGGCGGTGCCCTGCAGCAAGCCCAGCGCCGAGGTCTGCGAGGTGCTCAACGTCGACGCCCCCGTGGTGCCGAGCGCCGCCGACAGACCGGTCAGCGATGCGAGACCGGTATCGATCGCCGTCGCGGCGGTGTTCAACGTCGTGCCGGCGGGCGCGAGCGCCGCGGCGATCGTGCCCGCGCCGGTGGTTGCCGTGCTGGTCGTCGTGCCAACGGTGCCGAGCGACGCCGACGCGGCACCGGGCAGCAGCGAGGCGACCAGTTGCGTGTCGAGTCCGGTGAGGATCTGGCTGAGCGCCGTGCCCAGCACCAGATTGTTGCCGGTGGTCGCCGTCGTCTGGCCTGCGGCCAATGTATAGCTTCCGGTATTGGGCAGCGCCGCGAGCGTGAAACCGGCCTTCACCGTCGCCAGTCCGCTGACCAGGCTCAGCACGGTCTGCGACGTCAGCGTGCCGGCGCAACTGCTGGTGCCGTTCGCCACCGTGCTCGCGCTGAGCGCGCCGACGCATGCCTGCAGCAGCGGGGTCGAGACCGCGAACGTCGCGGTGTCGGCGCCGCTCGCGTTTTTCGCGGTGCACAGCGACGTGATGGTGGCCGTGGCGTTCGCGACGTCGATCTCGATCGGCAGGTCGACGCTCGCGAGCAGGCCGAGCAGCGGCGCCGAGCCGGTGATGCCGGCGGTGGTGACATGCGCGTAGACGCGGATCTGCCCCGAATAGGCGCTGGCGCCCACGCCGCCCATCCCGATCGACGGTGGCGCGACGACATTGACCTGCGCGACGATGCCGCCGGCGCCCAGCGTCGAGCCGATCGCGCGGTTGCGGTCCGCCACGCCGAGCGCCGTGGTCACCAGATTCAGCGCGTTCAACTGCGCGCCAAGAATGCTGCCCGCCGTATCGGTGCCGCTCGCCGAATTGTCGAACGTGAACAGTCCCCCGCCATTCGCGGTCGTGAGCAATTGCACCGGCAGGCCCGCCTGTGTGGTGGACACGCTCAGTACCGAACTGAGATTGCTCAACCCGGTGAGACGACCGATCGCGCCGACAACCTGCGCATACGTCACCGAGTTGGTGCTCAGCAGCGTCGTCAGTCCTCCTACGGTCAACGGCGTCGGCACGGCGATGCCGAGCGCGCGCAGGAAATCGAGCATGCTGAAATTCGCGCTGGCGATCGCGCCGCACGCGGCGACGCAACCCAGCTGGCTCGTCAGCAGCCCCGACGCGATCGAGAAGACGGCCACCGGCGACCCGTTGCGGATCGCGACTGCGCGCGCGCCGACGGTGCGCGTCGGCATCCACGACGGCACCCATGGCAGCGTGGCGCTGACCTGCACGTACACGGCGTTCGGGTCGATGCTCGTATCCGTCTGCGGCTGATAGTGCATAACGGTGGTGTACGCCGCGTTCCAGCGTCCGCAACCGCTCGCGAACGCGGTCGTCACCCCGTTGAGCGCGCCGTTCGCGTTTGCCGCTTTCAATGCCGCCGTGCAGTCCGTACCTTGCAGCTGCTGCGCGCCAGCCAGCGCGCTGAAATCCGCAACCATCTGCATCCTGCGGCGCAGATAGAACGCTTAGCCGAGCGCGAGCGACTCCAGCAGCACCACGGCGACAAGCAGGAAGATCGCCATGGTGATGGCGATGCCGCCCCGTTGGCGGTGGATGCCCGTCAAGTGGACGGCCTCGCCGGCGTGGGTACACGCGTCATTGCCTTCATCGTCATCCCTCATTGACCCACCGTTACCACGCCCGGCTCGAGCTGAACGACCGCGCTCGCGGTAAGCGTGGCCGGTATGAACAGATTGAGCAGCGGCAAGGTGGGCACCAGCGGTTTCGCGGCATAGGGATAGGTGGCGGTCACTTTCAGACAGGACGCGCTCGACTGGTACGGGCAGGCGAATACGACCGGGGCGTTGGCCGGACAGCCCGCCAGATTGCTGCCCAGCCAGGCCGTCTGCAGATTGACCGCATTGCACGCGGCGAGCGCCGGCGCGGTGCTGTAGCGCAACGCCGCGCGCGCGCCCTCGGCGACGGCGAACTGCAGCGACTGCTGCGCCAGCAGAATCAGCCCGTAGGTGATCAGGCCGTAGACGAGCAGGAACACCGTCGGGAAGACGAGCGCGAATTCGATGGCGGCGGTGCCGCGTTGCGTCGCGCGCTCCGGTTTCGCGCGCCGTGCGCGCGCGAGGGCGTGTCGTGACCGGCGCCTGGAGGGCCGCATGATGGTGTCCGGTGCCGGGGTGGTCCGGCCTGGCGCGGCCCGGCCTGGCGCGGCCCGGCCTGGCGCGGCATTGTTTGGCGTGACCGTGCTCATCTGTCGTCCTGCCCGGATTTGACCTTCTTCTCGAAGAATTCGGGAATCGGATGCGTGAAGCTGTCGAGGTAGCGCTTGTAGGCCGCGCCGGCTTCCTCGCCCGGCATCGGCAGAACAGGCCCCGCGGACGTGCCGCCGACCTGCAGCGCCAGCGCCGCCCGGGTGGCGTGGCCGAATTCGTCGCGCGGCGCCCCGGCGCCCGTGGCACCTTGCGCGCGGGCGCCTGGCGAGCCGGCCAGCGCCGCCCCCATGGTCAGCCATGCCGCTGCCATGACCGCTCGATGCCGCAGGCGGTGCGTCATTGCGTTACTCCAAAACGTTCCAGCATCGATGGGGCCGGCCTTCCCGTGCCCGGCGGCGGCACCGTGGCAGGCGCAGGCGCGAGTGCAAGCGCGGCGTCTGTTGATGCGACCGACGAAGCCGCCGGGGACAGCGCAGCCGGCGCGACCGCCGACGCTGCCCCGAGTTGTGCCGCCAGCGTGCGCGTGGCCTGTACCGTCGGCCCGGGGAGCGCCGCGCGTGCGATGACCCGCTGCGCGCCGGTGGCGTCGCCGATGAGCAGCAGGTACAACACGAGATTGGCGAGCACCTTGTTGTTACGGGGCGCCAGCTCCGCCGCCTGCGCGATCGGCAACCGCGCGGCCGCCGTCCGGCCCGCCAGCAGATCGCCGTACGCCAGGTCGTTCAGGTAAGAGACATTGGTCGGATCGCGCGTCACCGCCATGCCGAGCGCATCGATCGCCGCCGGATACCGATGCTGGCCGGCCAGCACGCGGCCAATGCCGTGCCATGCGGGAGCGCTCGCCTTCGCGTCGTCCACCAGGGACCGATAGACTGCCAGCGCCGCCGCGTCCTGTCCCGTTTCGCGCAGCGCGTCGCCACGCAGCAGCGCGATGTCGGGCCGCACGCCATATTTCTTCTCGAACGCGTCGATGTGCGCGAGCGACGCATATTCCAGGCCTTTCGCCTGCATTTCACCGACGAGCGTCAGGTAGAGATTGCGGTCGTCGGGCGCCGCCGGGGCCTCCTCTGCCTGCTGACGCGCCACCACGGCGTCATGCATCACCGTATCGGCGGTGGCGGCGTGGCCGGCGCAGCCGGCGAGCAGACCCAGACTCAAACTCAAACTCAGGCAGGCCGTTGCGTCGAGCATGCGAATGCCCGGCGTTGCAACATTCCGCGAACGGCCACGCCCCACCGGCGCGCGACGGGCGAAATTGCACGACGGCGAACGGGCGCCACGAAACAGACTGGACAAACTGCATGAACCGATGCGCACCGTCACCCTCCCCCTATCCGCGACAGACTGCGGAAGATCGCGAGAAACCCCGCCCCGCCGGTCACCACGATCAACGCCGGCAACAGCGTGAGCACCATGACGCCGGTCATCTTCACCGTCAGGTGTCCGATGCGTCCCTTCATGTCCGAACGACGGCGTTCGCGCATGCGCTCGCCGAACTGCTGCAGCGGCGTCTGGACCGCGCCGCCGAAACGGTCGACCTGCACGATCAGCTCCGCGATCGCGGCCATGTCGGCATTGCGATAGAGGGTCGCGAAACGCTGCAGCGACGCCGCGCGCGACAGGCCCGAGCGAAATTGCGCCTCGGCATGCGCGATCTCGCGGCTCAGCACGGGCATGGCGGTGTCGAAATCCTGCTCGATCAACTGAAGGGTCTGGTCCACGCTCAGCCCGACGCCCTGCAACAGACGCAGCAGATCCACCAGCAGCGGTATCTCCTCGCCGGCACGGCGGCGCCGTGCCGCGGCGCGCTGGTGCATCACCCATTTCGGCACCATGTACCCGATACCGAAACCGAAGAACACGATGCCGCAGGATTCGAGCGCAGTGTCATGCGGCACCAGCACCAGCCCGAGCACCGGCAAACCGAAACCCAGCAACGTGCGCGCGAGGAAGAACCCTGCCTGTCCCGTGGGATGATTGACCCCGCATTGATCAAGCAGCACCCGATCCTCGTCCGCGACGAGGCTGCGTCCCAGCGCCGACGCCACGCCCCGCGCGCCAAGGCGCGCGACGTGCACGCGCCACCCACGGGAGCGCTGCCGCTCCAGCACACGGCCGGCGCGCGCTGCCACGGCCTGATCCAGACGCCGTGCCTGCCGGGTCTGCGCGCGGGTGCGCCGGAGCAAGCCCACGCCCAGCACGAAACTGGCCGCCGCCATGGCCAGCAACGCCAGCGCGAGGCAGGCATGCCACGGGGATTCGAACCATCCGAAAAAGAGCGTCATACACTTTTCGCCAGTCGATACAGCAGGAAGGAGCCCATGATCTGCAGCACGACGGCACCGATCAGCATCTTCTCGCCCATCGGGTCGCCCCACATCTGCGCGAAGAAGCGGTTGTTGAAAATCATCAGCCCGCAGACCAGCGTGAGCGGCAACAGGCCCAGCACCCACGCCGAGATCCGGGTCTCCGACGACAGCGCCAGCAATTCCTGATGCGCCTGCTCGACATCGCGCATGAAGTCGGCGATACGCGTGAGGATCTGATCGCTGCGGCCGCCGAAACGCGTCGAGACGCCGAGCACCGCGCCGATCGTCAGGAGTTGCGCGATGCCGTACACCCGCGCGGTCTGCTTGAGCGCCGCGTCGAGTTCGACACCGGCGCGGTTCAGCTGTGCCGCGCGGCTCACCAGTTCCTTCAGCGGCAGCGGCGATTGTTCGGCGACCTGCTGGAACGCCGAACCCAGACTCGTGCCCAGGCTGACCTGCCGCACCAGCGCATCGAGCAGCGGCGGCAACTGCTGCACGATGCGGCGGTGCCGGCGCGAGATCATCAGCCACAGGCGAAACCATGTGCCGACGATCGCGAGCAGGACGACGAATCCCGCCGGCGCGAGGCCGAGCAGCATGCCGGCCGGCAGCGCCGCCACCGTGGTCAGCGCCACCTGCACGAGCATCCAGCGCGAATGCTCGCGGATGCCGGCGCGCAGAAAGAGATTCTCGATCACCGGCAGGCGTTCGAGCGGCCGTTGCGCGAGAGCGACGCGCGCGCGCGCGGCCGGCGTGTCGGTCCGCTGCGCCGTGTGCGCTGCATGCGCCGCGTGCGCCGCGCGCAGATGCTGCGCAACGAAATCGCCCGCTGCCCGTGCGTTGCGCCGTCCCGCACGCTGCGCGAGCAGCAGCAGAACGCCGGTCGCGCCCAGCAGGAGCGCCCCGCACAGCAACAGCCACGGCGCGCTCATCCGTGTCTCCCGAACCAGCCGCCGTGCCCCCCTGCGGCCGAGGCGAAGTCGGCCTGGGCCGCGGCGGCGGCCGTGGAGGCCGTGGAGGCCGTGGAGGCAGTGGCGGCAGTGGCGGCCGTGGCGGCCGTGGCGGCCGTGGCGGCGGTGAACGTGGCCACGCGCGCAGCGGCCGTCATGCCCGAGGCGAGCGCGGCCGCGGCAGCCGTCGGCGGGACGGCAGCGGCCGTGGACCGGGCGCGCGCCATCAGGTTCATCGGCAGCAGTTGCTCGCGATAGCGCGCCAGCTTCGGCGAATGGGGCGCCACGCCGAGCGCGTGCCAGACATCGCCCGATGTGCCGTCGGGCGCGCTCAGCGCTTCGTGCCGGTAGAGTTCCTGCATCGCCACCACATCGCCGCCGAAACCCGTCAGCTCGGTGACCGAGACGATGCGCCGCTGGCCGCCCGGCAGCCGCGCGATCTGCACGATGAAATCCAGCGCGCTGGCGATCTGCCGGCGCAGGCTGCTCTCGCTGCCGGTGAAACCTGCGAAACCCGCCAGCATTTCGATCCGGTACAGGCACTCGCGAGGGGAATTCGCGTGGATCGTCGCCATCGACCCGTCGTGGCCGGTGTTCATCGCCTGCAGCATTTCCAGCACCTCCGCGCCGCGCACCTCGCCGACGATGATCCGGTCGGGACGCATGCGCAGGCTGTTGCGCAGCAGGTCGCGGATCGAGATCGCGCCGGTACCCTCGAAACTGCCGTTGCGCGTTTCCAGACGCACCACGTGCGGATGGTTCAGCGACAGCTCGGCGGTGTCCTCGACGGTCACGATGCGCTCGCTCTCCTCGGCGAAACTCGCCAGCGCGTTCAGCAGCGAGGTCTTGCCCGAACTGGTGCCGCCCGAGACCAGGATGTTGCAGCGGCCCTTGACCGCCAGTTTCAGCAGCTCGTAGACGGAGGCGTCCATCGTGCCGATTCCCATCAGCTCCTCGGCCGTCAGCGGTTGCCGGCGGAACTTGCGGATCGACACCATCGGCCCGTCGACCGCCAGCGGCTCGATGACCGCGTTCAGCCGTCCCCCGTCCGGCAGGCGCGCGTCGACCATCGGATTCGATTCGTCGATGCGCCGGCCCAGCGGCGCGAGCACGCGGCGCACGATGCGCAGCACGTGCTGGTTGTCGGTGAAACGCACCGCCTCGCGTTTCAGGACGCCGCGCCGGGACACGAAGATGTTCTCGAAGCCGTTGATCAGGATGTCCTCGACCGCCGGATCCAGCAGCAGATCCTCCAGGGGGCCCAGTCCGACCAGCTCCTTGGTCAGCGCACGCGTGACCACCTTCAGTTCGCCCTCGTTGATCGCCACCCGCCACTGCCGCCCGTAGGTGGCGACTTCCTGCTCGACGAACTGCTCGATCGCCGTCTTCGACCAGCGGCCGAATTCCGTGCCGAGCGCTTCGATGCGCGTCATCAGATGCGCGTGCACCGCCGCCTTGATCTCGACAAAGCGCGCGGAACGGATGAACTCCGTCACGCTGCCCTCGGCAAATACGATATCGCTGAACATGGCTTTTTCTAGCCTTTGCGCCACAGGCGCGTGACGTTCGACCAGCGCCCGGCGCCGGTCTTGTGGGACGGCGCGGCCTGCGGCGCGAGCGCCTCGATCAGGCGCTGCACCGCACGGATGTACGGCTCCTGCTTGTTGCCGATCAATAATTGCCCCACCGCCGCGGCGCGACCCAGCGCGATGCGGCGATCGGGTATCGTCCCGGCCAGGACCAGCGCGAAGCGCTCGGCCAACTGCTCGGCCGACATGCCGTAGCCTTCGTCGTAGCGATTGACCACGAGCTTGAGCGACCCGCGCTCGAGCGCGCGTTCCTCGAGTTGCTGCAGCAGTTCCGAGAGCGAGACGATCGAGCCGATGCCCTGGTCGGTCAGCACCAGCCGGGCGTCGGCCAGCGCCAGCACGCTCGCCAGCAGGTCGGCGCTGCCCGCGCCGCCCAGATCGACGATGACGAGGTCGAAATACCGGCGGATCTGATCGATCAGCACCACCGCGTCGGCCTGCGGCAGCAGGCGCATGCGTCCCAGGTCGCTGGGCAGCGCGAGCACGCTCACGCCTCTGGGCGAGACCGGCAGCGCGGTATGCACCAGGGTCTCGTCGAGCCGGGAGAGCCCCGTCACCGCATCGGCGAAGTCGAAACCCGCGACCGTGTTCGTGTAGAGCAACCCGTCGCCCCCCGGCAGGCCGAGGTCGAGCAGCGCGATGCGCTGCGGCGCGCCGTCGTCTTCCATCGGCAGGGTGGCCAGATGCGCGGCGAGCGTGCTCGCCCCCACGCCGATGCGCGCGCCGGCGACGGCAATCGTGAACGCATGCCGGGTCGACGTGTTGAACCGCTCGGCCAGGCGACCCACCAGCGCGCGCACGCGCTCCGGCGCCTCGTCGAGGTCGATGAAATCGGCGACGCCACCCCGCAGCGCGCGCAGCGTCATCGCCGGATCGCGCATATTGCCCACGCCCACCAGGACGGTGTCCGGGATGCAGCGCTGCAGGGTCGCCACGACCGCTTCGGGCGCGGGCTGATCGGGCGGCGGATCCGTGTCGACGTTGAAATCGACGAAGGCGACCGATGGCTTCAGCATCGCCGTGGAGCGGGCGATGCAGGCGGCGTCGCCGCTCAGCCGGTCGACCCGGCCCAGGCCGTCCAGGCAACGGCCGAGCAATTCGGCGCGCGTGCTCGACGCGGTGAAGAAGATGAAGTTCGCAACACGGCTCACTACGCGGGATTCCTGAAAACGGATGTCCATGATGTGTTTCCGTCGGTTAGCGGCTGAAGCCGGGCAATTCCATGCCGGGCGCCGCGGCGCTCCCGAGGAAGGCACCCCACACCGGCTGGTCGCCGCCGTCGCGGGCCTCGTCGCGTCCTTGCGCCGGAACGGGAATGTCGACGCCGCGCGCGATCGGCCGGACCAGGTGCGGCGTCACGACGATGACCAGTTCGCGATCGTTGCGCTGATAGTTCAGGGTCTTGAAGAAGGCGCCGATCACGGGCAGATCGCCCAGCAGCGGCACCTTGTCGACGCTGGCGACGGTATTGCGCGACACGAGTCCGCCGATCACGAAACTCTCGCCATCGCCCAACTCGACCGCGGTGTCCGCGCGGCGCGTGGTGATCGCCGGAATCGTGGTACCGGACACCGTGAGCGAGTGCGTGTAATCGAGTTCGCTCGCCTCCGGCGCGACCTTCAGCGCGATGCGCGTGCCGCTCAACACCGTGGGCGTGACCGTCAGGCCGATGCCGAACGGCTTGAACTGGATGGTCGTGGTGCCGAGCCCGGCGGAGACCGGGATCGGCAATTCGCCACCGGCGAGAAAACTCGCGGACTGCCCGGACAGGGCGACGAGCGTCGGTTGCGCGAGCACCCGCGCGAGTCCGTTCGTCTCCAATACGCTCAGATTGGCGAACAGCCCGTTGCCGAACGGTCCCGCCACCAGGTTGAAGGCGCTCGACAATGCCGTGCCCACCGTCGTGCCGACCGACAGACCACCCGCGCCCGGGGTGTAGCTGCTCAGATTGTTTGCGCCGAACACGCCGAAGCCGAAGCCGTTCGCGCGCGAGCTGAACAGGTTGAAACCCGCTTCCTTCAATACGCTCTTGCTGAACTCGACGATCTTCACGTCGACCTGCACGGTGCCGGTCGACGCGATCTGCGAACGGTCGACGACCTTCGCCGCCGACTGC
>JBPBQT010000195.1:0-30505 GCA_050955065.1 Janthinobacterium lividum | reverse complement strand
CGTGCGGCTGATTGCGTGGCTGCGCACGCGTCACAGCCTGGCGCTGGGGCCGGAAGGTTTCTACGCGCTGGGCCTGATCGCGTTGTCGTATGGTTTCGCGGAATTGATCCAGACCTATGCCTTTCTGGCCGTTTTCGCGGCGGGTCTGGCGATGCGGCGTGTCGAACAGGAGGCGAGCGGCGAAAAATCCGCGAGCGAGGCGATCGGCGTCGTCGACGTGGGCGACATCGGCTCGACGGCGGCGGACCCGGACCGCGCGCATGCCTTCGTGGCACAGCGCGTGCTCGGGTTCACCGTGGAACTGGAGCGGATCGCCGAGGTGGTCGTGATGCTGATGGTAGGCAGCGTGCTGACCACTTTCTGGCATGCGCTCTTTACCTGGCAGGTCGCGCTGGTCGTCGTCGTCCTGTTCGTGATCGCCCGGCCATTGTCGGTGCAGGTGTCGCTGCTCGGCTCTGCCACGACCCGGACGCAGCGGTGGTTGATCAGCTGGTTCGGCATCCGTGGCGTGGGGTCCTTTTATTACCTGCTGTATGCGCTCGAGAACGCCTCGCACGCGGCGGTGGTGCCATTGATTCCGCTGATTCTGGGCGTCATAGCCGCATCCGTCATCCTGCATGGCATCACATCGACGCCGCTGATGGAACGCTATCGGAAGTAGGGCATGGGCTGCGCCGGACCGGGCGCAGCGCATGTCGTGCTCCAGAGGGCGCTCCCTTTCCCGTTCGTCGGTATTTTCGCAAGCAATCGTCGTGACTCAGCCAGAAACAGACTATGGGGAAATCTTCAATGCTTCCCCCAATCCTTATCTCATCCTCGATCTGAAGCTGAACATCGTCGGTGCGAACCGCGCCTACCTGGCCTCGACCGGGCGCGAACTGTCCGATATCCGGGGACGATGGGCGTGGGACGCCTTCCCCACCGATCCCGAGACGCTCAAGCAATCGATTGCCTCCTTCGAGCGCGTGATCCGCACCCGACGGCCGGATACCATGGCCCTGCTGCGGTTCGATATTCCGCACGCCGAGGCCGAAGGCGGATTCGAAAAGCGGTATTGGAGCATCACGCACACGCCCGTCCTGGACCGTAACGGGGAGGTCTCGGTCGTTCTGCAGCATCCCATCGATGTGACGGAACTAGAACGTCTGCGTGACATCGCCGGCGCGGGGGAAGGGCCGCCGCTCACGTTCGCCGCGGCGCAGAGCGGGATTTTTTCCCGGGCGCAAGGCGTCTACGAAACGAATCTCGCGATCAAGGAGGAAAGCGACCGGCTGCGCAGTCTGTTCGAGCAGGCGCCCAGTTTCATGGCGATCGTGCGCGGTCCGAATCACTGCTTCGAGTTGACCAACCAGTCGTATACGCGGCTGATCGGCGGCCGAAACGTGATCGGCCAGCCCGTTCGGCAAGCATTGTCGGAACTGCAAGGGCAGGTGTTCTTCGATCTGCTCGACCAGGTTTATGCAAGCGGTCAGCCTTTCGTCGGCAAGGGTATCGAGGTCTGGCTCGAGAATGGCGACGTCGAGAGTGGCGAGGGCAGCGGCGACGGCCAGCGGCAGCGACGCGTCATCGACTTCGTCTATCAACCGATACTGACGTTCACGGGGACCGTCTCGGGTATCTTCGTCGAAGGCAGCGACGTGACCGACAGCCACGACGCCACGCATGCGCTGCGCGACCTGATGCAAACCCTCGAATTGCGGGTCGAACAACGCACCCTGGAACTGCGCAGCGCGGAGGAGCAGCTGCATCAGGCGCAGAAAATGGAGGCGGTCGGTCAGCTGACCGGCGGACTGGCGCACGATTTCAACAACCTTCTCACCGTGATCTCCGGAAGTCTGGAGGTCTTGCAGCGACGCGTGGAGATGGGCCGCCTCGACACGATCGGCCGGTACATGGATGCCGCGCAGGGGGCGGCGCGCCGGGCCGGATCGCTGACCCAACGGCTGCTCGCCTTTTCCCGACGGCAGACGCTCGACCCGAAACCCACCGATGTGAACGATCTCGTCGCCGGCATGGATGAACTGATCCGCCGCACGGTCGGACCCGGCATCGTCGTCGACGTGACCGGTGCCCGGGATCTGCCGCTGACGCTGGTCGACCCCGGCCAGCTCGAAAACGCGTTGCTCAACCTGTGCATCAATGCGCAGGATGCCATGCCGGATGGCGGCCGGCTCGGCATCGCTGCGGTGAACCGGCAGTCACCGGGCGACGGCGACCCCGATGAACTGCCGCCGGGCGACTATGTGTCGTTGTGCGTCAGCGACACCGGCGTGGGCATGACGCCCGAGACCCGGGCCCGCGCCTATGAGCCGTTCTTCACCACCAAGCCGATGGGCGAGGGCACCGGCCTGGGATTGTCGATGATCTACGGGTTCGCGCTGCAGTCGGGCGGCCAGGTGCGGATCGATTCGGAAGTGGGAAAGGGCACGCGGGTCTGCCTGTATCTGCCGCGCTACCACGGCGAGGCGGAGGTGGCGCCAGCGTCCCACGCGATCGCGCCCGCCCTGCCGGCACGCGGCGAACGCATCCTGCTGGTCGAGGATGACGCCTTCATCCGGGCGCTGGCCGCGGAGGTGCTGCGCGATTCGGGTTACGAGGTGCTCGAAGCGGGCAATGGGCAGGAGGCGATGAACCTCCTGCATTCCGGGCAGCACCTCGACCTGCTGGTGACGGACGTCGGGCTGCCCGGCGGGATGAACGGCAGGCAGGTCGCCGACGCGACGCGTGTCCTGCGCCGGGGCTTGAAGGTCCTTTTCATCACCGGCTACGCGGCGAACAAGGCGCTGGGCGACGGGCAGCTGGAACCCGGCATGGAAGTGCTCACGAAACCTTTCGAGCTGGAGGAGTTGCGCCGTCGCGTGCATGGCCTGATCCGGGCCTGAGCGGCGCGGCTTGCGCATGGCGGCGGATTGCTGTGGCACTATAGCGGCGTTTCATCGCGCGGCGCTGCCATACTTGCCGCGTTTGCCGCACACCACTGACGCCCGAGGCGCAGGGTCATAAACAGAAAATGGAGACAGCATGAACATGAGATCGGATGTGGGATCGGAGCCGCAACCGGCTCCCGCCGCGGACGCCGGCACCCAGGCCAACAGCACACGACGCGTCATTTTCGCGAGCTTCATCGGCACGGCGATCGAATTCTACGATTTCTACGTGTACGCCACGGCGGCGGCGCTGATCATCGGGCCGGTCTTCTTTCCGCGCGGCTCTCCCGGCACCCAGGCGCTGTCCGCGCTGGTGACGTTCGGCATCGCCTTCATCGCCCGCCCGATCGGCGCGTTCGTCTTCGGCCACTTCGGCGACAGGATCGGCCGCAAGTCGACGCTGATCGCCTCGCTGATGCTGATGGGCGTGTCGACGACATTGATCGGTCTGCTGCCGGGTTTCGACACGATCGGCACCCTGGCGCCGGTGCTGCTCTGCGTGCTGCGCTTCGGGCAGGGCATCGGCCTGGGCGGCGAGTGGGGCGGCGCGGCGCTGCTCGCCACCGAATACGCCCCTTCCGGCAAACGCGCGTGGTTCGGCATGTTTCCGCAACTCGGGCCGTCCATCGGCTTTCTCCTGTCCAACGGGCTGTTCTTCGGCCTGGCGCTGTCGCTGAGCGACGCGCAGTTCCGCAGCTGGGGCTGGCGCATACCGTTCATCGTCAGTGCGTTGCTGGTCGTACTGGGTCTGTACGTGCGGCTGCGGATCGTGGAAACACCGGCGTTTCGCGCGGCGATCGCGCGCCACGAGCGGGTGCGCATGCCGGTCCTGACCCTGTTGTCCTCGTACTGGCGACCGACGTTGCTGGGCGCCTTCGCGATGGTGGTCTGCTACACCGTGTTCTATATTTCCACGGTGTTCTCGCTCTCCTACGGTGTGACGGCGCTGCACATCCCGCGTCCGCGTTTTCTCGGCATGCTGTGCATCGCGGTGGTGTTCATGGCGCTTGCGTCACCGCTGTCGGCTCTGGCCAGCGACCGGTTCGGACGCCGGCCGGTGCTGGCCCTGGGCTGCATCGCGGTGTTTCTTTCCGGCTTCACCATGGCGCCGCTGCTGGGCAGCGGCGACACGTTTCGCGTCACGTTGTTCCTGGTGATCGAACTTTTCCTGATGGGCATGACGTTCGCACCGATGGGCGCCTTGCTGCCCGAACTGTTTCCCACGCCGGTACGTTATACCGGCGCCGGCGTCGCATACAACCTGGGCGGCATTCTCGGCGCATCGCTGGCGCCGTATGTCGCGCAGCTGCTGGTGGCGCGCGGCGGGCTGTCCTGGGTGGGCGCCTACGTTTCCGCGGCGGGGGTGGTGAGCCTGCTCGCCATTCTGAGCATGCGGGAGACGCGCGACACGACGCTTGGCTGAGCGGTGCGTGCGTATGCTGCCGATGGCCGACACACGTTATGATAGGTGCACCGTCGGCCGGCCCGGGCGCTTCGCCATGGATTCGGCGCACCGGCCGTGCGACGCGTGCCCGGGAAATGACGGCGCGCCCGCCGGCTGTTCCCGGAATCCGGCCGCCGCATATAAGAGGACCAGTTCATGAATAGATTCGACGAGCGGCTTGCCGTGCGGCAACGAGCCGGTGTGGAGGCCGCATGATGGACGTTCACGCCACGCCGGAGAAAAAACGCATCTTCATCGTCGAGGACGATGCGCTGATCGCCATGCTGCTGGAAGACGTCATCGATCTGCTCGGCTTCGAACTCGTCGGTAGCGCCGCGACGGTGCCGGAAGCGTTGTCGCTGCTCGCCCGGGATGTCGCCGTCGACGCGGCATTGCTCGATATCAATCTGGCCGGCCAGCGCGTGTTTCCCGTCGCCGACGAATTGATCCGGCGCGGCGTGCCGTTCGCCTTCTGCTCCGGGTACGGTGAGGCGGGGGTCGACGCTGCCGCCTATGCCGGCGTCCCGACCGTCAGTAAACCGTTCGACATCGAAAGTCTGGGCAACATGCTGCGGCGTCTGTAGCGCCGCGGATCGCGTCCGGAGCCAACGTGGCACGCACGGTGCTTGCAATGCAGGTTTGGAACATTGCCAGGGACCGTTATGCTCAAATCAATGGCGCTTGGCGCCATCCGCCTTTACCAGCGTCGCGTTTCCCCGCACAAGGGTTTTTCGTGCGCCTATCGCGTTCATGCGCAGGGCGCGAGTTGCTCGAACTACGGCCATCGGGTCATCGAACGCCATGGCCTGTGGCTGGGTCTGCGATTGTTGCGACGGCGGCTCGAACAATGCGCGTGGCATCAGCATCGTCACCGTGTGAAACCGGCGATCGTGCCGGGGGCGGCCGCCCCTGGGGGGTTCGGCCGGCGCCAGGCGGGGTTCGTCGATCCGGGGTGCGACGACGGCTGCGGGTGCGGTCCCGGTTGCGCCATCTCGGAATGCGGGCTGGCGGAACATTGTGCCTGCGATGCCTGTGAAATCGGCGCGTGCTGGGTGGCGCTCGGTACCTGCTCCGGCGGGGCATGCGGCGGCGGCCGGCGGCGCGAGGACTGGCGCCGTGCGGAACGCGCGCAACGCCGGTCGCGCTTTGGTCCGCCGCGCTGGTAGACACGAACCGCATCCAGGAGGGAAGGGTCGATGAGTCGCACCGACAAGCCCCGCTCGCCGCGGCGTATCGTCTGGTTCAGGGCGGCGCTGCTGATCGGCTTGAGCCTGTCGGCAACCGGGTCGCGCGCGTGGGGCGACGATGCGGTGCCGGACCCCGCGGCAGGCGCGGCGTTCGTCTTGCCAGCGGGATTCAACCGCCTGAGCAGCACCGGCCAGGCGAGCTGGCTGCTGGCGCAGGCGAACTCCGGCGCACTCGAGCGCGCGAGCGACGAACAGTTGATCGCCCTGGTCGGGGACCTGCGCCCGGCGGCACTGGTGAACTACATGCGCCGTGGCATCGCCTCCTACCGTTCCTATCAGTTCGAGATGGTACGCCGGGAGCGGCACGAGGGCGTCTGGCCCGAACTTGCCGACCATATGCTGGTTCGCTATCAGGAGGCGCCGCGGCGCGTCTATGCCCGCTGGCTTCCCGACGGCAGGCACGCAGGCCAGGAGATCCTGTATGACGAAAGCATGGACGCCGGCCATGCGCTGGGGCATTTCGGCGGTCTGCTGCGTTTCGCCTCGGTTTCCTTTCCGATCGACGGGGTCATGGCGCATTCGCAATCCGCGCATGGCGTCGGCGATCTCGGGCTGCAGTTCGCGATCCGCATGCTCGACCACGACCTCGCCAGCTATCGCGCCGAAGGTCTCGACGCCCGGCCGTCGCGTGTCGAAATCGTCCACGCCCCGTCCACCCGTCTGCTCGCCCTGACATGGGACGCGGCGAACGGGCCGCCTGCCCATTATGCGGCGCGGGTACGTCTGTCACTCGACCTGCGTCATCCCTGGGCGTACGAAGAAGCATCGTGGGACCGGGACGGCATCGAGCAGGAGAACGTCAGGTTCGAGCATGTGGTGAAGCGCGACTGGCAGGATGGGACTTTCAGCCGCACGAACCCGGACTATGGATTTCGTTGAAGCGAGGGTTACGTTCCCGCGGAAGATCGACGGGCGACGGCATGTACCGCGGCGCGGCGACGCCTCTACCACTGCGCAGCGGCCAGGAAGTGCGTAATGATCATGCGGGATTCGTCGGGCAGCGAGGCGAACTGTATGCCGGATTTGAAATGGGTGCTGGCCAGCATGCAATACATGATCTGACCATGGCCGTTGAACGTGCTGCGCACGCCGTTGGCGAACAGCTGGAACGTCACGGCGCAATGTTCCTTCAGCGGCAAGGGTTGCTCGCTCAGCACGCAGACGCCGCCGACGCTGACATCGAAGGTACGCACGGCGAGCTGGCTGCCGTCGCGCCCCGTCAGGGTTGCCTGGACACGCAGGGTTCTGCGCGGGGTGTGTCGCTGGTCTACATCTAACATAAAGTGCCGGAACCAAAAAGGAAAATGAAGCGTGCCGAATCCTGTAAAAAGGCCCGCGTTTCGTCTGCTCCGTCTAACGGACACATTCCTGAAAAGTTGATGGCGAACCTGCCGGTTTCTGCACGCTGCGCTTTTCCCATAAAAAAAGAAATACGATGTCTAACGAATTCATTTTGCGTGAAAGCCTGTTTTTCCTGGGGTCATCGCGTATTTATGCATAGGGATGGTAAGTATTGACATTGGACAGGGCGCTATTCAAAATGGCAACGTCTTGAAGTCATACGACATCTTATAAAACTAACGAATAAATGAATGGCGGCTGCCGGCGTTCGACGGCGTGTCGCCCCGTTCCGGTCGGGCGATCCCGCGACCGGATGACGCCGTTCAGGAGCGGTCGTGATAATGCGTGATTCTGATAGCCCCGCGGCCCATGCCCATGCGCCGAATACCCTCCGGCGTAGCCTGCTGGGTGGTCTCTTCTTCAGCTACGTCGCGTCGTTTTTCCCCTGGTCGGCAGCCATCGGTCAGAGTACGTCCCCGAATTTGTCCCCGACAGCCGCGCCCGCCGCTGCGCCACCCGCTTTTTTCCGCGTCTCGCGCCTGCTGACAGGACGGACCGCGCTCGACGCCATGCAGGCGTCCCGGCTGCATGCCGGCCTGTCGGCGGCGCAGTCCGATTTCGATGCGCAGCTTCGTGATCTGGACGCGTTCATCGTCCAGCACGCAGCCACCGCCGGCACGCTTCAGACCTTGCTCGACGCCGCGCACGTGCCTTTTGCCGGACTGCCGCGCCAGGTGGCGATCGCCTGGTACGTCGGCGTGGTGGGCACCGGCGCGCTCGCGCGCTGCGTGACCTACGAAACCAGCCTGATGAACGTGCTCGTCGCCGACCGGCTGAAGCCGGCGAGCTATGCGTATGGGCCGTATGGAAGCTGGGCCCGTCCGCCGCTGCCCGCCTGACGGCCGCCGTCCCGCGGTTGCCGCCGTCGCGCCTTGCCGCACGGCGCGGCTTCGAATCGTTGCTGCAGATCGCCGCTTCAGATCTTAATTACGCAAGGAATCCTGCATGCCCGACCCATACTCCGCCGATGTCGTCGTCATCGGTTCGGGAATCTGCGGCTCGCTTGCCGCGCACCGGCTGGTGTCGCAAGGCGCATCGGTCGTGATTCTCGAGGCCGGGCCCCGCATCGATCGCGGCCGTCTCGTCGCGAATTTCCGCAATTCGCCACGCAAGAACGATTTCATGTCGCCTTACCCGTTTTCGCCGTGGGCGCCGCACCCGGTCTGGCAGCCGAGCGACAACGGGTATCTCGAACAAGCCGGCCCCTATCCCTATAAAGCGGAATACATCCGCATCGTCGGCGGCACGACCTGGCACTGGGCGGCGCAGGCATGGCGCGTTCTGCCGAACGACCTGCGCCTGAAAACGCTTTATGGCGTGGGGCGCGACTGGCCGATCTCCTACGAGGATCTCGAGCCCTTCTATTACGAAGCGGAAGTGAAGATGGGCGTCTCGGGCGCGCCGGACAACGGCTCGCCGCGCGCGCGGCCCTTTCCGATGCAGCCGGTGGTCGAATCGTATCTCGAGCAGCGCTTTCGCGAACGGCTGGCGCCCGGCGGCTTCGCGGTGGTTACCAACACGACCGCGCGCAACAGCCGCGACTACGACGGTCGCCCGGCCTGCTGCGGCAACAACAACTGCATGCCGATCTGCCCGATCGATGCGCAATATCACGGCGGGCTGTCCGCCGATGCGGCGGAACGCGCCGGCGCGAAACTGGTGCCGAACGCGGTGGTCTACCGCATCGAGCACGACGCCCGGGGCCGTATCGTGGCGGTGCATTACTATGACCCGGACAAGGGCTCGCACCGGGTGACGGGCAAGACCTTCATCCTGGCGGCGAACGGTATCGAAAGCCCGAAGTTGCTGCTGCTGTCCGCCAGCGACAAATACAAGAAAGGCCTGGCGAACGACAACGACATGGTCGGCCGGCATCTGATGGACCATCCGAGCAACGGCCTGGTCTTCGATGCCGACGAGGATCTCTGGCCGGGCCGGGGACCGATGAGTCCGAGCTCGATCCAGTCGCTGCGCGACGGCGCGTTCCGCTCGGACCACGCGGCGTTCCGCATCGATATCTCGAATTCGTCCCAGGTCCTTCCCGTGACCCAGGCGTTGATCACCAAGGGCGTCTACGGCGCCGAACTCGAGGCGCAGATCCGCCATCACGCCGCACGCCAGTGCAGCGTCAAGAACGTACTGGAAATCCTGCCGGACCCGGACAACCGCGTGGTGCTCAGCGACAAGAAGGACGCGCTCGGCATCGCGCGCCCGCGCGTCCATTACGCGTTGAGCGATTACGTGCACAAGGGCATGGCCGCCTCGCGCGACGCGTATACACAGATCGCGCGGTTGATGGGCGGCACCAACCTGCGCTACACCCCCGATGGGGTCTATGGCAACAACCAGCACATTACCGGGACGATGAGCATGGGGAGCCATCCGGCCGATTCGGTCGTCGACGCGTTCGGCCGCACGCACGACCATGAAAACCTGTACATCGCGAGCACCGGCGTCATGCCGACCGCCGCCACGGTGAACTCCACGCTCACGGCGGTCGCGCTCGCGCTGCGCTCCGCCGAGCACATCCACGCGAACGCCTGACGATGACGCCTATCCGGACCCGTACGCCGCACCGGCGCCTCGCACGACGCGCGTTGCTGTCTCTCGCCGGCCTTGGTATCGGCGTCGGCATCGGCGTCGGCATTGCCACCGTTGCCCATGCCGCGCCCGCCGTCAGTACGGCGCATCCCGCCGCTCCGACGGTCGTCCCGACAACGGCGGCGCTCCCCGGCGGGAACGCGGACCTCGTCACGCGCGGCGCGTATCTCGCCACGGCGGGCGATTGCATCGCCTGCCATACCGCGCCGCACGGCAAGCCGTTCGCCGGCGGCCTGTGGCTGACGACACCGGTGGGACGCATCCTGTCGACCAACATCACGCCGTCGAAGACCTATGGCATCGGCCGCTATACGCTCGCGCAATTCGGCGCGGCGCTGCGCCAGGGCATTCGCGCGGACGGCGCGCGTCTCTACCCGGCCATGCCGTACACGTCTTACGCGAAACTGTCCGACGAGGACGTCAAGGCGCTGTATGCGTACTTCCAGTCGGGCAGTGTGGCGCCGGTGGACGTTGCGTCCGCGGCGGCGACCGATCTGCGCTTCCCGTTCAACATCCGGCTGGCGATGGCGTTCTGGAATCTGTTCTTTCTCGACCGCGCGCCGTTTGTTGCGGACCCGACGAAAAGCGCCGAATGGAATCGGGGCGCCTATCTGGTGCAGGGTCTCGGCCATTGCAGCACGTGCCACACGCCGCGCAATTTCCTGATGGCCGAAGCGACATCGCGGTCGTTGGCGGGCGGCGTGGTCGGCGGCTGGTACGCCCCGAACATCTCGTCCGATCCGAACAGCGGGATCGGCGCCTGGCGCGAAGCCGACATCACCGACTACCTGCGCACCGGGCATGCACTGGGCCGTGCGCAGGCGGCGGGGCCGATGGCCGAGGCGGTCGACGACAGCTTCCGGTATCTGACGCCGGCGGATCTGCGGGCGATGGCGCTCTATCTGAAGTCCACGCCCGCGATACATGACGCCGCCGACGTGCGCCCGGCCGATCAGTGGGGCGCGCCGGGCGTCGGTCCCGATGCCGGTGTCGACGCGATCCGGGGCGTACCGCTTCCCGCCGATCCATCCGGCATGAGCGGCGCCCAGCTGTACGACGCCCATTGCGCCGCCTGCCATCAGGCGCGGGGCGAGGGCGTAGCGGACGGACCCGGCATGGGCGTCGATCATCCGGGGCTGCCGTCGCTGTTCCACAATACCGCGCTGGGCCACGCGAACACCAACGACCTCGTGATGGTGATTCTCTATGGCGCGCAGCGGCAGGCCGGCAGCGTCGCGGGCGCGGCGTCCGGGGCCGCGAATGTATCGATGCCGCCATTCGGCGATCTGTTGAGCGACGAACAGATCGTCGTGCTGGGCAACTATCTTCTGAAGCAATATGGCAATCCGCAGTCGCATGTCACGGCCGAACAGGTCAAGACGCTGCGCGCAACCAGAGTGACGCCATGATCCGAAAGCTTCTTTCCACGGCCATCGCCAGCGTCTGCATGCTGGGCGCGGGATTGCCGGTCGTGCATGCGGCTACCTACGCGTATGTATCGAACGCCGACAGCCGTTCCCTCTCGGTATTCCGGCTCGACCGCGCAAGCGGCGCGCTGACGAGCGTGGAGACGGTACCGGTCGGGGGCACGGTCATGCCGCTCGCACTGTCGCCGGACCACCATCGCCTCTATGCCGGACTGCGCTCCACGCCGTACCGCGTCGTCAGCTTTGCGATCAATCCGATCGATGGCCGCCTCATCGACCTCGGCACCGCGCCGCTGGCGGAAAGCATGGCCTATCTTTCGACCGACGCCACGGGACGCTATCTGTTCGGTGCGTCGTACGGCGGCAATCTGGTGTCGGTGAATCCGATCGGCGTGAACGGGGTGGCAGGCGGTCCGCAGCAGGTCGTCGCCACCGGCCCGATGGCGCATGCGATCCGCAGCGCGCCCGACAACCGCTACGTCTTCGCCTCGGTCCTGGGCGACGATGTCTGGCTGCGCTTCGCCTTCGATGCCGGGACAGGCAAGCTGACGCAGGATGCGGCGCCCGCCTATCGTCTGCCATCCCAGTCCGGCCCCCGGCATTTCCAGTTCTCGGCGGACCGGCGTTTCACCTACCTGATCGACGAACTGGACGGCAGGCTGCATGCTCTGGCCTTCGATGCGCGGCACGACACCGTCAAACCCGTGCAGGTCGTCTCGATCCTGCCGGCCGGTTTCACCGGCAAACCGTGGGGCGCCGATCTGCATCTGACGCCCGACGGACGCTTTCTGTACGCGTCGGAGCGGTCGTCGAGCACGCTCGCCGCGTTTCGTGTCGCGCGCGGCACCGGCAAGCTCACCCGCATCGCTACCTATCCGGCGCCGCAGCAACCGCGGGGCTTCGGCATGGACCCGGCTGGCGACTATCTGCTCGCCGTCGGACAATTGTCGACGCAGATGACGGTGTACCGGATCGACCGGAAGACGGGCGGCCTGAAGGCGCTGGGCGAGTATCCGGTGGGCAAGAATCCGAACTGGGTGGAGATCGTCGACTTCGACGGCACGAACTGAGCCGGCCCGACCGCGCCAGCGGTCCGACGGCGGCGCGTGTCGACGCTGCCGCGCGCCAGCGGCTGCACGGTATTCCGATTACCATCGGTGGGGCGCCGCGCATCGACGGCGCCGGCCGTTTCGCAGGCGCGCTCGCTCGGACGCGCCCGGATCGCCCGAACGAGGATGTCCATGAAACGCGTGCACGCCACCTTGCTGAGCTTCGCGCTGGCCCTTTCCTGCACCGCGCATGCCGAAGAGATTGCCAGCGTCAACACCAATTTCCATTTCACCGGCTCCGACCGGGTATCGGTGGAGGCCTTCGACGATCCCGGCGTCGAGGGCGTGACCTGCTACGTTTCCCGGGCGCGCACCGGTGGCGTCAAAGGCACGCTCGGTGTCGCCGAGGACCCCACCGAATCATCGATTGCCTGCCGTCAGGTGGGACCGATTCACATCCCCAAGCCGCTCAAGCCGAAGGACGACGTGTTCTCCGACCACCTGTCCTTCATCTTCAAGACGCTGCATGTGGTGCGCATTCTCGACCAGAAGCGCAATACGCTCGTGTACCTTACCTATAGTGACCGCATCGTCAGCGGCAGCGCGAAGAACAGCGTGACGGCGGTGCCGCTGCCGGCCGGAACCGTGATTCCGAGCCGCTGACCGGTGGTGCGCCGGCCTCGACACGCCGTGTCCCGGGCGTGACGGCCGCGTCGGCTGCCGGCCACCGCAGGACGGCCGCCGCGTATTTTGCGCAATATGTGTTTTCGATTCAAGAACCCTCCATGGCCTGCCGTTATCAAGGATCAGAGAAACGGCGAAAGCAGGATGGGATATGCTCGATTTGATTTTCACGCGTGCCTTGCCGGCCGATAGCGTGGACCAGTTTCATCGCCACGCCCTGGCACGGCTGCGGCCGGTGGCGGTGCTTGTCATGTCGTTCACGATATTCGCCTATGTGATGTTCGTGGCCGGCAGGTGCGTGCTGGTGAGGTCGCCGATGCCGCTGCTCCCGGCCATTCCCTTCGCGGTCGGCCTGGGCCTGTGCGTATGGGGAAACAGTCGCACGCAGAGCGTCGGGGTATTCGGCGTATACGGTGTGCTGTATGTCGTCATCCTGCAGACCGGCGCGCTGCTGAACACGCTCAATACGCCGACGCCCCTGCTGTGGCTCCTGCCCAGCACGCTGATCGTGCCCATGTGCGCCGCGCCATTATGGCTCGCGCGCAGTCATTTCGTCGCCGGAACGCTGGCCTCGCTCATCATCACGCTGCCGCCGATGGTGCATCTGGTCACGACCCGTGAGGAAATGGTGGTGACCACCGTGTGGCTCGTGATCGGTCTGCCGAGCGCGATCACGTTTCACCTGCTGTTCTACAGTTACCGGATACAGCATTTCGTGCTGGAAGCGCGGCTCGCGGACCTTGCCGCCACCGACCCGCTCACCGGCTTGCGCAACCGGCGCGACTTCCTCGTGCGCGCGCAGGCGATCGTCCAGGAATGCGCGGCCAAGGGGCAGGTCGCCAGCGCCTTGTTCATCGACATCGATCATTTCAAATCGATCAACGACCGATACGGTCATGCGATGGGCGACCGCATCATTGCCCAGGTCGCGAACGTGATCGTGTCCGAGACCCGCTCGCAGGATCTGGTCGGGCGGCTTGGCGGAGAGGAATTCGCGGTATTGATCACCACCTGTCCGTTGGCCACCGCGATCACGCTGGCCGAGCGCATGCGCGTCGAGGTGGGCGGTATCCTGATGCCGGACGGGCGCGTGTCCGTCAGTCTCGGGGTGGCCGAGCTGTCGCCCGGCGAAAGCCTCGCCACCCTGCTCGAACGCGCCGATTACGCCATGCTCGACGCGAAGCAGCAGGGCCGGGATCGCGTCGTCGTGGCGGAGGAGCGCTATCGGCTTGCCTGAGACCGGGGCGCGTCGGCAACGGCCGGGGCTGTGGCAACTTTCGTGGCGGCGGCATCTGCCCCGGCTTGCTGCCGCGCCGTGGCGTCTGCCGGCGTAGGCATGGGCGCCGCTTCCAGGGAGCGGATATCGCGCAGTGCCGGGAACAGCCGCATCCACAGCAGACTGACGAGGATCGTGCCGACGCCGCCGATGACGACCGCCGGTACCGCGCCAAACCAGGCGGCGGTGGTGCCCGATTCGAATTCACCCAGCTGGTTCGATGTGCCGATGAAAAGCATGTTGACCGCGCTGACCCGGCCGAGCATGTCGTCCGGGGTCTGCAATTGCACCAGCGTGGTACGCACCACGACGCTGACCGCATCGGCGGCGCCGAGCACCATCAGGGCAACGATCGACAATACGATCGAATGCGACAGCGCGAAGACGACGGTGGCCGCGCCGAAGAGCAGCAGGGAGCCGAAGAGTATCCGGCCGATCGGGCCCGCGAGCGGGCGCCGGGCGAGGCCGACGGACATGCCCAGCGCGCCGACCGCGGGCGCCGAGCGCAGCAGGCCCAGTCCCCAGGGGCCGGTTTTCAGGATATGATCCGCGAAAATCGGCAGCAGGGCGGTTGCGCCGCCGAGCAGGACTGCGAACAGATCGAGCGAGATCGTGCCGAAGATGACGGGTCGGCGCGTGATGAAGTGGATGCCCGAAAACAGCGACGCCAGCGTCACCGGCTGACGTGACGTCGGCCGGCGCGCCAGCCGCAGCGACACGATCAGCAGCGTGCCGATCAGAAACAGCGCGGCGCTGCCGGCGAACGCGGCGCCGGCGCTGATCGCGTACACGACGCCGCCCAGCGCCGGCCCGAGGATTTGCGCGGTCTGGTTCGACGACGAGGACCACGCGGTGGCCCGCGCCAGGTCGCTGCGCGGCACGAGCGCCGGAATCAGGGTCGCCATCGTCGGGGATTCGAACGCCCGCGCGCAGCCGCCCAGCACGATCAGCAGATAGATCAACGGCAGCGACAAGTGCTCGAGGAAGATGCCCAGCGCCAGCACGCCGGCGCAGATCGCCTCCACCGTCATGCAGACCGCGACGATGCGGCGCCGGTCGAAGCGGTCGGCGAGATGCCCGACCAGCAGGGTCAGCACCACCATCGGCAGGAACTGGCACAGGCCCACCAGACCGAGCGCGAACGCGCTGCCGGTCTGGCGATAGATCTGCCAGCCCACGGCGACGGACAGCATCTGGAATGACAGCGACGACGCGATACGCGCCATCAGAAAACGGATAAAGCGCCTGACGTCGGCTTCGGGCATTGGGGGTGGCTCGGAATCACGTTGCCGGAATTGTACGCGGTATCGGTCCGATTTTTCGTCCGGCAAAAGGCTGGGCGCGCGCTCGGGCGGGACGCGGGGAAGGAGGGCGGGCAGGCGAAGAAGCAGAAAGCCGCAGGACGCTGCCTGCCGCCTCCGGGTTCATGTCAGCAGCGCCGCGAGCGTGTGCCGGTATGCGGCGGCGGCCGGTTCCTGCAGCGCGTGCGCGCCGTTGTCGACGACCTGACGCCCGGCGACGAAGACATCCCGCACCGGCGCATGGCCATGCTCGCAGAACACCATCGCCGACAGGAGCTGTTCCAGCGGCCGGTGCGCGAAATCGGGGTGCGCGGCATCGAGTATCACCAGATCGGCGCGTTGCCCCGCCGTCAGGCCGCCGAGCGGGTGTCCGCTCGCCGCCGCCCCGCCGCGCACGGCGTCGAGGTAGAGCCGATCCGCCACCGCCGGTGCCGCGTCGCTCGCCAGCACGTTGCGCCGGCGGTGCAGCAGACGTTGTCCGTATTCGAGCAAACGCAGTTCGGCGGCGGGCGATACGCAGACCTGGCTGTCCGAGCCGATCCCCCATCGTCCGCCAGCGTCGAAATAGCGCCGCGCGTCGAAGATGCCGTCGCCCAGGTTCGCCTCGGTCGTCGGACACAGCCCGGCGACGGCGCCGCTGCGCGCGGTTAGCCTGTATTCCGCGGCGGACATGTGCGTGGCGTGCACGAGGCACCAGTGCGCGTCCACAGGCTGCCGTTCGAACAAGGCCGCCACCGGCCGTTGACCGCAGGCGGCAACGCAGGCGTCCACTTCCTGTTCCTGTTCGGCGATGTGGATATGAATCGGCAGGGCGGGGTCGATGCGGCGCTGTTCGGCGATCAGCGGCGCGAGCGCGCCCTGCGCCACGGCACGCAGCGAATGCGGCGCGATGCCGTACCGCAGCGTGCCATGGGCCGGGTGCGAGCGGCGCAGACGCGCGAGCAGTTCGGCGATCCACTCGGGCGAGGTCACGAAACGCGCCTGATGCGCGAGAGGCGGCGTCTGGCCGAAGCCGCTGTATTGATACAGCACCGGCAGCAGCGTCATGCCGATGCCCGCGTGTTGCGCCGCGCGCAGCACGCGCTCGGCGTGTTCCGCGGGATTCGCATAGGCCCGACCGTCCGCCGCGTGATGCACGTAATGAAATTCGCATACCGAGGTATAGCCCGCCCGCAGCATTTCGATATAAAGATGGCGGGCGATGGCCTCCAGGTCTTCGGGCCGCAGACGGCCGGCGAAGCGGTACATCAGGTTGCGCCAGCTCCAGAATGAATCCGCCGGATGCCCGCGCGTTTCGGCCAGTCCCGCCATTGCTCTCTGGAACGCATGCGAATGCAGGTTGGGCATGCCGGGCAGAACCGGCCCGCCGGCGACGGGCAGGCCGGCGGTGTTCGACGTGTCGGCATGGACCGCGGTCAGTTCGCCCGTCGCGTTCCAACGCAGCGTGACGTCGCGCCGCCAGCCGTCGGGCAACAGGGCGGCGTGCGCGAACAGACCCGGCGGGGCGGCGTGGTCGTGATCCGGCGGAGAAAAGTCTGTAGACATCGGACACTAAGGCCTTTCAGGAAACCGTCATGGCGGCTGAGGCCCCGACGGCAGGGGTACCCGCCTGCGCGGCGCGAGATGCCATCGCGGTGCGGGCATCGGCGTTGGTGTCGGTGTCGGTGTCGATCCACGCGGTGATGCCCACGACCAGCATCACCGCGCCGGCATCGAGCGTCACGTCGGGGAGCGAACCGGAGATCGCATCGGGCATCGCATCGGGCATCGCATCGGGCATCGCATCGGGCGTCATGGCGGGCGCCCGCCTGCGTGAGGTGCCTGGCTGCACGCTGTCGAAGCGTTCCAGCACGAGTGCGCGGGCCGGCATGGCACCGCGCTCGTGCAGCGCCGCCGTGCCGTGCGCGACGAACAGCAGGACGCTGTCCGGCGGCGGCGTGAACGTGCCTGCTCCGCGCCATACCGTGAGCGTGCCGCGCGCCGCACCGCGCCGGATCATGAGATTGAAATCCAGCGTCGGCCCGTCGACCAGTCGGGCATGCCACCGTATTGCGCCGTCGAATGACAGCGGTACATGCGGCTCCCGCAGGACGTGCCGGTCGAACGTCGCGACGCTCGGGTGGGCCGGGTGAGCCGCGGCCGGGCACGACGGCACGGCCGCGAACGCGTCGGACCTGCGCGCCAGGTCCATGCCCGCGCCGGCGAGCAGGACGATCGTCCGGTCGATGCCGGGGAAGTCGGAAAACGCGCCGTCTTGCGCGATCTCGGCGATGCTGGCGCGCCAGACGAAATCGTCGAGCGATGCAGTGCGGGGCCGGACCGCGACCTCGCGGGTGGTGCCGCCGCCGTTTTTCCATGGCACCGCGGCAAGCGTCGCGGCGCGACGCACCTGATCGTGTCGCACAGGGCATGGGGCGTTCCGTTGCGGCCGGTCCGTCATGCGCCGCTGCCGTCGGGGCGCAACGCCGTGGCGTCGCCGCCGTGCAGCACCGCCTGCAGGAATTCCCGGGTCCGGGCTTCCCGCGGCGCGGTGAAGATCCGCGAGGGTGGCCCGCTTTCGAGAATGCGGCCCTGATCCATGACGACGACCGTATCGGCCACGTCCCGGGCGAAGCCCATCTCGTGCGTCACGATCACCATCGTCATGCCGTCGGCGGCCAGCGCCTTCATCACCTGCAGCACGTCACCCACCAGTTCCGGATCGAGCGCGGACGTCGGCTCGTCGAACAGCATCAGCTGGGGGCGCATCGCCAGCGCCCGGGCGATCGCGACACGTTGCTTCTGCCCCCCCGACAGCGTGCCGGGGTAGTCGCCGGCCTTGTGTTCGAGGCCGACCTTGCGCAACAGGGCCAGGGCGTCGCGCGTGGCGTCGGCCGCGCCGATCCGGGTCAACGCACGGGGCGCGAGCAGGACATTGCCGAGCACGGTGAGGTGGGGAAACAGGTTGAACGACTGAAAGACCATGCCGACGTCGCGCCGCAACCGGTTCAGACCGTGTTCGCCGATCATCCGGCCGTCCTGCACCAGCGCCTGAGCGCAGACGTCCACGCTGCCCCGTTCAGCGGTCTCCAGCCCGTTCATGCAGCGCAGCAGCGTGCTTTTCCCGGAACCGCTCGGTCCGATGATGACCACCACCTCCGAGCGCCGGATGGTGAGATCGATGTCCTGCAGTACGGCGTTCGCGCCGAACGATTTCGCGAGTCGGCGCACGTCGACGATCGTGTCGGGACGGGCATCCGGCATGGCAGCCGGGACGGCGCCGGGGGTCGCGTGGCGGAACGGGGCGCCGCTCATGACACCCTGCCGTCGGCGCGCAGCGCACGTTCGGTGCGCCGCAGCGCGAGCGTCGTGGCGCTCGTCAGGATCAGGTAGACGAAAGCGATCACGATATACACCTCCAGCGAGCGGTAGGAGACGCTGATGATCTTTTCCCCCTCGTGCATCAGATCGTCGATCGTCAGCAGCGACACCAGCGCGGAGTTCTTGATCAACGCGATGAATTCGTTGCCCAGCGGCGGAATCATGCGCACGAAGGCCTGCGGCAGGATCACCTTGCGCATCGCGGTGCGCTGCGGCATGCCGAGCGAGCGTGCCGCTTCCATCTGGCCGCGGTCGATCGACTGGATCGCGCCGCGCACGATCTCGGAAATGTAGGCCGCGCTGTAGAGGCCCAGCCCCAGGATCCCGCAGACGAACGCCGGCAGAATGATGCCGAATTGCGGCAGGCCGAAGAACAGCAGGAAGAGCTGGACCAGCAGCGGCGTGCCGCGCACGAACGTCAGGTAGGCGGTGCAGATGGCGTAGATCGTCCGGTGCTGCGGAGCGAGCCGGCCGATGCCGATCAGCAGTCCCAGGACGACGCCCAGCACGAGCGAGGCGGCGGTCACCTCGACCGTCGTCGCCGCGCCGTGCGCCAGCGCCGGCCAGTTCTGCCAGACCGGCGAAAAGTCGAATGTCATGAAATGCGGCTCCAGGGACGCGACGCGAGGACGATACGCCTCATGCCGACGGGCCGAACCATTTCGCCACCAGCCTGGCGTAGGTACCGTTCGCATGCAGCGTCTGCAACGCGGTATTGAATTGCGTCATCAGGTCCTTTTCGTCCTTGCGCAGCGCGAAGCCGTACAGTTCCGTCGTCAGACCCTTGTCGAGCACGCGCACGCTGCCGCCTTGCGATCTGGCGAATTGAACGGCGGCGGGGCGGCCGGTCACCGCCGCGTCGACCCGGCGGATCATCAGCAGATCGAACATCGCCTGGTTCTTCTCGACCTCGACGCGCTGCACCGTCGGGTAATTCTGCTTCAGGAAATCGACCGATTTCGTCCCGACCTGAACCGATACCTTCCTGCCCGCGAGGTCCGCCGGGGCCTGCAACGCAGGGTCGTCCCTGCGCACCAGCATCGCCAGACCGCCCTTGTAGTACGGGTCGGTGAAGTCGACGACGCGACGGCGTTCCTCGGTCATGTAGATCCCCGAGGCGGCGACGTCGAAGCGACGCGCGATCAGCCCGGGGATCAGGCCCTTGAAATCGATATCCACCCACTCGACCTTCCTGTCGAGCGTTTTCGCGATCGCATTGATCAGATCGATGTCGAAGCCGATCCGCTGGCCATCCTTGACGAATTCGAGGGGCGGGAAGGTCGCATCCGTGGCGACCCGTATCACGTCGGCGTCGGCGTGGGCCGCAGTGGCGCACAGCATGCAGGAGAGCACGGCGGCGGAAAGCACGCGGAGAATCTTCATGGACATTTCCTGAGGAAAGGAAGAGGAATGGGGAATGGCATGTCCGGGCGATTACAGGCGCACGCTGATGCGATCGGCGGTGGCGCGCGTGAGACGCGCGATCTCGATCTCGCGTCCCGTGAGCCGGCCGAGCGGCGCCATCAGGGTGATCGTGCCCTCCAGGCGGCCGGCATCCGAAATCAGCGGGGCGCTCACGCCCCAGATGCCGTCGTCGACCTCGTTCGCGCTGATCGCATAGCGTTTTTCGCGGATATCGACGAGTTGCGCGCGCAGCGCCTGCGCCATCGCGGCATCGCCTACCTGGGCCGTAATCACTGCTTCGGCGCGATCGGCCGGCAGGAAGGCGAGCAGGGCCTTCGCCGAGGCGCCGCGCGTCAAGGGATGACCCCGCCCCCGTGTAAAGGAACATCGCAGGGGCTGTTCGGTTTCCACCATCGACAGGCAGACGACCTGATCGTCGATCGGCACCATCAGTCCGACGCTTTCTCCGGTGCGCTGCATCAGATCGGCGAGCGCCTCACGGCTGTGATTGATCAACAGGGAATTCTGGTCGAAGCCCCATGCCAGCTGGACGCCGGTGGGGCCCGGCTCGAACAGGCCGCTTTGCGCGTGCTCCTGCAGAAGTCCCCATTCCTTCAACGCGGCGAGATGCCGGTAGACGGTGGAGAGCGGGGCGTCGACGCCCGCGGCAATCTGTTTCGCGCCGATGGGACGTCCGGCACGGGCAACACAGGTGAGCACGTGCAGGACGCGGGAGACGACGGAAGAATGTTGAGAGGGTGGCTTCATGCAGCGGAGTCTCACTCACCAATTCTCAAAAATTAAATTCCATTCTCATGTGGCGGGAAACGGAAGGGGGTTTACGCACGCCCGTCGTCGTGCAGCGCTCGACTTTTCCTGCGTGCGCCGACGGGAACCGGGATGAAACACAACGTGTCCGAACCATGCCGCGTATGGATAGATTATCTCATTTGAGGTTATTAATGAGATATATTTTAATGCCATGACAAACAAACGCGATGACTGTCATCGTGAAAACAGTGGATTATTGAAATTGACACTTCGGTTTTTCGATAAAGTCGGTGACAGCAGAGTCGTCCCAGCGCTTGACGCGACGCAATCGCGGCATATGGATGGCGCGGCGGGAATCGCTGCCTGGCCACTGCTTCACCGGAATACGAACAGGAGCACATCCATGTTTTCACCACTGTATTTTCCATTGGTGGCGGCACTCGCCGCCCGGCACGACACCCTTGTCGAACGGCTCGCGGAGGGACGTATCGCCGATGCACTGGCCGCCGCCGCCCGGCTGCTCGAATCGGACAGCGGCCATGCCAACGCCGACATGATCCGCCTGGGCGCCGATCTGCGTCTCGCGGTCGATCAGACCGAGGATGCCGAAGACGGTTATCGCAAGACGCTGCGCGTGATGCGGACCTCGCATCAGTTGCGGGCGCTGTCCTGCCGCGATACCGGCTGGCTGGCCCTGTTTCGTCATCGTGCCGCCACGGCGCTCACCTGCTTCTCCCGCGTCGTCGCGGAGACCCAGCTCGAGCCGGATCGCCGGCGCGAGGCGCGCTTCGCGCTGGTCGTCACGCTTGGCGAGCTGGGTCGTCTCAATGAAATGGACGACGCGCTCGACGCGCTCGATGCCGATGTCGCCAGCGCAACCGATGCCGATCCGCGCTGGCGGGAAATCGTCCAGCTGCTGCGGCACGATATCGGCGTGCAAAGCCACATTCGTCAATCCGAGCCGTTGGCCGATCACGTCTACTGGCAGTCGTTGCAACGCGATACGACACGGGTCGCGGACGTTGTGCCCGAAACGCCGCCGGCCTGCGCACTGCTGCGCGCGCGTTACGAGTGTCTGCACAATCTGCGCATGCTCGCACATGGCAATCGGGATGGTTATCTGGGCCTGGACGCACATCTGCGCTGGGCGCAACAGGAGGGTCTGGTCGATTACCAGCGCGCGTTGCGCGTCGAAATCGCCGTTGCCGCGTTGAGCGGCGGACTGTCGAACCTTGCCGAACAGATCCTGCAACCGGTCAGCGAGCAGGCACGGGAGAGCGGCGGACGTCGTCTTCTGGAGTATCTGTACTGCATCGCCAAGGTGCGGCGGGACCAGGGGCGCACGCAGGACTGGCATCGCCTCTACAGCCGGTATGCGTTGCTGGCGCTGCGCGCCACGCGCGACGAAAGCCGCGTCGCCACGCCTTATTCCGTGCGCGAGGCCGGTCGCCCGGATGCGCCGCTCGACGATGTGGCCGCGCGCCTGCCCGCCAAATACCGGCGCGCCTATCGCTACCTGCTCGCCAACCTCGAACGGCGCGATCTCTCGGTTCGGGAAGTTGCCGCGGAGATCAATGTGACGGAGCGGGCCTTGCAGACGGCGTTCAAGAATTTTGTCGGGCTGACGCCCACCGAGGTGATCCGGCGCCGGCGCATGGAGTCGATTCACGCGGAATTGTCGAACCAGGATCACGACGGCAGCGTGCTCGACACGGCGCACCGCTGGGGGGTAATGCACCGTTCGACGCTGGTGAACGGCTATCGCAAGTATTTCGACGAGGTACCCTCGGAGACGCTGGCGCGTTGAGAAGGTGTCGCCGCCCCGATCCTACGCGGTGACGGGCGGGGGGCTTTTCTCCCGGGCGGCGTCGCGAATCGCGGCGGCGAACGTTTCGGACGAAAATACCTCGATCCGGTAGCCATGTGCATACTGGGTGCTCAGGCGCGCGCCATGCGCGCCGCTCAGAGACAGCTTCTTCCTGAGCTTGTAGACGTGCTGCTCCAGGGTCCGGCCCGCCACTTCCTCGCTGCAGCCCCATACCGCGATGGCGATCTGGGCGCGGCTCAGGTATTGCCCCTGACGCGAGAACAGCATCCACGCGATGGCAAACTCGCGTGGCGTCAGCTGCACCGTGCACTCCCCCACCGTGACCACGCCGAGGCGCTTGTTCAGCCGGTAGTCCGCGAGGTGCAGCATTTCGCCGACGTTCGGGTCGCTCTGACAACGGCGAATCGCCCGCAATGTCCGCACGTAAAGCTCGTCCGCGTCGATCGGCAAGCGCACGACGTCGTCCGCGCCAGCGTTGAAGGCCTGCGCCAGACTGTCGCGGTCGGTGAAATGGCCGACAAGGATGAGGGGCGCATGCAGCCTCGCCTGACAAGCGCGCGCGGCGAGCACCGGACGCGACTCACGCTGGCCGAGGCCGTCGGTGGCGTCGATCACCAGCGCGCTGAAGCTGTCGCGCGACAGCGCACGGATCAACGACATGTCCTCCGTGAAACGCACGACCTCATGGTTTCCATCAGCGAAACAACTCTGCACCGCATCGTATATCCGCTGATTGGTTGTGACGATAGCAAGTTTCACGGGTGACACCTGTGGTTGAGGCAAAAGAAAGGGTTCGGAACGGTGCGTTGAATCGCGATGCTGGAGTGTATGTAACAAAGTGTGTTTATCCGGTTCCGTCATTCGGTTGCCCGGCACGTGCTTCGCTGCATGTTGAAAATCCCGATAAGAATGCGATGAACCATCCAGACCGTCAAGGCACACTTGTACGGAGTTCGCCGCCGCCGCCGTACCGGAAGCCGGGAGCGCAAAAGCGAAGCACGCATCCGGCTCTCAGACCCGGGGCCCATCGGCTGGCGCCATCGCGGGAGCATGAGACGCTAAGATGAGGCGTCTTATTTTCTGCGAGATCGCATGTCTCCTCACCAAACGTATAATGGCCCGTCTGCCGGAAAGTCGGCCAGGCAACGAATTCCACTGGAATGTCGACGTTCTTCGCGTTGCGCGTGCATGGTGGTATTGTCGGCGTTCTTGACGTGAGGTACCCAGACATGAGACCCATCGACCCCAGAAACAGGGCAGAACGGTCGAATGCGCACGACACACGCCCCGGTGATGCGCCGGACGACGCCTTTCTCGTGGCGGGTTCCGCCCCTTCGGCTCCTGCGACGTCGGCAGAGGACATGTCACTCGCCGCGTTGCGTCATCCGCCGGCGCCCACATCCGGCCGTGACAGGCATCGCGGTGAAAGCCTCGCCCTCGCGCATGCGCTGGAACAGGCGCTCGCCTTTCTGGATGGCCTGCCGGCCGACACGATGCGCTCGCCGGCCGGTCGTCAGGCGCTCCTGGCGGCGATCTTTGCGCCTGTGATGCCGGGCGACGCCCCTGTCGACCCGTATTTCGCCACCGTGCTCGCCCGTATCCACGTCGTGGACGAGAGCGATGCCGGGCTGCATCGCTCGAGTGCGCCGCAGCCAGGCCGCGCCGCCACGCTGTTGTCCGCGCATTGCTATGCACTTGCCTGTCCCGACGCCGCCCACCACCCGGATGGCGCGTTCAATGTCGCGGGCTGGCAGCGTTTCGTGGCCGAGACCCTGGCCGGGAGGGGCGCCGTGGCGGGTGTGCACCTCAGCCCGATATTCGTCGAGGATCTGCGCTCGCCGGCGCCAGCCACGGTGTTTCTGCGCAGCCTGCACGCCTGGGTCGGGGAGGCGGGTCTGGACGCGGGTGAAAACCGCGTGGAAGCGGCGAGCCTGATCCGGAGTTGCAGCGAGCAGGGACATACCGCGCTCGATTTGTCCTATCTCGGGCTCACGTCCCTTCCCGGCGCGCTCTGGGCGGTGGACCGGGAGGGCAGTGCCTGCCTCGCCGCCGGCGGGCTGCAGGAGTTGCGTCTGAACGGCAATCGCCTGATGGATCTTCCGGACGGCATCGGGCGGCTGCGGCGTCTGCGCCGCCTGTCGTTGAACGACAACCAGCTGAGCGGGTTGCCCGACGCCCTCGGCGAGCTCCAGGCACTGCGCTCTCTGCGCGTGGCCGACAATGAGCTGAGCCGTCTGCCGGAGTCGATCGGCCGGCTGCAGCAGCTCGAATCGCTGGTGGCCGACGGCTGCCTGCTGGGCTGCCTGCCCTCCGGCATCGGCCTGCTGGGCCGTCTGCGTGAACTCGAACTCGAGGACAATCTGCTGACATCGTTGCCGGGGGATCTGGCGGCTTTGCCGTCCGGCTGCATGGTCCGGCTGTTTCAGAATCCGCTCTCGCCGCCGGTGCGTGCGGCGCTGCTGGGGCTGGAGGCCGGACCGTTGATCCTGGTCGACCCGTTGCCGGAGCCGCAACCCGGGCCGCTGCGACTGGCGCGGCCCCTGAGCATCGCCGTCTTCGACTGGCTGACCGATGCGCGGGAGCGCTCGTCCGCGGCGCTGGCGCGCTGGCGCGCATGCGAAGCGACACCGCACGCGCGGTCCTTTTCATTGTTGCTGGACCGCTGGACCCAGCTTCCCGAAGCGCTCAGCTGGAATACGCGCGCCGCCTTCCGCACGCGAGTCAATGACCTGTTGCGCAGCATCGGGGAACGTCCCGAGCTCGCGCACCACTGTTTTTCCGCGGTGAAGGAACGGCAAACCGACGCGCAGCCGAGCTGGCAGGCGTGCCTGACGCATCTGGAAGCGCTCGTCGTGAACGACGACGCGCAGCGGGGCGATTATGCGTTGCCCGAGATCCTGCGCCTGGGCCGGCAGCGCTATCGGCTCGACGTGCTGGAGTTGCTTGCCGGGGAAAAGGCGGCCAAGTTGCGCTTCACCGACCCGATCGATGTGTATCTGGCCTATCGCGCGGCGCTGGCCGGGCATGTCGATCTGCCCAATGACGGTTATGACGCCGAGGATTTCAAAATCGCGGGCCTTGCCCCGGACGATATCATGCTGGCCGTCGAACGCATCGCCGCGGCCGAGGCTGGCAATGCGATAGTGAATTTTCTGATAGATTACGTCCCCTGGCGGGCCGGTCTCTGTCGTCACCAGCCGCTCACCTTCGAACGCATGCTGGCCGGTTTCGACGAGGAAAGTGACGAACTGGCGTTGTTCGCGCCGAAATCGGATTCCGACGCGCTGTTTCGCGGACTACGGCAGCGGCAGAACGCCGCGTTCGACGTCGCGCTGCGCAGACTGACCGCCCAGTGGCTGGGCCGTTGACGGGGCGCCGGCCGCTTGCCCCGCGGCCCGGCCCCGCCCCCGGCATGCGCGCAGCGCGATTCAGGCGGCGAGCAGACGGCCCGTACGCTGCACCACTTCGCCGGTGACCCGGCCCAGCGGCGCGCCCTGATAGGTGAAGCGCGTCGCGCGGCGCATGTAGAAAATGCCGTCGGTGTGGCTGACCAGGGTCGTGACGTCGCCCGTCAGCGGGTCGACGATATCGAACAGGGGATCGCCCGCGCGGACCACGTCCCCGATCGTCGCACGGTGTACCAGAATCCCGCCCACCGGCGCGTTGAACTGTTCGCTGCCCGCCAGCGGCGTCGGACCGCCAAGCAGCGGCGGTAGCGTGCGGGGGGTGCCGGCAATCGCGCCACGCGCGATGAGGAAATCGATGATCGCCTCGGCATCCTGCTGCGCGAGATCATGGGATACATCGCGTTGCCCGCGCAGCTCGATGGTCACCGACACGCTCGCATGCGGCACAGGACGGGCCGTGCCGAAACGCTGCTGCAGCTTCCACCATAGCAGACTGTGCACCTCGTCGAAGGCATCGCCGCCGGAATCCGTGGCGAGCAGGGACACGGCAGCGCCCAGGTAGCGGGACAGGGGCTCGACCTCGGACCACAATGCTTCCGATGTGTAGATATGCAGATTCGATTCAAGCGAGCAGTGGAGATCCAGCACCACGTCCGCATCGATCGACAATTTCAGCAACGCGAGCTGGAGCGAGTCGAATTCCGTGAGAGGCACGCGGGCATCGAGCAGGGTGCGCAAGCCGGCGCGGATCGTATCCCGGTTGGCAAGCGCATCGGTGCCCAATTCGCCCTCGACCACGTCGCCGACCGTATCGAGGAACGGGAACTGGCGGTTGAAATTGTGTCCGCTGCCGAGTTCGAAGCGACCCAGGAACTGACCGAGTATCTGTTGCGACAGGCCGATCGGATTGGCAATGGGCACCAGAACGATTTCGCCGCGTAGCCGGGACTCGGACTCCAGTTGCTGGAGGCGTTTGCGCAACACCACGGCGGTCAGCATCGCCGGCGTTTCATCGGCATGCAGCGCGGCCTGGATGTACACTTTTTCGCCGCGGCCGGCGGTGCCGAAATGATGACTCAACAGTTCGCGCTGCGTACCGGGAGCGGGAGAAATCAAGGGGGTCTGACGTGATTGCATGTGGGACCGCTGTGAGGGAAGGGCACGTCGACACATTGGACGACGCACGGGTTCGGGATTACGATGTCGGATTTTGTCGACGCGGGCATGATGCCATTGGTAACAAAAAGACAGCGCAAGGCAATATTTACTTTATCGGCGAAAATCGCTGTATTTCGGCAATATATACCTATAATGTTGATTAAGCCCGGTGCACCGGCACTGACTTTTTCACCACAGTCATCCGCTGACCATCGGCGCGCAGGACGCTGGAAAACCAATATTATCAAGCACGCCCGGGCCTGGCACGCTGCGATGCAAAATTTGCGCACCGTCTGCAAGCGGATTCAGGCGACGCGGCACTATCGCTTTTCCCGGTAGCTGATATATAAAGGTTTCGATGTGCAAGAAAGGTTTCGATTTGCAAAGGTTTTGTACGGCGCCATTGAAAATTCCTAGAATGTCGATTTGCTCCGGGATGTTCAATTGGCGGCATTTTTAAATGACGATCTCGTAATTCCTTGAGGCACGGGTCGCAAATTGGGCATCTGGTTTCTTCGAAGTGGTTGGACAGGTTCTCCCAGGAATGACCAATGGATTCCCATCAACAAAGTTGTCTCTACCTGACACGCAAAGCGGATGATTTCCTGCAGCAGTTGCTGATCGGCCGTGGCTGGAGCGTGACGGTGGTCGATTCGCCAGCCGATGCAACCAAATCGTTCAGGAAGCGCCCCTACGTCGGCATCCTCGATTTGAGCAGTGGTTTCGCGCGTGAGCAACTGGGAGCGGTCGAGCATTGCCTGTTGCAGCCGGATGGCGGATGGATCGCGCTCGCGAGCGCCGAGCAGATGCGCGAGCCGTTGTATCGCCGCATGGTGTCGAAGTATTGCCTGGACTACCTCATTACGCGCATCAGCGGCGACGAGGTGGCGAACGCGGTCGATCGCGCGCATCGCATGGTGGTGTTGAATCAAGGTCCGCCCTCGCTGGGAACCGAAACGATGGTCGGCAGCAGCGACGCGATGGAGCATCTTTTCCGCAACATCGCCAAGGTCTCGAGCACGACCGCGCCGGTTTTCATTTCCGGCGAGTCGGGGACGGGCAAGGAGCTGACGGCCGCCGCGATCCATCAGAATTCGGGACGCCGCAACCAGCCGTTCGTGGCGATCAATTGCGGGGCGATTCCGCATTCGCTGGTCCAGTCCGAACTCTATGGCTATGAACGCGGCGCGTTCACGGGCGCCCACGAGCGGCGTGCAGGGAAGATCGAGAGCGCGCATAGAGGCACCCTGTTCCTGGACGAAATCGGCGATTTGCCGATGGACAGCCAGGCCAGCCTGTTGCGTTTTCTTCAGGAAGGGCAGATCGAGCGTCTGGGTTCGAGCAGCCCGATCAACGTCGACGTGCGGGTCATCTCCGCGACGCACGTCGACATCGACGCGGCGGTGCGCGCCGGGCGTTTCCGTTCGGACCTCTTTCATCGTCTGTGCGTGCTGCGCATCGACGAGCCGCCATTGCGCGCCCGGGGTCGCGACATAGAACTGCTGGCGAACCATATGCTGGAACGCTTCCGGGATGAGGGCTCCCGCCGAATCTCCGGATTTTCATCGGGGGCGATCGAGGCCCTCTACAATTATGACTGGCCGGGCAATGTGCGCGAACTGATCAACCGGGTCCGGCGTGCGGTGGTGATGGCCGAAGGACGGGTGATCACCGCCGAGGATCTCGAACTGACGCAGTGGGCGACGCCGCGCCCGATCACGCTGGCCGAAGCGCGCGATGTCGCCGAACAGGCTGCCATCCAGAAGGCCTTGCGCCGCCATCGCAATCGCCTGAACGATGCCGCCCAGGAATTGGGCATTTCGCGTGTGACGTTGTATCGTCTGATGGGCGGCCAGCGAATCCGCGACACCTCCAGCGCCGACAGCGATCTGCGTCCGGTCGCCTGAGACGATGTCACCGGCCTGGTGCACTCACCACGCATGGCATGGCACAGGGCGTCCGGCAAAAATGTTGCCACCCCCGAGTTTCTGACGAGTGTCGTGCTCCTGCCACGTTCTTCCGGGCGAATCGCAATGGCGCCAAGCGTCGACGGGCGATGAAATTTTCCTCTTCGCGGTATTTTCCCTATTTTTTGTAAAAATTGTATGGCTTCATGCGCCATAGCACGAATTGCACCGGATTCGTGTCAAATAGTTACAAAATTATTTCTTACGCTTGATAAGATGCCGAAATATTCATTGAAACAATGATATTTTCCGTGCGAAGGCGAACATTGCCATGTCGCGGAAATCCGTAGACTTCAGCATATCAGTTCATCTTTGTCTTCGGATCATGTCGGGAGTTGGTAATGCGTCCTATCGTTTTTAATGAGTGCTTCGGGTGGTTGCACGATGCCCAGGGTGAAACAGGTGTCGTCCTGTGCAATCCCTATGGGCACGAGGCACTTTGGACGCATCGGGGATGGCGCGCACTTGCCGCCGAACTCGCACGGAACCAGTTTCCGGCATTACGTTTCGACTATCGCGGCACGGGTGACTCTGCGGGAACCGAAGACGAAGGCGATGCAATAGAGATCTGGTTGCGCAGCATCGAGGATGCCGTTCGCTGCCTGCGCGACAGCACGGGAGTCAAGCGGGTCGTATTGTGCGGTGTCCGCCTGGGCGGGACGCTCGCAGCGCTGGTGGCCGATCGCATTGCCGTGGACGGTCTGGTCATGCTGGCACCGATCACGTCGGGCCGGGAATACATGCGCGAGTTGCGCCTTATCCAGCGCCGTTGGCGCAATACGGCTGCCGCGCATATCGAAGTGGAAACGCAGAAACCGGATTATGTGGAGTCTCTGGGGTTCCGGTTATATCCTGAGACATTGCGCCATCTGGAGAGCATCGCCCTGCCGCAGGATCTGCAGCCGGCGGTTCCGAACGTGCTGCTGCTCGATCCGGAAAAATCGCGCGACTCGAGCAAGCTGGTGACTTTTTATCACGAGCATGGGGTAAACGTCGAGGTCGATGCATTTGACGACTACATCTCGCTTCTCAGCGAGACGGTCACGAGTTCCGCGCCGTATGTGGCGATCAACCGGGTGGTTTCCTGGATGAAAGCGCATTTGTCGGACAAGATGCATCCGGAATCGCCTGTCACCCAGTCGATGGTACCCGTGCCCGACAACGACATGGCGCCGAGCGAGCCACGGATCGCACCGGTACTGTGCAGCGACGGCTTTTGCGAAACGCCGGTCGTCTTCGACAATGGCCGCCTT
>JBPBQT010000194.1:0-36022 GCA_050955065.1 Janthinobacterium lividum | reverse complement strand
AGAACATGCCGGTGCAGGGGCGCCGCGCATCGACGTGACGCGGCCCTCGGACGGCGCCGTCTATGCATCGGTGCCGCTCGGCGACGCCGCGCTCGTCGACCGTGCGGTGGAAAATGCCTGGCAGGCGTTTCGCACCAGCGGCTGGGCGACGATGGCGCCGCGCGAGCGCGCGCGGATCCTGCGCCGCTTCGCCGACCTGGTCGCCGCCGACGTCGCCACGCTCGCGCCGCTCGAGGCGCTCGGCTCCACGCGTCCGGTGCGCGACGCGGCGGCGTGGGACGTGCCGTTCACCGCCGAGGGCATCCGCTTCTACGCGGAATTCGCCGACAAGGTGGGCGGCGAGGTGGCCGCGACCGATCACCATCACCTCGGCATGACCATCGCCGAGCCGTACGGCGTGATCGGCGCGATCGCGCCGTGGAATTTCCCGCTGGTGATGGCGTCGTGGAAGATCGCGCCGGCGCTCGCCGCGGGCAACGCGGTGGTGCTCAAGCCCTCGGAGATGACGCCGTTCTCGATCCTGCGCCTGGCCGAACTCGCGATCCAGGCGGGCGTGCCGGCGGGCATCCTCAACATCGTCCAGGGCGACGGACAAACCACGGGCGACGCGCTGGTGCGTCACCCGCGCATCAGCAAGGTCACCTTCACTGGCTCGACGCGCACCGGCGCGGCGATCATGGCCGCGTGCGCGCAGTCGGGCACCAAGCCCGTGACGCTGGAACTGGGCGGCAAAAGCCCGCAGATCGTGTTCGCCGACGCGCCGCGTCTGGACGACGTCGCGCGCCGCATCGCCGGCGCGATCTCCGGCAACGCCGGCCAGGTCTGCGTGGCGGGTTCGCGGCTGCTGGTCGAGCGCCCGCTCGTCGACGCGCTGGCCGACCGGATCCAGGCGGCGTTCAAGGACCTGCGCCCCGGCGCGACCTGGACCGCCGGCACGACGCTCTCGCCGATCATCTCCGAGCCGCAGGCCGCGCGCATCGACGCGATCATCGGCCGCAGCGTGGCCGCGGGCGCGACGCTGCGCTACGGCGGTCACCGTGCCGGGGCGGGCGTGCCGGGCGGCGCCTTTTACACACCGACTATCCTCACCGACGTCACCGCGCAATCCGAAGCGGTCCGGGAGGAGGTGTTCGGCCCGGTGCTGACGCTTCAGGCGTTCGACACCGAGGACGAAGCGCTGGAACTCGCGCAGCATCCCGATTACGGCCTTGCCGCCGGCGTGCATACCGCCGACCTCGGCCGCGCGCTGCGCCTGGTACGCGGGCTGGAAGCCGGTACGGTCTGGGTCAACCGCTATGGCCGCACGTCCGATTTCATGATTCCGACCGGCGGCTACAAGCGCTCGGGCATCGGCAAGGACCTGGGACGGCAGGCCTACGAAGCCAACCTGCGCTTCAAGAGCGTGCTGATCGACATCCGTCCCTGACCGGGCGTCCCTGACCCCGCCCCGCGGCGCGCGCCGCAGAGTGTGCTGTGCGGACCCCTCAAAACGCCGCTTTTTGCGTGCTTCGCGGGCGTGATTCGGAGACATCGAAGTTTTTTGCGCTGGTTAAATCTTTCATACCGGCTTCATCATTGGCCTCGTTCCATCGACGTGGCTATTCGACAATGCACGCGCTAGCGCTATTCACAGGACGGTACTGACACCATGATCGAATTCGAACCGAAATTCATCACTTTCGATTGCTACGGCACGCTGACCAATTTCCATATGGGCGCCATGGCGCGCGAGATCTTCAAGGACCAGTTGCAAGGCGCCGACATGGACAAGTTCGTCGCCTTCTTCTCGGGCTATCGCCGCGACGAAGTGCTGGGCGCATGGAAGCCGTACCGCGACGTGGTCGTGAACGCGTTCGAACGCGCCTGCAAGCGCATGGATGTCAAGTTCGTGACGTCGGAAGCCGAGAGCATCTACGAAGCCGTGCCGACCTGGGGCCCCCACCCGGACGTCCCGGAAGGTCTGTCGCGTCTGGCCAAGAAGTACAAGCTGGTGATCCTGTCGAACGCGTCGAACAACCAGATCCAGAGCAACGTCGACAAGCTCGGCGCGCCGTTCCACGCGGTGTTTACGGCGGAGCAGACCGGTGCGTACAAGCCGCGCATGCAAGGCTTCGAGTACATGTTCGACAAGCTTGGCTGCAAGCCGGAAGACGTGCTGCACGTGTCGTCGAGCCCGCGCTACGACCTGTTCACCGCGCACGACATGGGCGTGAAGCACAAGGCGCTGGTCATGCGCAATCATGAACTGCCGGTCCCGGGTCACGACTACTACGAAGTCAGGGACATACCGCATCTGGCGTCGGAACTCGGTCTGTAATTCCGGCGGTCCGCTGCGTCATCCCGGCCCGTCATCTCGTCACCCCTGCAACCCGAGTCCGTCATGAAGCTGGAATCCTACTGGCTTGATCTGCCATTGCCCACGCCGTTTCTCGGTGAAGGCCAGGTGCCGGGCCGGGTCGACGTCGCCGTCGTCGGCGGCGGCTTCACGGGGCTGTCGGCCGCGCAGGCGCTGGCGAAGCGCGGCGCGTCGGTGACGCTGGTGGATGCGGGACCGATCGGCGGCGGCGCCTCGGGGCGCAACGGCGGGCAGGTCAACACCGGCGTCGCGCACGATTTCGCGACCCTGTACGCGCAGCTCGGGCCGGAACGCGCGCGCCTCTACTATCGCGCATTCGCGTCCGCGGTCGACACCGTCGAGCGGCTGATCCGCGAGGAAGGCATCGATTGCGACTACCACGCGAACGGCAAGCTCAAACTCGCCTCGAAGCCGCATCATTTCGCGAATATCGAGAAGACCGCCGAGCTGATCCGGCGCGAGGTCGATCCAAATATCGAGATAATCGGTCGCGACCGGATCCGCGACGAGGTACAGTCGGACCAGTTCCACGGCGGCCTGCTGCAGAAGCACGGCGGACAGATGCACATGCGCAAGTTCGCCGTGGGTCTGGCGAAGGCCGCCGCGGGTCATGGCGCGCAGATTTATGAAAACGCCGGCGTGTCGTCGATCCAGAAGGAAGGCGACGGCTACCGGCTGGTCACCGCGCGCGGCGAGATGCATGCGAAGCAGGTGCTGATCGCGACCGGGCCGTCGCGTCAGGGGCCGTTCGGGTGGTATCGGCGCCGCCTGGCGCCGGTGGGGTCCTTCATCATCGTCACCGAGCCGCTGCCGGCCGGGCAGCTCGCGGCGATGCTGCCGCACCGGCGGGCGTACACGACCAGCCGCATCATGCACAACTACTTCCGCGTCACGCCGGATTCCCGGCTGCTGTGGGGAGGACGCGCGCGCTTCACCGCGTCGGAGCGGCCTTCGGACGCGAAGAGCGGCCGGATCCTGCGCGCGGGCATGATCCGGCATTTTCCGGCGCTCGCCGACACGCGCATCGATTACTGCTGGGGCGGGCTGGTCGACATCACCGCCGACCGCCTGCCGCGCGCCGGGCAGCACGACGGCCTGTATTTTTCGATGGGCTACAGCGGCCACGGCACGCAGATGTCCACTCACATGGGCCAGGTGATGGCCGACGTGATGGGCGGCGACGATCGGGGCAATCCCTGGCACGACTCGGAATGGTCGGCGATCCCCGGGCATACCGGCAAGCCCTGGTTCCTGCCCCTCGTCGGCGCGTACTACAGCGTCAAAGATATCTTTTATTGAAATACGGCAACGCCGCTCTATCCAGCCTCGCCACCCTTCGCGGAGATGTTCGATGAATAAGGAAAATGTGCAAAACGACAGCGCTTTGATTGCCGCGGAGTTCGAACGGCTGACCCGCAAGGGCGCGTCCCGGCGCGACATCCTGCGCGCGATGGCCGCGGGCGGCATGCTGTCGGTGGGCGGCGCCGCGTTGCTGGCGAGCACGAACGCCCATGCACAGGCGAAGCCGAAGCAGGGCGGCAGGATCCGCGTGGCCACGCAGTCGGCGTCCGCCTCGGATACGCTCGACCCCGCCAAGGGCGCGCTCGCGACCGACTACGTGCGCGGCAACATGTTCTACAACGGCCTGACCGAACTCGACGCGCATCTGGGCGCGAAGATGGCGCTGGCCGAGAGCCTGGAGACGAAGGACGCGATCACCTGGGTCGCGAAGCTGCGCAGCGGCGTGCAGTTCCACGACGGCAAGGCGCTCGCGCCGGCCGACGTCGTCTACTCGATCATGCGGCACAAGGATCCGACCGTGGCCTCGAAGGCCAAGACGCTGGCCGACCAGATCCAGGACGTCAAGGCGACGGGCGCGAACGAAGTGACCATCACGCTGGTGGGCGCGAACGCGGACCTGCCGGTCATCCTGGCGACCTCGCATTTCCAGATCATCAAGGACGGCACGAAGGATTTCAAGACGGCGGTGGGCACCGGCCCGTTCAAGGTCAAGGAATTCTCGCCGGGCGTGCGTACCGTCGGCGTGCGTTTCGACAAATACTGGAAACCGGGCCTGCCGCACCTCGACGAGATCGAACTGATCGGCATCGGCGACGAATCGGCACGGGTCAACGCGCTGCTCTCCGGCGACGTGCAGCTGATCAATGCGATCAGTCCGCGTTCGACCGACCGGATCAAGGGCACCCCGGGCTACAAGGTGCTGGAAACCAAGACCGGCCAGTACACGGACCTGGTCGCGCGCGACGAGGGCGGCATCACCGGCAACGCCGATTTCCGTCTCGGCCTGTTCCATCTGCTGGATCGCGAACAGCTGCGCACCACGGTGTTCCGCGGCTTTGGCACGATCGGCAACGATCAGCCGATCGATCCGACCAACAAGTACTACATGGCCGGCATTCCGCAGCGGCCGTTCGACCCGGACAAGGCGAAGTTCCATTTCCAGAAAGCCAAGCTCGGCAACACGCCGCTGCAGATCTACGCCACGCCCGCCGCCGAAGGCTCGGTGGAAATGGCGATGCTGCTGCAGCAGGTGGGACCGCGCGCCGGCCTGAACCTGCAGGTCACGCGCGTGCCGGCCGAAGGCTACTGGTCGAACCACTGGATGAAGCATCCGCTGGGGTTCGGTTCGGTCAACGCCCGGCCGAGCGCCGACGTGCTGTTCACGCAGTTCTTCAAGTCCGACGCGCCCTGGAACGAAGCCAACTGGAAGAACCCGAAGTTCGATCAGATGCTGCTTGCGGCGCGCGGCGAGCCGGACGACGCGAAGCGCAAGAAGATCTATGGCGACATGCAGGTTTTGGTGCATGAGAATGGCGGCGTGGGCATCCCGTTGTTCCTGAGCTCGCTCGACGCGTTCTCCGACAAGCTCCAGGGCCTGGGCTCGATCCCGCTGGCCGGGCTGATGGGCTTCGCTTTCGCGGAACACGTCTGGCTGGCGTAGGCGTTTCTCTTTCCCTCCAGGCGACGCCGGCCGCTGCCGGTCGTCGCGGGCACGGGTCGCGCGCTGCATGTTGCGCTTCATGTCGTGCTGCACATTGCGCTTCCCGTTGCGCGGCATTCACTCCCGAAGGCGGATTCCGATGAAATCACATGCGCAAAGACTCATCGCCGCGCGCCTCGGCCTGGCCGTGCTGACCTTGCTGCTGGTCTCGGCGGTGGTGTTCGCCATCACCGGCCTGATTCCCGGCGACGCGGCGCAACAGGCGCTCGGTCAGGCGGCGACGCCCGAGGCCGTGGCCGTGCTGCGGCACCAGTTCGGGCTCGACCAGCCGGCGCTGCAACGGTACTTCGAATGGCTGTTCCTGATTCTGCAGGGTAACTTCGGCACGTCGCTGTCGAACAGTCTGCCCGTGCTGCAACTGATCGCGACGCGTCTGCCGAACACGCTGACGCTGGCCGCGCTGACCACGGTCGTGTCGGTCCCGGTCGCGCTGGTGATCGGCATCGTCTCGGCGATGTATCGCGGCTCGCTGCTGGACCGCGCGCTCAACGTGCTGACGCTGGCGACGGTGGCGGTCCCCGAATTCCTGGTGGCGACGATCGCGGTGCTGATCTTCGCGGTCAAGCTGCGCTGGCTGCCGGCGCTGTCCTACCTGTCCGACGTCCACTCGCTGAGCGACGTGCTGCGCATCTACGCGATGCCGGTGATGACGCTGTGCTGCGTGATCGTCGCGCAGATGGCGCGCATGACGCGCGCCGCGGTGGTCGACCAACTGACCGCGCCGTACGTGGAAATGGCGATCCTGAAAGGCGCCTCGCCGATGCGCGTCGTGCTGCATCACGTGCTGCCCAACACCATCGGCCCGATCGCCAACGCGATCGCGCTGAGTCTGTCCTACCTGTTCGGCGGCGTCGTCGTGATCGAATCGATCTTCAACTATCCGGGGCTCGCGAGCCTGATGGTCGATGCGGTGACGAACCGCGACATGCCGCTGGTGCAGGGCTGCGTGATGGTGTTCTGCGCGGCCTACCTGGTGCTCGTCCTGGTGGCGGACCTGTGCCAGATCGTTTCCAACCCCAGGCTTCGTCAACGGTGACCCTGATGAACCGACCTCTCACGTCCTCCCCGCGGCACGCCGATGCCGTGCTGCAGAACGACCTCGAAGCCGATCCGCAACATGGCGGCGTGCCCGTCGCCGACGATGCGGCCGTGCTGCGGGATGAACGCGCGGATCTGGCCGCGGCGAACGCGCCGGCCGCAGGCGTCGATGGCCCCGACGGCGTCAGTGGCGATATCGCCGCGCGCAAGCTGAACCTGCTGCAGCGCGCGGTGCGGCGCTTCTCCTGGCTCGGCCTGCTGGGCTTCGCCATCGTCGTCTTCTGGGTGCTGGTCGCGTTCGTCGGCCCGCTGGTCGCGCCGTATCAGGGCGGGGCGCTGACGTCGACGGAGATCTTCGGCAGCTACACGCCGACCAATCCGCTCGGCACCGACTACCTCGGCCGCGACATGCTCAGCCGCATCCTGTTCGGCACCCGCTACACGGTCGGCCTCGCGCTCGCCGCGGCGGTGCTGGCCAGCACCGGCGGCATCCTGTTCGGCCTGATCGCGGCGGTATCCGGGCGCTGGGTCGACGAAGCCATGAGCCGCCTGTTCGATGCGCTGATCTCGATTCCGAGCAAGGTGCTGGCGCTGGTCGTGATCGCCGCGTTCGGTTCGTCGGTCACGGTCCTGACGCTGGTGGCCGCGTTCGCGTATCTGCCCGGCGCGTACCGGATCTCGCGCTCGCTCGCGGTCAGCCTGATGACGCTCGAATACGTCCAGGTGGCCCGGGCGCGCGGCGAGCGGCTGGCGTACATCGCCCGCGTCGAGGTGCTGCCGAACATGTTGCAGCCGATGCTCGCGGACTTCGGCCTGCGCTTCGTCTACATCGTGTTGCTGCTGAGCGCGTTGAGCTTCCTGGGACTGGGCGTGCAGCCGCCCGACGCCGACTGGGGTTCGCTGGTGCGCGAGAACATCGGCGGCCTGGCCGAGGGCGCGCCCGCCGTGCTGATGCCGGCGATCGCGATCGCGACGCTGACCGTGGGCATGAATCTGCTGATCGACAATCTGCGCCGCCGTGGCGGCCTGGGCCGAGGAAACGCACAATGAGACCGGATCCGACGATGTCGAACACCGCGCGCGATGGCCGGGCCATGCCAGGCGGCCCGGCCACGCAGGGCGACCCGGACATGATCGTGGTGCAGGGCCTGCGCGTGGTCGCGGGCGCGCCCCCCGACGGGGTCGTGGAGATCGTCAAGGGCGTCGATTTCACCGTGCGCCGCGGGCACGTGCTGGCGTTGATCGGCGAGTCCGGCTCCGGCAAGACGACGATCGCGCTGTCCCTGCTCGGTTACGCGCGCGCCGGCTGCCGCATCAGCGGCGGCAGCGTGCGCATAGGCGGCATCGAGGTGCTGTCGCTCGATCAGGCCGGACGCCGCGCGCTGCGCGCGAAGACGGTCGCCTACGTGGCGCAGAGCGCGGCGTCGGGCTTCAACCCGGCGCGCACGATCATCGACCAGGTCACCGAGCCCGCGTTGCTGCACAAGCTGATGACGCCCGAGGCGGCGCGCGCGAAGGCGGTCGGGTTGTTCCGGGCGCTGGCGCTGCCGGCGCCGGAGACCATCGGCGAGCGGTATCCGCACCAGGTGTCGGGCGGCCAGCTGCAGCGCGTGATGGCGGCGATGGCGCTGATCACCGATCCGGCCGTCGTCGTCTTCGACGAACCGACCACCGCGCTCGACGTGACCACGCAGATCGAGGTGCTGGTCGCCTTCAAGAAAGTGATCCGGGAACTGGGCACGACCGCGATCTACGTGTCGCACGACCTCGCGGTCGTCGCGCAGATGGCGGACCGCATCGTCGTGCTCAACGGCGGCCGGGTGCGCGAGAACGGACTGGTCCAGCAGGTGCTGGACGCGCCGGCGGATGCGTACACGCGGCAATTGCTGGCCGCGAACCGGCATGGCGAGACAGGCGCATCGGCTGCCGGGGCCGGGATGCCCGCCGCCGCGGACGGCCGCCCGGTTTCCGCCATCGCGGCCACGAACGCGACCGCCACGCTCGCCACCACGGACGCCCTCGCGATGAGCGGGCCGGCGCGCGCCGATGGCGCGCCGGTGCCGCCGCTGCTGGAAATCCGCGGCCTGAGCGCGGGCTATGGCCGCATCGACCAGTACGGCAACCCGGCGGTGCGGGTGCTCGACGACATCGCGCTGACGATCCGCCGCGGCAGCACGCTCGGCGTGATCGGCGAGTCGGGTTCGGGCAAGACGACGCTGGCGCGCGTCGTCGCCGGTCTGGTCGATCGCGCGCGCGGCGAGGTGCTGTTCGACGGCACGCCGTTGCCGGCGAAGTTGTCGCAGCGCACGATGGCGCAATACCGGCAGATCCAGATCGTGTTCCAGAACGCCGACACCGCGCTCAACCCCAGCCACACGATCGCCGAGATCCTGTCGCGGCCGCTGCGCTTCTACCACGACATGCGCGGCGCGAAAGCGCAGAAGCGCATGCTGGAACTGCTCGATCTGGTACGCCTGCCGGCCACGATCGCGCACCGTTCGGCAAGCGGGCTGTCGGGCGGCCAGAAGCAGCGGATCAATCTCGCCCGCGCGCTGGCGGCCGAACCGGCGCTGATCCTGTGCGACGAGGTGACGTCGGCGCTCGACACCGTGGTCGGCGCGGCGGTGCTCGATCTGCTCGCCGAGCTGCGCCGCGAACTGGGCGTGTCCTACATGTTCATCAGCCACGACATCTCGACGGTGCGCGCGATCTGCGACGAGGTGGTCGTGCTGTACGCCGGGCATCGCGTCGAGGCCGGACAGCGCGACGTGCTGGCCGCGCCGCCGTATCACCCGTACACCGGCCTGCTGGTCGATTCCGTGCCGGCGTTGCGGACCGGCTGGCTCGACGCGCATACCGAAATCCGCAGCGCCGCGTTGCCGCCGCTGGGGGTCAGCGCCAACATCCCCGAGCTGTGCACGTTCCGCGCGCGCTGTCCGGTGCGTATCGACGGCACCTGCAACGTGACGCCGCCCTCGATCAAGAAGCTGGGATCAGGCGCCGAGATCCTGTGTCATCACTCGGCGGCCGAGTTGCTGCGGCTGCAGACACGCGAGACGGTGAGCGCATGAGCGACGATTCCGTACGCGTCGCCCCACTGCGGCCGGCGCGGTTCGTGCGCGTCGCCGAGACCGGGCGCGCCACCTTCACGATCCGGATCGACGGCCGCGCGGTGCCGGCCGCCGCGGGCGACACGCTGATGGTGGCGCTGCTCACGCAGGTGGAGTCGCTGCGCGATGGCGATTTCAGCGACACCCGGCGCGCCGGTTTCTGCCTGATGGGCGCCTGCCAGGACTGCTGGGTCTGGACCGCCGACGGCGCGCGGCTGCGCGCCTGCACGACGCCGGCGGCGCCGGGCATGGCGATCGTGACGCGGCTCGGGGGTATCCCGGGGGGCGGCGCGAGTGGCGTCACTGGCGAGACCGCAGGTGGTGTCGCGGACGGCATCGCACACGCCGAGCGTGCGGAAGATGCCGCGGCGCACGCCGTCACGGGGGGCGTATGGCCCCGCGTATAGTCGTCATCGGCACCGGCCCGGCGGGCGTGCGCGCCGCGCAGACCCTCGTCGACGCGGGCCTGCGTCCGACGGTGATCGACGAAGGGTCGCGCGATGGCGGCCAGATCTACCGCCGCCAGCCCACCGGCTTCACCCGCTCGTACGAAACGCTGTACGGCTCCGAAGCGAAAAAGGCGAGCGCGCTGCATCAGTGCTTCGACGCGCTGCGCCAGCAGGACCGCATCGATTACCTGCCCGATACGCTGGTCTGGAACATCGCGCCGCAGACCCTGCATCTGTCGCGCGACAACCGCTATTCGGTACGCCCCTTCGACGCGCTGATCGTGTGCAGCGGCGCCACCGACCGCCTGATGCCGGTCCTCGGCTGGGACCTGGCGGGCGCCTACAGCTTGGGCGGCGCGCAGGTCGCGCTGAAATCGCAGGGCTGCGCGATTGGCCGACGCACCGTGCTGCTGGGCACCGGCCCGTTGCTGTACCTGGTGGCCGCGCAGTACACGCAGGCGGGCGCGAAGATCGCGGCGGTGCTCGATACCTCGACGTCGCTGCAGCGCCTGCGGGCCCTGCCCGGGCTGCTGGCCGTGCCGGCGGCGCTGAGCAAGGGCGCCGCGCTGATCGCGCTGCTGCGGCGCGCCGGCGTGCCGATTCATCGCGGCGTGACGCCGCGCGCGATCCACGGCTCGGCCGAGCATGGCGTGACCGGCGTCGCGGTGACCTTGCGCGACGGGCGGCTTTTCGAAGCCGCCTGCGACGCGGTGGGAATGGGCTATCACCTGCGGCCCGAGACGCAGCTCGCCGACCTCGCCGGCTGCGCGTTCACGTTCGACGACGCCGCGCAGCAGTGGCTGCCCGAGATCGATGCCGACGGCCGCAGCACGGTGCCGGGCGTGTATCTCGCGGGCGACGGCGCGCGGGTGCGCGGCGCCGATGCCGCCGAGGCGAGCGGGCGGCTGGCGGCGCTGGCGGTGCTCCTGGATGGGAACGCGGTGCGCGGCGCGACGGCCGGCACCGCCCACGGCGTGCCGGGCGGGATGACCGGAAGCACGACCGAGGGCACGGCCGGGAGCCTGACCCGGGGTACGACGGGCGGCGCGATCGGCAGCATGACGATCGACACGGCGGCGCTCGCGGCGCAAGCCGTCGCGCTGCGCCGCGAACTCGCGCGCCTGGGCCGCTTCGCCGCCGGGCTGCGCACGGCCTTTCCCTGGCCGTCCGCGCTCGCCGCCGCCCTGCCGGACGAGGCGGTGGTCTGTCGGTGCGAGGCGATCACCGCCGGCGAGCTGCGCCGCGTGGTGCGCGAGACCGGCGCGCGCGAAGCCAATCGCGCGAAGGCGTTCTCGCGCGTCGGCATGGGGCGCTGCCAGGGCCGGTTCTGCGCGCATGCCGGCGCCGAGATCATCGCCGCCGAGGCGCGCGTGCCGCTGGCGACGGTCGGCCGGCTGCGCGGTCAGGCACCCGTCAAGCCGCTGCCGATGGCGCTGTCGGTGGAAGCCGACGCGACCGATGCCGCCAGCCTCGATGCGACCGACGCGGTGGCCATGGCCAATGGGATCGGCACGCTCGACGGCGTGGATGTCGCCGATGGTGTGGATGCCGTCGATGCCGTGGACAATGCCGGCACCACCTGCGCCATGGGCACCGCCAGCGACGCGGATGCCGCCGATCGCATGGTGGCGCGCGGGGTCCCCATCGGCCTTGCCGCCCGGGAGCCGCGCGCATGAAGCCGGTCAAGCAATCCGATGTCCTGATCATCGGCGGCGGCATCATGGGCACGACGACCGCGTTCTTTCTGCGCCGCCGCGCGAACCCGCGTTCGGTGACCGTGCTCGAACGCGGCCTGACCGGACAGCAGGCGAGCGGCACGAATTTCGGCGGCGTGCGGCGGCAGGGCCGGATGCTGCCGCAATTGGGCATGGCGAACCGCGCGCTGCAGACCTGGTACCGGTCGCGGGAACTGCTCGGCGAGGATGTCGAATTCCTGCCCTCGGGCCACACGCGCGTCTGCTACCACGCGCATGATGCCGACAACTTCGACCAGTACGCGCTGGATGCCCGGGAATACGGGCTCGAACTCGAAGTGCTGCACGGGGCGAGGATGTTCGAGCGCTTTCCGTTTCTCGGCCGCGAGGTGCGGGCCGCGTCGATCTCGCCGCTCGACGGCCATGCCAATCCGCGTCTCGCGGCGCCGGCGTTCGGCCGCGCCGCGGCGCGCGCCGGCGCCGCGATCGTCGAGAACACGGAGGTGGTGCGGGTGGAAAAGGACGGCGGCGGCTTTCGCGTCGATACCGCGGCCGGCGAGCGCTACCAGGCGGAGCAACTGGTGGTCTGCGCCGGCGTCTGGGCCGGCGCGTTGAGCGCGCAATTCGGCGAGCCCGTGCCGCTGAGCGCGCGCGGGCCGCAGATGGCGGTCACCGAGCCGGTGCCCTACGTCTTCAAGTCGTCGATGGGCGTCTTCACCTCCGTCAAGGAGGAGAGCGTCTATTTCCGGCAGATCCCGCGTGGCAACATCATCCTCGGCGGCGGGCCGTCGGGACCGGCCGACGCCGTCACCCGGCGCGCCGGCGTGCTGCCGGAGCATACCGTCCAGCAGCTCGCGCAGTTCCGGCGGCTGGCGCCGGCGATGGCGCCGCTGCACGTCATCCGCGTGTGGAGCGGCGTCGAGGGCTACCTGCCCGACAGCGAACCGGTGATCGGCGCGAGCGGCACCACCGACGGCCTGTTCTATGCGTTCGGTTTCAGCGGCTCGGGTTTCCAGATCGGCCCCGGCGTGGGCGAGACGCTGGCCGAACTGCTCGACACCGGCGCGACGCCGATGCCGCTGGACGCGTTCTCGATCGGGCGGTTCCAGGGCAGCGCGGCGGCCGTCGCAAGCAGGTCGGATGCGACCGCACGCAGCGTCGCTTCCGCCACGGTGGACGGCATGGCCGCCATGGCGGGCCGCATCGCCGCCACCGCGGGCAGCACGACCTGATGGCGACGCGCGCGCTCGCGGCCCGTTCGGCGACGCCGCTCGACGACGCGCTGGCCTTCATCGAGGCGCATTTCGACGAACCGGTGCGGCTCGAGCAGCTCGCGGCGCTGTCCGCGCTGAGCATCTCGCATTTCGTCACCGCGTTTCGCAAGCGCTTCGGCCTGTCGCCGTACCGCTATCTGTGCGACCTGCGCATCCAGCGCGCGCAGACGCTGCTGCTCAGCGGCATGCCGGGGTCGGTGGTCGCCGCCGAGGTCGGTTTCTTTGATCAGAGCCATTTCGGCCGGCATTTCAAGCGGTTCTGCGGAATGACGCCAAGCAGCTATGTGCGGCTGCAACGGGCGAGCAACGATGCAAGGCTGGTGTCGGGCGGGGAAGGTGGGAGCACCGCGATTGGCTCACGCGGCAGCGTGCCGATGCATGTCGCCGCGTGAAAATCCTTCAAGGGCCAGGAGCCCCATAATTTCTGTCTACAATGAACCGGAGAATACTTCGGGGAAAGGCATGCTGCGATTTTTGAAAGATGCTTCGGAGTTTAGAACGTATGCGGTGGTCGTCAACCGGCCCGGACCTCGCCGAGCAGTTCCGGATGACGGTCCAGCACCTTCAACAATTTTACCAAAGCGACGGGCGGTTTCGTCTTGCCCGTCTCGTAACGCGAAAACGCATTCACGCCCCCCCCGACAATCTCGGCGGCCTCGCGTTGGTCCAGATTGAGTTTTTTACGTACCGTAGTGATGAAGGAGGTATCCGACAAGGCAGAATTCACCTGCTTGTTGAACGTCAGCATCAGGGCCATGCTGCGGCGGGATTCTTCCACATCGAAAATGGCCTCGTCACAAACTGGACAAAAATCTCCTGTAACGTGCGGCAAAATCGTTTCCTGGCCCTTATAGGCATAGGGCAGATCGCGCGTGTCATGTACCAATTCGCCTGCCCCGCAGACCGGACATTTCATTTTCATCGCTCCTTGAACGAGACGATCAGTACATCGTCGATCACTGTTAACATTTGGCAAGTCGCGTTTGCGCGAGGCCGTACCCCGTTGCCTGCGATCTCAACTCGTCTCCCGCCGCACCAGCTCGAACCCCACATCCACCACCCGCTGCGCCACCTCGCCATGCTCGATGCGCTCGACGAGCAGCGACGCCGCCAGCGTGCCGATGCGGGTGCCGTCGATGCGGATGGTCGTCAGCGGCGGGTCGGTATCCTTCGCGAAATTCGGATCGCCATACCCGATCACCCGCAACTGCGCCGGCACCGCGATGCCGCGATGTCGCGCCTCCACCAGGACCCCCAGCCCGAGGATGTCGGCGACGCAGAACACGCCGTCGATCGGCGCCTGCGCGTCGAGCAGGGTCGCCAGCGCGCGCCGGCCGTCGCCGAGGCTGGCCGGCGCACGCACGGTGACGAGGGGAATGTCGGCCAGCGGCGCATAGGCCGCCATGAACGCCTGCACGCGCATGGCCGCGCGCCGGTCGTCGGGCGCGATCACCGCGGGGCGCGTCACGCCCGCCGCCCGCAGGTGCCGGGCGGCCGCGTCGCCGGCCTGGCGGTGCGAGAACCCCACCAGCATGTCGATCGGTTCGCGGGTCAGGTCCCAGGTCTCGACCACCGGAATGCCCGATGCCCGCAGTTTCTGCCGGGCATGCTCCGAGTGCATGACGCCGGTCAGCACGATCCCGGCCGGACGCCGCCCGACGACGGCGTCGATCAGCGCGTCCTCGCGCGCGTCGTCGTAACCGCTTTGACCGATCAGCAACTGGTACCCGCGCGCGGCCAGTTCGCCGGTCAGCGCCTCGACCGTCTCCTGAAACACGCTGCCGCCGATCGCCGGAATCAGCGCGACGATCAGGCGGCTGCGATTCGACGCCAGCGATCCGGCGACGAGGTCCGGCGTGTAGCCGGTCTGCCGCACCGCCTCGCGCACCCGCGCCAGCGTGTCGGCCGAAACCCGCGCCGGATCGCTCAGCGCGCGCGACACCGTCACCTTGGTCACGCCGATCAGCGCCGCGAGATCGCTCAGCGTCACGCGTCCGGTGCGCTGGCGTGCGCGCCGCGTTGCCGGAGCGGCGACTTCGGCGACTTCGACGACTTCGGCGACTTCGGCCACTTGGGCGACTTCGCCCACACCGGTCATTTCAGCCCGGGCAGCGAGGGCCGGCGGGATGGCCGGGGCAGTCAGGGCGACGCGCGCGGGGACGAGCGCATCCGTGCGCTTCCGGCGCGTGGGCGCGACAGCAGGCGCGCGGACGGTTTTCAGCTTGTTCATGAAACGACACCCGGCGTTAGGGAAAAGGTGAATGGCAATTGTCGGAAAACCAGATTACTATGCACGCAATGTTACCGGTTACATATACCGGTAACAGCCGCACTCCGCATGCGGCGCACCCCCAATACGACGTCACCCCTGCGGGCCGTGACGGGAGGCCATTCCGATGTTGCAGGCACCTGCCGACCTTACCACCGATGCACGTGTTGACCCTCATGTCGACTCTCCCGCCGGTTCTCGCACCGGCGCTCCCGCCGGCGACCTTCGCGCCAGCTCCCACGCCGACCTGACAGCCGCCCTGATCCGGCTCAACGATGCCGACAACGTGCTGATCGCGCGCGTCGCGCTGTCGCTGGGCCAGCAGGTCCTGCTCGACGGCGTGCCGGTGCGCATGCGCGCACAGGTAGCGGCCGGGCACAAGATCGCCGCGCGCGCGATCGCCCAGGGCGAGGCGATCCGCAAGTACGACACCGTGATCGGCCGCGCGGCGCGCGACATCGCGCCCGGCGACCACGTCCATTCGCATAATATCGAGTTGATCGATTTCGCGCGCGATCCCGGCTTCTGCCAGGATGTGCGCCCGGTCGACTACCTCCCCGAAGCCGAGCGCGCGACCTTCATGGGTATCGTGCGCGCCGACGGCCGGGTGGCCACGCGCAATTTCATCGGCATCCTCGCCTCGGTCAACTGCTCGTCCACCGCGATCAATCGCATCGCCGCGTGGTTCACGCCGGAGCGTCTGGCGGACTATCCGAACGTCGACGGCGTCGTCGCGTTCGCGCAGACCAGTGGCTGCGGCATGTCCTCGCCGAGCGAGCATTTCGACGTGTTGCGGCGCACGATCGCCGGCTACGCGCGGCATCCGAACTTCGCCGGCGTGCTGATCGTCGGGCTTGGCTGCGAGCGCAATCAGGTCGCCGACCTCGTCAGTTCGCAAGGGCTGGATCAAGCGCCGGAGGACGGTCCCGGCGTGCAGACGCTCGTCATGCAGAACACCGGCGGCACGCGTGCGACGATCGAGGCCGGCATCGCCGCGGTGCAGGCGATGCTGCCCGCCGCGAACCGGGTGCGCCGCCAGCCGGTGTCGGCCAGCCATCTGAAGATCGGCCTCGAATGCGGCGGCTCCGACGGCTTCTCCGGCATCACCGCGAATCCCGCGCTGGGCGCGGCGATGGACATCCTGGTACGCCACGGCGGCACCGCGATCCTGTCCGAGACGCCGGAAATACACGGCGTCGAATACATGCTCACGCGCCGCGCGGTGACGCCCGAGGTCGGGCAGAAGCTGCTCGACCGGCTGGCCTGGTGGGAGCGCTATACGCATGGCCACAACGGCCAGTTCAACGGCGTGGTGGGGCCCGGCAACCAGCAGGGCGGACTGGCGAACATTTTCGAGAAATCGCTCGGCTCGGCGATGAAGGGCGGCACGACGCCGTTGCAGGCGGTCTACGAATACGCGGAACCGATCGAGCAAAGCGGTTTCGTCTTCATGGATTCTCCGGGCTACGACCCGGTGGCCGTGACCGGGCAGATCGCCAGCGGCGCGAACCTGATCTGCTTCACGACCGGCCGCGGCTCGATGTTCGGCTCCAAGCCCGCGCCCACCATCAAGCTCGCCAGCAACACGTCGATGTTCGAGCGCCTGAACGAGGACATGGACATCAACTGCGGTCAGGTGGTCGACGGCACGCGCTCGATGCAGGAAATGGGGCAGGAAATCTTCGAGCACATCCTGCAGGCCGCGTCCGGCGCACCGACCAAGAGCGAACTGCTCGGTCTGGGAGACCACGAGTTCGTTCCCTGGCACATCGGCATCGTGAGCTGAAAGAAAAAAAACGGAGACAGGGTATGCGGGAAACGCTGCAGATGCAGGATCAGAAGCGCACGCGGGTGCGCTGGGTCGTCGCCGGCATGATGTGGGCGGCGATCGCGATCAACTACATCGATCGCACGGTGCTGTCGGCGGCGGCACCGCGGATCCAGTCGGACTTTCATCTGAGCGCGGTGCAGATGGGCATCGTGATGTCGGCTTTCTTCTGGTCGTACGCGCTGCTGCAACTACCCGCGGGCATGCTCGCCGACCGCTTCGGCCAGAAGAAGATCCTGGGGCTGGCGGTGCTGTGGTGGTCGCTGGCCACGGCGGTCACCGGCGTCGCGACCGGCTTCAAGTCACTGGTCGCGCTGCGTGTCGCGCTGGGCGTGGGCGAGGCGGGGGCGTACCCGAGCAACGCCGGCATCGCCTCGCGCTGGTTTCCGAGAAAGGAACGCGCGACGGTGGCCGGCATCTTCGACAGCGGCTCGAAGCTGGGCGGCGCCGTCGCGCTGCCGCTGATCGCTTTTCTGCTGGCGCTGTTCGACTGGAAGATCACGTTCGCGATCACCGGGGTGCTCGGCATCGTCTGGTGCGTCGTCTGGCGGTTCGTATTCCGGGATTCGCCGGCCGAGCACCCACGCGTCAACGCGGCGGAACTCGCGCATATCCGCGACGGTCAGGCACCGCTCCCGGGTGACACCGCGCGCAACACGGTGCCGTGGCGCAAGCTGTTCGCTCACCGCAATATCTGGGCGATGTGCATCGGCTTTTTCATGATCAACTACAACTCCTACTTCTTCATCACCTGGCTGCCGACCTATCTCGTCAAGGAGCGCGGCATGGGCCTGATGGAAATGGGCGTGATGGCGTCGCTGCCGCTGCTGATCTCGATGTTCGTCGAGGTGATCGCCGGCTGGGCGTCGGACCGGGTCTACGCGTCCGGGCGGCTGTCGCTCACCGCCACGCGCAAGCTGTTCCTGATCGTCGGCCTGCTGATGGCGTCGAGCATCGGCTTCGCGGCCTTCGCCCACTCCGCGGCGATGGCGGTGGTGCTGTTGTGCGTCGCCAAGTCGGGCATGACGGTGGCCGCCTCGCAGGTCTGGTCGCTGCCGGCCGACGTCGCGCCGAAGAACATGGTGTCGATGGTTGCCGGCGTGCAGAACTCGGTGTCCAATATGGGGGGGGTGGTCGGGCCGATCGTCACGGGCGCGATCGTCGGCGCCACCGGCTCCTTCGTTTACGCGCTGCTGTTCTCCGCGGCGCTGATCGTGTTGGCGATCATCAATTACCTTTTCCTGCTGGGCAAGGTGGAGCCCATCCGGTTCGATACACATACTGCGGAGCTGACGCATCATGAACCAAGAAAAATCTAACGCCGTGCCTGACCAGAACGCAGCGGACGGCCTGCGCCGCACGCCAGCCGCGGTGCTGGCCGACCTCGGGCGCACGCCGATGAAAACCGCGCTCGCCAGCCGGCAGCCGCAGATAGGTCTGTGGTTGTCGATGGCCGATGCCTATCTCGCCGAGGTCAGCGCGACCGCCGGCTTCGACTGGCTGCTGATCGACGGCGAGCATGCGCCCAACGACCTGCGCACGATTCTCGCGCAGTTGCAGGCGATCGCGCCCTACGGCGGCGAAGCGGTGGTGCGCCCGGTGCAGGGCGACACCGCGCTGATCAAGCATCTACTGGATATCGGCGTGCGCAATCTGCTGGTGCCGATGATCGATACCGCTGAGGAAGCCGAAACGATGGTCGCGGCGGTGCGGTATCCACCGCATGGCGTGCGCGGCGTCGGCAGCGCGGTGGCGCGGGCGTCGCGCTGGAACGCGCGGCAGGGATACGTGGACGTGGCGGACAGCGAAATCTGCCTGCTGCTACAGGCCGAGAGCACGACCGCGCTGACGAACCTGGAAGCAATCTGTGCGGTCGATGGCGTGGATGGCGTGTTCATCGGTCCCGCCGATCTTGCGGCCTCGATGGGACATCGCGGCAATCCCACGCACCCGGACGTGCAGGCCGCCATCGACGGCGCGATCCGCACGATCGTCAAGAGCGGCAAGGCGGCGGGCACGCTCACTTCGGATGCCGCGCTCGCACGTCACTATTTAGAAATCGGCTGTACTTTCGTTGCCACCGGGATCGACGTGCTGCTGTACGCGAATGCCGCCCGCAAGCTGGCCAGGGATTTTGGCCGGGGCGGCATCTGAGGAGGCAGGACACGGGGTCGATCTCTCGGCTCGGACGAATGCGGCGAACGTGGCGAACGTAGTTTAAGCGCTCATCACCAGCGTGCCGTTGACGCCGGCCGGGAAGAATCCACCCAGCGTCACGGACGCCTTCGTCAGGTAGACGATGTTCAGCACGTTGCCGTAATTGCGGCTGTAGGCGAGACCGTTCGCGTCGAGCGGGACGATGTTCGAGATATCGGACGTCGCGCCGCTGATGCCCTGGTCGTCCGCGCCGTTGTTGTCGAGACTGTTGCGGGCGGCGGAGATGGCATTTGCGCTGCTGGCCAGTCCCTTCGTGTACAGCACCGTGCGGATGAGACCGGCGTGATACGCCTCGGCGGCCAGGATGCCGGCCGCGGCCTCCAGATAGGTCTTGTTGGTGATCAGCGGCGCGGCGCCCTTGTAGGCGGTGACGCCGACGTCCTCGAAGAGAAAGGCGCCCAGCAGGAAATTGGCATCGCTGGCATAGGGATTGAAGGCCACGCCCGTGCCCACCAGCCCGGCGGCGCGCGCGGCCGTCGAGAATGCGCCGGCCGGGTCGGTGCCGCCGATGTCGATCGCCGGCTGCGCCACGGCGGCCGTGCCCAGCGCCGAGCGCAGGAAGGCGACGTGTTCCTGTTCGTCCTTGGCGATCTCCTTCGCGTACTGCGCGACGAGCGGATCCGCGAACGGCACCTGCGTGCCGCCGATCACCGCGCCCTGCGTGCCGGTGCCGGTCAGCAGATTCGCCGCGAGCCCGGTGCCGAACACCGCATATTGGTAGAACTGCGCTTCCAGATATTCGAGATTCAACGCGAAATTCAGGATTTCGACGTCCGTCGGCGCGCTCGCGCTTGCGTTCGCGTTGTTACCGGAGCCACCACCGCAGGCGCTGATGATGGTACCGCCCGCGAGGCCCAGGCTCAGGCCACCAGCATTACGGAAAAACTGCCGGCGCTTTTCGCGCCGTTCGACGCGTGCATCCAGCGTTCCTATCAACAGCTTTGAATCCGTCATGACCGTCTCCTCTTGGGTGGAGCGGTCCGGCGAAAACCGGACCACTGCACTCTTTACGAGCGGATTCCGGTTTTGGATGTCTTACGGCGGTAATTTTTCGTAAAACAGCGCATTTCAAGGGTAAACACCTATCTAGAAATCCTAATTTACGGCAATGGACAGGCGTTTCCAGATTGGCTTTGGACCTTTATTGGTCGTGCCAAGTTTTCAAGACGAGCTGAGCCGCGCCCGAACAGCCTCTTTCCGGTACAGCGACAGCGTCGCCAGCAGCCCGCAGACGGCGGCGAAGCTCAGCCAGTAGGCCGGTGCCGCCTTGTCGCCGGTCGCCTGGATCAGGTAGGTCGACACGGCCGGCGTGAAGCCGCCGAAAATCGCCGTCGCCAGGCTGAAGGCGAGCGAGAAGCCGGCGACGCGCACCTCCACTGGCATGACCTCGGTCAGAGCCGCGACCATCGCGCCGTTGTACATGCCGAAAAAGAACGAGAACCAGAGCAGCACCAACAGCATGCGCCCGAAACCCGGCGCATGCGCGAGCCAGGCCAGCGCCGGATAGGCGGTGAAAATCGCCAGCACCGCGATCGCGACCATGACCGGCTTGCGGCCGATCCGGTCCGAGACCGCGCCGCCGATCGGCAGCCAGATGAAATTCGACAGCGCGACGAACAGCGTCACGATCAGCGCGTCGCGCGTGCTCAGGTGCAGCACGCTCTTGCCGAAGGTCGGCGTGTAGACGGTGATCAGGTAGAAGGTCGTGGTGGTCATCGCCGTCATCAGCATGCCGGCGATGACCACGCGCCAGTTCTGCCCCATCAGGCGGAACACCTCCCGCGCGCTGGGCCGGTGCGTGCGCGCGGCGAATTCGGCGGTTTCCTGCAGCGAACGGCGCAGCACGAAGATCAGCGGCACGATCGCGCAGCCGACGATGAACGGAATCCGCCAGCCCCACGCGGCGACCGTCGCCGTGGACATCCAGACGTTGAGCGCGAAGCCCAGGCCGGCGGCGACCATGATCGACACCTGCTGGCTGGCCGACTGCCAGCTCGTATAGAAGCCCTTGCGGCCGGGCGTGGCCATCTCCGCCAGATAGACCGAGACCCCGCCGAGTTCCGCGCCCGCGGAAAACCCCTGCAGCAGGCGGCCGATCAGCACCAGCGCCGGCGCCAGCAGGCCGATGGTCGCGTAGCCGGGCACGCACGCGATCAGGAAGGTGCCGCTCGCCATGATCGACAGGGTGACGATCAGGCCCTTGCGCCGGCCGACCCGGTCGATGTACGACCCCAGCACGATCGCCCCCAACGGGCGCATCAGGAAGCCGGCGCCGAACACCGCGAACGTGAGCATCAGCGAGGCGAACTCGCTGACCGCCGGAAAGAACACCTTGGAAATGGAGGTCGCGTAGAAACCGAACAGAAAGAAGTCGAACTGTTCGAGAAAATTGCCGCTCGTGACGCGCAGGACCGCGCCGATGCGGGTGGCGCGCGACGCGTCGGATTGCAGGGAAGGGCCGGTCATGCGGTGTCTCCTCGAATGCGGCCGCCGCGTGTGGCGCAGTTTGCGCGGTGGCCGCCGGGTGGGTTTCCTGATTTTGCTGGAGCGTTCATCCGCACTCCTATTCTTATCAAAATGTGACGCATCAAACGTGATGCGTCACATGCGATTCTAACGCGGCTTACTCGCCGCCGACATTCAATTTCGGCGGATGCCGCTTTTCGACATTCCATTTCAGCAATGCGGCGCTGCGGTAGATGCCGTGCGCGAACTTGCCATACGGCAGCGTCAGGAACAGCGCCATCACCGCGCCCAGGTGCACCGCGAGCAGCAGGCTCATCGCGCCGGTATCCCGCGCCCCGAGCAGCACCAGGCCGGTGACGCTGACGAGCAGCAGCAACAGGATGAAACCCCGGTCCATCGGTTTCTGGCGGGCGTCGCCCTGCAGCGGCTGGCGCGTCAGGTTGAGCCACAGCAGGCCCAGCGGACCCGCCAGCAGGCCCAGGCCGCCGACCGTGCCGAGGATCACCGGCGCGCTGGTGAGCGCGTACGGCGCCTCCCAGGCGAAAAGATAGTGATACAGCGACGCGACGCAGGTCGCGGCGAAGCACAGCATGAAGCCGTAGAAGGTCAGATGGTGGAACCGCCGGCGTGCCAGCGAAAACGCGTCGTCGGCGTTGTTGCAGCCCTCGCCGTGGCCGCCGCCGAGATAGCGCAGGGTCAGCGCGTCGTGCGCGGCTTCGCCCAGCGCGCCGGCCGAGATCGGCGCGGCCGATGCCCGTGGCGCCGCCGGAGTCACCGAAGCCGCCGGGCCCGCCGGACGGGCCCGTGCAATGGATCCCGTCGATGCGGCCGCACCTGCGCGCGCGCCGTCTTCCGTGCCGACCAGTTCCCGGCGCCAGAAACGCCGCACGCCGATGCCCAGCGCGAGCATGGCGAACAGAAAGACCACGCCGAACAGGCCGGCCAGCAGGTTGTGCGGAAACACCGCGTAGAAGTTTCCCGCCAGCGGGCCGGCGAACAGCGTGCCCTTGAGCGCCATCGCCAGCGCGAGGAACCCGGCGAGCGCGGCGGCCAGCGCGACGGCGAGCGTCACGCCGTTGTGCTTGTACAGCGCGCCCAGCGCCGGGGGCCACGCGTATTCCGTATAAGTTTCGAGGCGCACCTGCGACATCGCCTGCGGCACGTTGACCGCGAATTCGTGCGGCGGCGCGTACTGGCACGCCTGCAGGCAGGAGCCGCAGTTGTGGCAGAGGTTCGCGAGAAAGTGGATGTCGTTCCTGGCGAAGCTGAGGCGATGCGTCATCGCCGGGAACACCGCGCAGAACCCTTCGCAGTAGCGGCAGGCATTGCAGATCTGCATGACCCGCGCTACTTCCGCCTCGGCGGCATGCGCCGCGCCCAGATTGTTGCCCAGGTCGGCGGCTTCGCGCGTCAGCGCCTCAAGCTGCAGCATGTCGTGCTCCATGGGTGGAAGAAGGCATGCCGCCGCGCGCGGCCGCGGCCGCCTGCGTGCCGGCGATGCGGCCGAACGCGGTGCCGATCGCCATGCCGACTCCCGCGGTGTAGCCCTTGCCCAGCACATTGCCCGCCATCATCTCGCCGGCGACGAACAGGTTCGGGCTGGGTTGGCCGTTGAAATGCACGGCGGCCCGTTCGTTTACCTTCAAACCGAGATAGGTGAAGGTGATGCCGGGACGCAGCGCGTACGCGTAGAACGGCGGCGTGTCGAGCGGCGTCGCCCAGTGGGTCTTCGGCGGCGTCAGCCCTTCGGTATGACAATCGTCGAGCTCCGCGTGATTGAAATGGCCGACCCGGCACGCGGCGTTGTAGTCTTCGATGGTCTTGACGAAGGCCGCCTCGTCGAGCTTGAGCGCGCGCGCCAGTTCCGGCAGGCTGTTCGCCTTCTCGCCGGGAAACACCGGCGGCATGAAGCGGCCGATCGCCTTCGCGTCGATGATCGAATAGCCGATCTGGCCCGGCTGCTGCGCGACGAGCCGTCCCCAGATCGCATAGCGCTTGGGCCAGAAGTCCTCGCCCTCGTCGTAGAAGCGCCGCGCGTCGCGGTTCAGCACCAGGCCCAGCGACACGCAGTCGACGCGGGTGCAGATGCCGCCGTCGTAGAGCGGCGCGCGCGCATCGATCGCCACGCAGTGCGACTGCGACGGGTCGCCGATCATGTCGGCGCCGGCGTCCATCATGAAGCGCAACGGCGCCCCCATGTTGAAGCGGGTGCCGCGGATCAGGAAATTGTCGGCCGGCCATTCGCCGTTGACCTCGCCCCACGCCTCGCGCAACCAGGCGCGGTTCGACTCGAAGCCGCCGGCGGCGAGCACGCAGCTGCGCGCCTCGATGCGTTCCGACCCGATGCGCGCGGCGACGAAGCGGTCGCCGTCGAGTTCGATCGCGTCCACCGGCGCGTCATAGCGGATTTTCACGCCCAGCGCTTCGGCGCTGCGGAAATACGCATTGACCAGCGCCTTGCCGCCGCCCATGAAAAACGCGTTGGTGCGCGCCACGTGCAGCGCGCCCGACAGCGGCGGCTGGAAATGCACGCCGTGACGGCGCATCCAGTCGCGGCAGGTCGCCGACGCGCGGATCGCCAGGCGCGCCAGGGGTTCGTCGGTCATGCCGCCGGTCACCTTCAGCAGGTCCTGCCAGTATTCCTCTTCCGGGTAGGCGTCGATCAGCACGTCCTGCGGCGCGTCGTGCATGCAGCGCAGGTTGCGGGTGTGCTGCGAATTGCCGCCGCGCCATTCGCGCGGCGCGGCTTCGAGCAGCATCACCGAGGCGCCGGCCTCCCGCGCCATCAGTGCCGCGCACAAGGCGGCATTACCGCCGCCGATTACCAGAACGTCGATCATGGTGTCTCCTCCGAGCCGGCGACTCTAACGGTGAAACCCGGCGCCCGCCAGCAGGCGACCGGCAACGGGCCTTCACGATTCGTGAACACCCGCACCCGCACCCGCACCCGCACCCGCACCCGCACCCGCACCCGCACCCGCACCCGCACCCGCACCCGCAGGCAGCCGCGCGCCGCGCCAGCGTCCTTCGCGGATCAGCGTGTGGGCCACCTCTGCGAGCACGACGCGCGCGGCGAGTCCCGCCGGCGACAGTTCCGCCTCGGGCAGGCTGCACAGCAGGTTGGGGCGCTGCGCGTCGGTGATGCGCAGCGCGGTGAGCGCGTCGTCGGCATGGCGCGACAGTGCCGCGCCGGGCTGAATCGTCGCGCCCAGGCCGCCGCGCACCGCGTCCATCAGCATCGCCAGCCCGTCGATTTCCGCGACGATCGTCGGTTCCTGCCGGGAGCGGGCGAACGCCTGGTCGAGCAGCGCGCGCAACCCGTGCGAACCGCTGGGCATGATCAGCGGCAGCGCGGCGAGATGCGCGAGGCGTACCGGCCCCTTGCGCGGCACGCCGGGGAGCGTGCGCGCGGCCATCAGGAACAGGGATTCGTCGAGCAGATGGGCGACCGGCCCGCGATGCGCCGGTTCGGCGCGAAACAGCACCGCCAGATCGAGCTGCCGCGCGTTGAGCAGCGCCGCGAGATTGCCCGAGAGCGCCTCCACCATGTGCAGCCGGATATCGGGATAACGCGCGCGCATCGCCTGCATGAAGGGCAGGCCGAGCATGCCGGCGGTGCTGGGCGCGAGCCCGGCGCTGACATGGCCCGAGAGCCGCGCCTGCTGCGCGCCCTGCACCGCGGCGTCGATATTGCGCAACGCGAGCTGCGCCTGGCGCCAGAAGGCGACGCCGGCGTCGGTCGGCGTGACGCCGGTGGACGTGCGGTGCAGCAGGCGGGTCGCCAGTTCGCGTTCGAGCTTGGCGATCTGCTGGCTGAGCGCGGAGGTGACGATGTCGAGATCGACGGCGGCCTTGCCCATGGAACCGAGCTCCACCACGCGGACGAAATACCGGAGTTGCCGCAATTCCATGAAACGGCTCCGCGGCTAGAGAGCGTCGGACGCGCCGTCGGGCAGGGCGCGGGGAGCGACGCCGGGCATGAGGTCGGGCATGAGGTGGGTCATGAGGTCGAACGCGGCCCCGGGCATGGGTTCAGACGCCCCTGCCGTCGGCCGGCGTGCCGCCCGGAATGCTGGCCTGACGGGTGCCGATGCGTTCGAACTCGGCGATCAATTGCGCGCCGAACAGCATCAGCGTCGCCAGCGCCTCGAGACTGAACAGCACGATGATCGACGTCGTCAGCGAACCGTAGACCACGCTGACCTGCGAGAGCGTCGCGAAATACCAGACCAGCACGTGACGCGTGACCTCCCACAGCAGGGCCGCGGTGACCGCGCCGAGCAGCGCGTTGCGCAGCGACGGCCGGCGCACCGGCATCACCAGGTAGATGGCGGTCAGCAGGAAGACCTCGCCGGCCAGGCCCATCAGGTAGAGCAGGACGCGGGAGAAATCGGTGAGCGACACGTGGTAGCCCAGCAGTTCGATGCTGTTCGCGCCCACGGCTTCCAGCCCGCTGGAGACGAAGGTGACGACCAGCACGCCGATGCACAGGAACAGGCTGCACAGATAAGGGAGGAGCGCCGACACCAGGAAGTGCCGGCGGCGGATGACCACGCGGTGCACGAAGATCACCGACATCGCGCTCTCCAGCACCGTGAAGGCCAGCGAGCTGAAAAAGATCATCGTCAGGCCCAGAAACCAGCCGAGCGCGGCGCGATGGGTGACGAAGGTGTTCAATTCCCGCACGATGGCGTGCGCCTGCCCGGGCGTGAGCCATTCGAGCAACCGGTCCAGCGTGTCGAACAGCACATGCCGGTCGACCACGTGCGACAGCGCGATGACGATCAGGATCATCAGCGGCACGATCGACAGCAGCGCGTAGTACGCGACCGCGCCGGCGAGCAACAGGCCCTGGCTCGCGCGGAAGGCCTTGATGGCGCCGATCGTGAACGCCAGCGGATGCTTGGCGACGGCTTGCAGGTTTTCGCTGAATGAGGATGGCATGGGGGCTCCGCGTCCGGGTTATTAGAACACGTGCGCGCCGGGAATGGCGTTTGCTTGATATCCATTCTTGTTCCGATGCACGACCGGTCGGAAAGTCATCTCCATCACCAGACACAACGAGGGCAACATGAGCATTCTTTCAGCGCTTGGGATCGGTTCCGGTAAGAAAATCCGGTACGCCGTGGTCGCACTGGGCGATATTTCGCAGGAAGCGATGTTGCCGGGCTTTGCACATACGGGTAATTCCGAAGTCACCGCGTTCGTGACCTCGGACCTGGAAAAAGCGCGCAAGGTCGGTGAACAGTACAAGGTCACGGACACGTATACGTACGAACAATTCGGCGAGATGCTCGCCTCCGGGAAGGTCGACGCGATCTATCTGGCGACGCCGAACTGGCGTCACGCCGAATTCGCGATTCCCGCGCTGAAGGCCGGCATCCACGTGCTGACCGAGAAGCCGCTGGAAGTGAGCACCGCGAAGTGCCAGGAGATCCTGGACGCGGCCAAGGCGTCGACGGCGAAGCTGATGGTCGCGTACCGGCTGCATTTCGAACCGGCGACGCTGTCGACCATCACGAAGATCCGCGACGGCGACCTGGGCGAGCTGATCCTGTTCTCGTCGACCTTCACGCAACTGGTCGATCCGGAAAATCACCGCGCGAAGAACGGCATCGATGCCGGTCCGCTGTTCGACATGGGCCCGTATCCGGTCAATGCCGCGCGCTACGTGTTCGGCGCGGAGCCGACCGAAGTGGTGTCGGCCGTCGGCGTACGCCATCCGGACGCGGGCCTGGGCGACTTCGACGACACGATCGCGGTCACCCTGCGTTTCCCGGAAAACCGGCTCGCGCAGTTCGTCGTTTCATACTATGGCAACACGCTCGACTCGTACTTCGTCGTCGGCAACAAGGGCAGCATCCACATGCAGCCGGGCTACATGTACGGCAAGCCGCTCGAACAGGTGACCACCATCGGTCAGGACGAGAGCAGCAAATCGTTCAAGAACACCGACCATTTCGGCGGCGAACTGAAATATTTCTCGGACTGCATCCTGAACGACACGACGCCCGAGGCGGACGGCGAGGAAGGTTACGCCGACGTGCGCGTGCTCGAAGGCATCAAGAAGGCGCTGGAAAGCGGCGGCCCGGTCACGCTCGAACCGTTCGAGCGGACGAAGCGCATCGACGTCGACAAGCAGGAAACGACGCTCGCCGCGCAGAAGTCGCCGGAACTGGTCAACACGTCGAACCCGGGCAAGGGCGTCGAGAAGGTGCCGAAGAACTGAGCGGCCGTTACGGCGTAGTTGGCGGCAGGCCCGCGAGCATGCGTCGCGCGTCGGCTGCCGACAGGTCGTATGAGAAGAAACGCGTATAGAAATCGCGCGTGCGCCGCATCATGTCGGCCTCCGGCAGTGGTTTGCCGGAAACGATCCCCGCCGCCCACGGCAATTGCAGCGCGAGTTCCGGACCATATCGGTCCCACGGGAACACGCCGGCCGGGTTGCGATACACCCGATGCCGGCGCACGGCGTCGAGCGTGTTCCACAACGTCGCTCGTCGGGATGTCGCCAACTGTCCCGCGTCCGCCGCCAGGATGATGATGTCCGGCGCCCACGCCAGCACCTGCTCGATCGATACCGGCTGAAGGTTGCCTTTCAGCCCGGTCGCGGCGTTGCGCCCGCCGGCCGTGCGGATCCATTGATCGACGATCGTCTCCGTCCCATCGATTTTCAGCGGCTCGACCGAAGCGACATGCAGTACGCGCGGGCGTCGCGCCATCGGCACGGCAACAGTGCGCGCATCCCGTTCGGCGATCGCCGCGTCAAGATACGTCCGATATGCCTGCGCGCGTTGCCGCGCGAGCGGCGTGCCGAGCGTGGCGGCGCTCAGATCGATGCAGCGCAGCATCGACGCGAAATCCGTGAAACCGACCGGCACCACGTCGAGCCCGGTGCGCCGCAACGCGGCGGCCGACGGATCGGCGGGCGTGACGAACACCACATCGGCCTGCGCACGCAACAGCGTCTCGGCGTTCATCGTCGCGCCGTCGATATGCTGCGCGCGGGCGAGGCCCGGCGCCACGCGAAACATCCAGGGCAACGCGTCGGGTCGCGCGACGGTGGCGACCACGCGGTCGGCGGCGCCGAGCATCATCAGCACCGCGTTGTGCGCGTACCAGGCATCGGCGATTCGCTCTTTGGGGCGCGACGGCACCGGTGCGGCCGCGCCCGGCCGGGCCATCGCGGCAGGCGAGCCGCCGGTTTGCGCCGCGGCGCCCGTCGGCGGCATCGAAAGGGCGGAAAACGCCGACAGCACGAGCAGCGCGCGCGCGGTCGAGGTACGCGCCCTGTCCCCGGCCGCGCGGGTTTTCCTGAAAATACCGCGGGCCATGACCCCTTGCTTCACGGTTCGTCGCTTCACGATTCGTTCCTCACTCCCCGGTCCCTTCACAATTCGAGCTGCACGGACGCCTGCACCGTGCGCGGCGCGCCCAATTGCGCGGTCGCGTTGCCGGTGCCGGTATAGCCGGTCAACGCGCCCGGCACGATGTTCGTCCAGTAACGGCGATTGCCCAGATTGTCGAGCGTGAGCCGGAAGGTCGCCGCGCGGTCGAACACGCTGGTGCGGTAACCGGCGCCCAGATCGAACGTCGTGTACGAACTGACCGAATACGTATTCGTATTGTCGGTCGGCCGCGCGCCGACGAAATGCGCATTGAAGGTCGTGAACAGTCCCGGTACCTGCGGCACCTTGTATTCGGCGAGGAAGTTCATCGCGAACACCGGCAGGCCGACGATGCGCTTGCCCGCGGTCGCGGCGCTCGCCGTGTTGTACAGGCGCGGGTCGAGCCAGGTCACGCCGCCGAACAGCGACAGGTCGCGCGTCGCCTCGCCGTCGAGCATCAGTTCGATGCCGCGGTTGCGCTGTTCGCCGGCCACCGCATAGGTACCGTCGGCCTGCGTGTACGCATAGGGCCGCGTGATGCGGAACGCCGCGAGCGACGCGTTGACGCCGGACAACGCGACCTTGTATCCCACTTCCCACTGCCTGCTGCGGTACGGATCGAGGATGTTGCCGGCGTTGGTCGCGCCGGTCGGCGCGGTGTCGCCCTGCTGCAGGCTGTCCGCGTAGGTCACGTAGACGCTCATGTTCTCGCGCGGCTTGAAGACCAGGCTGGCCGCGCCCGACAGGCCCTGGTTCGCCGACTCGCTCGTCTGCACGCTCCTGACGTTGTAGTTGTGCGTCGACAGCCAGCTCTGGCTGCCCACCAGCAGCACCGACCACTGCCGCGAGAACGCGATGTCGTCGCCAGCGATCAGCGACTGCTGCGAACTCTGCGCGGACTGATAGCGTTTCGTGAAATCCGGCACGCCGGTCAACGCGAAGGACCGGGGGTTCGCCAGGCTGGCGGTGCCCAGTGTCGCGGTGCCGCCCGCGACCGGGTTGTAGTTGTCCCAGGTGAAGCCGCTCGTGCCCAGCGTGATCGCATGCCGCACCGGCCCGGTGTCCACGGTGCCGTTGAGCGTGACCAGGTTGCTGGTGATCGTGAAACGGCTCGCGGTGGCGGTGGCGATCGTCGAGGCGTAGCGGCCGGCGTTGTTCGTCAGCGTATCGGTCGGGACGGTGGATTCGCGGTCGGCGATCTGGCGCAGGATGGCCGCGCTCACGTGCCAGTTCGGCGAGAAGTCGTGACGGATGCGGATCGAACCGGTCTCGGTCGTGTTGTTCTGGCCGCCGTCGGGCGATGTGTAGGCCGAGCTCGTCGGGTCGAGCGCCCCCGGGTAATGGACGCCGCTGCCGAGCGCGAACGTGGCCGGCAGGCCCTTCGCCACGTAATGGTAATGGCTGAAATTGGTCTCGACGACCGTGTCGGGCGACAGATGGAAATCGAGCGCGAGGCTGCCGAGCTGCCGGCGAATCGTGCTGTGGTCCGTGTAGCCGGTGCCGGTCTCGTCGAGCAGCGTCAGCCGATAGCCGATCGCCTTCGACGGCCCGACGTGGTCGGACAGGTCGGCCTCGCGCAGGAACCGGGTCTGCGACGTGAAACCGAAGGTGAAGCGCGTCAGCCGCTCGTCGGTCGGGCGTTTCTGGATGTAGTCGAACGTGCCGGCCGGATTCGCCGGGCCGTAGAGCGCGCCCGCGAGACCGTTCATGACCTCGATGCGGTCGAACTGTTCGAGCGGGTAGTCGGTCGTCGACACCGCGTTCAGGCCGTCGAGGCGGGTGTTCTGCACGACGCTGCCCTGGATGCCGCGGCTTTGCGGACGCGTGCCGTCGCCCTGCACCGACGGCAGGTAGCGCAGCGCGTCGGCGATGCTCTTCAGTTGCTGGTCCTGGATCAGGCGCTGCGGCACGACGTTGATCGTGAACGGCGTGTCGAGCCGGTCGAGCGTGCCGAGCGGGCCGACGGTGGCGGTATCGACGCGCAGCGTGCCGCGGGACGGCGCCTGCGCGGTGACCGTGACCGTCGGCAGCGCGGTGACGGCCGTGCCGGCGGTGGAAGCTGCGGCAGACGATTCATCGGATGACCCATCAGACGACGGGGCGGACGACGGGGCAGACGATACCGCTGGCGCCACGGCAGCGGACGGGGTCGACGGCGTCGATGAGGCCGCATCCGGCGCGGTGGCGCGTTGCGACGTCTGCGCCCAGGCGGGCGCGGCCGCGGGCCCGAGCAGGGAGGCGGTTGCGAGGACGGCGCGTACGGTGCGACGGCGGGAGGAGCGTGTTTTCATAGCGGGGCGGCAGCGGCCGTCAAGGAAGCGTCACAGGGCATCGTGAAGAAAGAAGCGGTAGCGGTCGACATCCGCCTGCGCGACGGGAATGCCGTACAACGCGCTGATCGCGGCGGCGTCGACGACCGCGTGCGGCGCGCCGTCGGCGATCACGCGCCCGCGGTCCAGCAGGATCGCCCGGGTGGAACCGTGAAACGCGTCGTCGGGCCGGTGCGAGGTGTGCAGGATCGTGTAGCCGTCCGCCGCGAGTTCGGCGAACAGCGTCAGCATCCGCAACTGGTGACCGAAATCCAGGCCGCTCAGCGGCTCGTCCATCACCAGCATCGGCGCCTGCTGCGCGAGCGCGCGGGCCAGCAGCACGCGTTGCCGCTCGCCGCCGGACAGCCGCGTATAGTCGCGGTGCGCGAGATGGGCGAGGTCGACCCGTTCGAGCGCCGCGTCGATCGCGTCGCGGTCGTCCCGCGCCAATGCCCGGCCGAGGCCCGCGTGCGGCACGCGTCCGAGCGTGACCATCTGCAGCACCGTGTACGGAAAGGCCGCGACATGCGACTGCGGCACGTAGGCGAGCCGTCGGGCGATGTCGCGACGCCGCCAGGCGCCGAGCGGCCGGCCGTCGAGCCGCACCTCGCCCGCGGCGGGCGCGATCAGGCCGAGCAGCAGCCGCAGCAGCGTGCTCTTGCCCGCGCCGTTGACGCCGAGCAGCGACACGTTCTCGCCGGCGGCGAAGTCCAGATCGATCGCATCGAGGATGCGGGCGTGGGCGCGCCGGTAGACCAGCGCGCGGCAGGCGAGCGTGATGGCAGGCCCGGCGGACCCGGCGGACCCGGCGAGCCGGCCGGGAGCCGGTTCCATGCGCATGACGGGCCGGTTCGCCATCATGGCCCCGCATGGCGCAGGCGCCGCAGCACGACGACGAAGGCCAGTGCGCCGATGAGTTCGGTGATGATGCCCAGCGGAATCTCGCCGGGCGCGAGGCTGCGCGCGGCGGTATCGGCGAGCATCAGGCCCGCCGCGCCGAGCAGTGCGCTCAACGGCAGCAACCGCGTGTTCGACGCGCCCACGATCGCGCGTGCGATATGCGGCACGAGCAGGCCCACCCAGCCGATCATGCCGGCGAGCGACACCGTCAGCGCCGACACCAGCGTCGCGAGCGCGATGACGCCGAGGCGGATCGCGGTGACCGGCACGCCGAGACTGAGGGCCTCGTCGTCGCTCAGCGTCAGCGTGTCGAGCACGCGGGCGCAGGCGCACAACAGCCCGATGCCGACGAGCAGCGGCGGCGCGAGCCGCGCGAGGTCCGGCCAGCCGGTCTGCGCGAGGCTGCCCAGCATCCAGTAGACGATCGCCGGCAACTGGTTCAGCGGGTCGGCGACGTACTTGACGAGCGACAGCAGCGACGTGAACAACGCATTGCTGATCAGTCCGCCCAGCACGAGCATCAGCACGCCTCCGCCCCGGATCATCCCCGCCACGCCAAGCCCGATCAGCACCGACAGCACGCCCGCGCCGAATGCGCACAGCTGGATCCAGGCGCCCTGCGCGCCGACGACGATGCCCAGCGCCGCGCCGAACGCCGCGCCGCTCAACACGCCCAGCAGCCCGGGCGAGACCAGCGGATTGCGAAACACCGCCTGATAGCTGGCCCCGGCCACCGAGAGCGCCGCGCCGACGAGCGCCGCCGCGACCAGGCGCGGCAGCCGTGCGTCCACGACGATGGCCCGCAGCAGCGCCTGCCGGCCCGGGTCCGTCGCCGGCCGCAGCGCGGCGGCCAGCGTGCGCGCCACGTCCGCGGGACTGACCGGATAGCGTCCCGCGCACAAGCCGGCGAGCGCGCAGAGCACGAGCAGGAGCAGCGCGGCCGGCAGCGCCCGCGGCGCGCGCCGCGCGTGCGTCCGGGCGGTCACGCGGTGCACGGCGGCGGCGCCCGGTGGGGGGCGGGGAGAGGATGTCGACATCGGGACAGGAGCGGGGACGGGAACGGAAACAGGGGCAAAGACAACAACAACGACGAAAACGAGGATCGCCGCAGCAGTGACGGCGGAGCGGCGGCGACCCGACGGCCAGGTGTGCATCCCGGTATGCGTCAGGGCATTTCAGGAAACGGGCATGCGTACGCGGTCGTTGTATATTACCGTATACAACGGTTCGGCGAGGGTGGCGAATGGTCGCGGATGCGCCGACTGCCGAGATTTTCGGGAAAGGCGGGTACGCGTCGACATACGCTAAGATACGCATACCCCAACCCGGACGATTCTGCGAACCGTAGCCCCCTGCGCGGCCGCCGCCAACACCCCTTATGAAAGATGCTTCTTCCCGCCGTTCCCGGCGTTTTTCTTCGTTTCCGCGCTTCTCCCTTCGCTGTCTCGCGGCGCCCGTGGTCGCCGGCCTGCTGCTCGCCGGTGGCGCGGCGCACGCCGAGCCCACCAAGCCGTTGATCGACTGCGGCCCCGAAAGCAACATGCTGCACAGCGCCTGCCTGCCGCTGAAACGGGTCGCCGAAGACGGACAGTGGGATATCTTTCTGACCGGTTATGGCTGGCACATCAACGGCTACGACGGCCGGCGCGAGGAGCTCAATTCGCGCTCGTGGGGCGGCGGCGTCGGCAAGCACTGGGTGGATGCGAAGGGCAACGAGGACATCCTGTTCGCCTTCCTGTTCCTCGACTCGCACCGCGATCCCGAGCCGCTGCTCGGGTATTCGAAGCAGTGGTACACCCCGCCGGTCGCCGATTTCTCGCTCGGCGGCGGCTATCTGGTAGGCATCACCGCGCGCAACGACGTCGGACATTTCATCCCGTTTCCGCTCGCGCTGCCGGTCGGATCGATCCGCTACAAGAAGGCGTCCATCATGGGCACCTTCATCCCGCGGCTGGGCAGCGCGAATGAGGGCAACCTGCTGTTCGTGTGGGGGCGCTACGAGTTTTGAGATCAGCGCCGTGCGCCGGCCCGGCGCCGGCGACGCGCAGCAGCGGCCTGGTGCCGCTGCAACCGGAGATGACGATGGCGCTGAAAATCCGTCCGGCAGGTGAAGCCGATCATCTGCACTGGCTGGCGCTATGGCAGCAATACTGCCTGTTCTATGAAACGTCGCTGAGCGACGAGGTCACCGCACAGACATGGCAGCGCATCATCACGCCCGGCGAGCCGATCCATTCGCTCATCGCGCTGGACGACGCGGGACATGCGCTCGGCATCTGCAACTACGTCTGTCATCCGAATACCTGGAGCAGTCAGCAAACCTGCTATCTCGAAGATCTCTATGTCAGCCCGGACGCGCGCCGCCAGGGCGTGGCGCAGGCGCTGATCGGCGCCTTGACCCGGCTCGGACGCGAGCAGCACTGGCTGCGCATCTACTGGATTACCCACGACGACAATGCGCCTGCCCGCGCCCTGTATGACGCGGTCGCGAAGAACACCGGACACACCCGATACGAAATCGCCCTGACGCCGTCATCCTGACGCACCGACGCACCGACGCACCGACGCACCGACGCACCGACGCACCGACGCACCGACGCACCGACGCACCGACGCACCGACGCACCGACCCACCGACCCACCGACGCACCGACGCACCGACGCACCGACCCACCGACCCACCGACCCACCGACCCACCGACGCGCTCGCCGTCAGCAGGCACGTGACCCGTGCCCCCTCCCCGACGCGCCGCCCGTTTCGCCCCATGATCGCGAACTGCGCACTTGCCGTATCCAGCATGGCCACCGTTTCACCCATCCCGCTATATTCAGCGATGCAGAGCATATCGCTGTGGCACGCATACGGGAGACACGCATGGCGCTGGAAATTCGTTACGTAAAGGAAACCGACCATCCCCATTGGCTGGAGATGTTCAAGCAGTACTGCGTCTTCCACGACGTGCCGCTGACCGTCGATGTGACCGAGCGCGCCTGGGAACGGATCTTCACCCCGGGGACGCCACTGCGCGCGCTGATCGCGCTGAACGAGGAGGGGCGCGCGCTGGGCATCTGCAATTACCTCTGTCACGAGGACACGTTCAGCTGCAAGCCGATGTGCTATCTCGCCGATCTCTATGTCGATCCGGAAAGCCGCGGCCGGGGCGTGGGTCGGGCGCTGATCGCCGAAGTGACCCGGATCGGGCGCGAAGAGGCGTGGTTCCGCATCTACTGGATCACCGGCGAGGACAATCAGCCCGCCCGGGTGCTGTACGACGCCGTGGCGCGCAATACCGGCCATGTCCGGTACGACATCGCGCTGTGCTGACGGCGTCGTCCGCGTCGTCCGGTCACGCGGCGCCCGCGCCCGCCAGATCCAGCGCGAGCGCCTCGGCCACCTTGATGCCGTCGATCGCGGCGGAATAGATGCCGCCCGCATAGCCCGCGCCTTCGCCGGCCGGGAACAGGCCGGCCACGTTCATGCTCTGGTAGTTGTCCTGGCGCTTCACCCGGATCGGCGACGACGTGCGCGTCTCCACGCCGGTGAGCATCGCATCGTGCATCGCGAAACCCGGCAGCTTCCGGTCGATCTGCGGCAGCGCCTCCCGGATCGCCTCGATCACGTAATCGGGCAGCGCGGTGCTCAGGTCGGTCAGGTTCACGCCCGGCTTGTACGACGGCTCGACCGTGCCCAGCGACGTCGAC
>JBPBQT010000193.1:0-1535 GCA_050955065.1 Janthinobacterium lividum | reverse complement strand
GGGCTGGGTCGACGTCAGCCACGACATGATGCCGCGCATCGTGCAGCCGGATCCCCGTCAAAGCGTGTATTACGCCGTCGGGTATGGCGGCAATGGCGTCGCGTTTTCCGCGCACGCCGGACGGCGCTTGGCGGAGCGGATCGCGGGGAAGGCCGCGTCGCATTTCGATCTGCCCATTTACGATTCGGCGCTGGCGTATCCGGACCTCATGGGGAAAGTGCGCTGGAAAGGCTTCGCGCCCTTCCGGCGAATCGGGCAGCGCGCCTTGTACGCCAGATATCTTCGGGAGGACGAACGCTCATGAGCGACGAACGGAAACAGGCAGGGACATCGGTCGATGTCGCCCTGCTGGAGGCCTTCAATGCGGCGTGGAACCGCCACGACATCGATGCGTTGATGTCGTTCATGGCGGAGGATTGTGTTTTTTATGCGGTCGCGGGCCCGGAGGTGCAGGGGCGTGCGTTTGTCGGAACCGATGCGGTTCGTCAGGGCTTTCAGGCAGCCTGGCAGACGTTTCCGGATGCATCCTGGTCGGATGGCGTTCACTTCGTGACGGGTGATCGGGGGGTGTCGGAATCCACGTTTCGCGGCACGCGTGGCGATGGCGCCAGAGTCGAAGCGCGGATGGTGGATGTGTTTACGTTCCAGGACGGCAAGATCGCCGTGAAAAACGCCTTTCGCAAGGATCGTCCTTTGCAGGGGACATAGGATTTGAAGAAAGGCGGGATCCCTAAACAGGGGTCTAATGCTGCGGTTGCGACGCCGACGCCGACTCCGTCACGACAAGCTGGCGGCCGGGCAGCCACTCGCTGCCATCGCCTTGAGGCCAGTGGACGAGCGCCCGACCCCACGGACTGATCGCCGCGACGCGCCCGTCCACGTGGATCAGGCTGCCAAAGTGCAGGTGGTTGACGCGTACGCCCTCGACGACGCCGCGCGCCGGAGGATTGAGCCAACGACCAATTGTTGCGATAAAGCTGCCCATGACGAGATTCTCTGTTCGAACTGGATCCATGTATGGTGGCATGCGTCCTGGATGGCAAAGGCGAGAACAAAGGGCTGTTTCCGGCTGTTTTTAAGTCTTCTTGCTGCCTGGTGACGATCCTAGAACTTGAAACCCGGGGCAAAGCGGCAAGGACCTGACCGTGGATGCGTTCTACGAGATCGCCCTCGAATACGACAGCTACAACCGGCGGCAACTGCGCATCGACACGAGCGGCCCCGTCAACGCGGACGGCACGATGCTGTACCGCATCAATGCGCTGGGACGCCTGAGCAACGCGCAGCTGGAAAACGTCACCGACAACCGGCTGAACATCAATTCCTCGATCACGTGGCGACCGAACGCGCGGACCCGCCTTACGGTGTCCGCGACCTACATGATCGACGACATGGGATCGGCGGTCAGTTACGGGCCGATGGTGGGCATGGTGACGCCGTCGCGTTTTGGACGGATTTCGCGCAATCTTCTTACTGGCGACCCCGCGTTCGACGGATACAGGAAACAGGAGGTGGCCACCGGTTATCGCTTCGAA
>JBPBQT010000192.1:0-1537 GCA_050955065.1 Janthinobacterium lividum | reverse complement strand
CATCTTGTCCTGCGCCGTCACCCCGGCCGGCATCGTCAGCAGGCCGCCGGTCCAGGCCGGGATTGAGCCGTCGGCATTGCCGGCGCGCTCGGCGCCGACCGGCGTGAGCGTCGTTCCGAGCTTCGCGGCCTCTGCCGCGGACACGTTCGCCTTGGCGAAATGTGTCTGCAGCAGCAGGGCGGCACTCAGCCAGGCCATTCTGGTGATGTTGGATTGCATGCGATCCACTCCCTTGATTTTTTTATTTTCGGCTGCGGGTTGATCCCGACTAGCCGGGTGGGCGGTGTTCGGTGTCGTGACGGCGAGCGGCGTCGTTCGGCGCGCGACCGCCGGATGTGAAACGTGAACTCCTTCATGTCGGTCAGCAGGATCGGCAATCCAGGCGGCAATTCCGGTGCATGGTCAGGTCCGGTCGGGGTTCCACGACGTCGATGCGTCCGCCGGTCTCGCCCGCGGCCGGCTCGCCGCGCCGCGCGACGCGGACACGATTAATGGCAGCGCATCGAAACCGGGCCGTGGAAACGTCGGAAACTGTTCATGTCGCGCAACCCTGATTGAAGCCGCCCCACGAACTATGCATAATTTCTGGAGGCCGGCAACAGGGTAGCTGCCGGGCGCTCGTTTCGTCGCCGTTGCGCACATGAGACATTCGGTTCTAGAATGTCTCAGGTCTTTGCGGAGGCAGCCTGGTCGGTGCGCGACCGGGCGGAAATCGCCGGATGTGCAAGGTTGCAGTCGAGAGCCGGTTTCTTGCGGAGCCCGTTCGGAAGCGGGGACGGATCCTGGTCGCGCCGGGGACGTGCTGGCGGTCGCGGATCGTCGTTCCGCTCGTGTTACAACGCGGTGCGATGCGCGATCATCCGTGAGGCTTCGTTCCGGCGACGATCCGCGGCTGCCCGCGATCCTGGTCGGGGCTTGTGGCGCCCGCTCTTGCGTCGGCGATGTCGCGGGCGTCATGCGGGTGTCGGATCGACGTGGCTGATATGCAAAAACAGCAAGAGACGAGATAACGTCATGGACCATTCGGGAGATGCGGCCCCGCCGGACACCCATGAGGGAGAAGCCGCCAATCGTCGGCTGATCGCGGCGTGGATCGAGGCGAATGTCGGTGGGCGGGTGACGGGCGTGCAGCGGCTGCGACGCTGGCGCCGGGTGTGGCGCGCGGAGTACGAGCGGGACGGCGTCGCGCGCTCGGCTCTGGTGAAGGGCACGCGGCCGTGGGAGTCGATCCCGTACAGCCTCGGCCACGAGCTCAGGATGAACCAGATCCTGGAGGCGAACGGGATCGGCGTGCCGCACAGCTACGGCATGATCGAGGCGCCGGAGGCGTTCGTGATGGACTGGGCGCCGGGCGACCGCGATCCCGGTCTGGTGCAGCAGGCGATCGAGACCGCGTCGGGCATGAGTCCGGACCGGTGGGAGGCGAGCCTGCGATACATGGACGTGCTGGCGCGGATGCACCGGATCCCGGTTGAGGCCTTCGCCGGCGGCGAGGCGGGCGATCCGCAAGGCGGGCTGGCGATCGCGATGGACGACT
>JBPBQT010000191.1:0-1667 GCA_050955065.1 Janthinobacterium lividum | reverse complement strand
CCGCGCCCACGCCTGCGCCCAGCCAGAAGCTGCCGTTGATGACCAGGTCGGTCCAGCCCCGTACCCGCGCCGGCGTCAGTTCCTGGATCGTCGAGTTGACCGCCGTGTACTCGCCGCCGATGCCCGCTCCCGTGAGAAACCGGAACAGGATGAAACTGGCGAGATTCCATGAAAACGCGGTCGCGAGCGTCGCGCCGACGTAAAGCAGCAGGGTCGCGAAGAACAGCTTGCGCCGCCCGATCCGGTCGGTCAGCCAGCCGAAGCACAGCGCGCCCAGCACCGCGCCGGCGATATAGGCGCTGCTGACGATGCCGATGTCCGCATTGCTGAAATGCAGCGATGCGCCGGACTTGAGCGAGCCGGCCACGGCGCCCGCGAGCGTGACTTCCAGGCCATCGAGCAACCAGGTGATGCCCAGCGACACGACTACCAGAGCGTGAAAACGGCTCCAGGGGAGGCGGTCGAGACGGCCAGGGAGGTCAGTCGTGACCCGGTCGGTCGTGACCCGGTCAGTCGGGTCTGTTCGGGCGGCGCGCGAGGTGGCGCGCGGGACGGGTGACGGTGCGATTTTCCCCTCCAGACGTTGAGCGGTTTTCCCCGAGCGTAGCGTATTTGACGATTCGCCGCGCGAACCGGCCCGCCATGACCCGCACGCACCGTCGCATACGCGGTACGCGCGATTGCCCGCGTCGGCTCATTGTGCTAAAAACGCTGATTCCCTTGTGCGGCTTCTCGTGCACAGATCGCCGAGTACCGGACCATGACTTTTTGCGCTATTGATTTCGGCACCTCCAATTCCGCGCTTGCGTTGCCGACGCCGCCTTCGGCTGCCGCGCCGGCTGGCGGCTCGCGGCTGATCGCGCTCGAAGGCGAACAGCGGACCTTGCCGACCGCGGTGTTTTTCAATGCCGACGAGCATACGCGCGCGTTCGGCCGGGCGGCCATCGCCGAGTACATCGACGGCTACGAAGGCCGGCTGATGCGTTCGCTCAAGAGCATTCTGGGTTCGCCCCTGGCGCTGGGCGTCACCGAACTGGGCGACGGTTCGGCGCTGCCGTTCCTCGACATCATCGCGCTGTTCCTCGACCATCTGCTGCAGGCCGCGCGGCGCACGGGCGGTGAACCGGTCACGCAGGCCGTCATGGGCCGGCCGGTGTTCTTCGTCGACGACGATCCGCAGGCCGACGCCGACGCGCAGGCGCAGCTCGAAGCCGCGGCGCGCTCGGTGGGACTGCGCGACGTCGTGTTCCAGTACGAGCCGATCGCCGCGGCCTTCGACTACGAGTCGGGCCTGAGCGAGGAGCAGATCGTGCTCGTCGTCGATATCGGCGGCGGTACGTCGGACTTTTCGCTGGTCCGCGTCGGTCCCGGGCGGGCGGGGCGGCTCGACCGGCGCGACGACGTGCTGGGGCACCACGGCGTGCATGTCGCCGGCACCGATATCGACAAGCGCGTGGCGCTCGCGAGCGTGATGCGCGAACTCGGCTACCGCTCGACCGATGTCGAGGGCCGGGAAATTCCGAACCGGATCTATTTCGACCTGTCGACCTGGCATCTGGTCAACACGATCTACGGCGCGCGGCGCATCGCCGACTTCAAGCTCATGCGCCACATCTATCGCGACGAAGCCTATCCGTCGCGGCTGGAGCGGGTCTTCGACCAGCGGC
>JBPBQT010000190.1:0-1821 GCA_050955065.1 Janthinobacterium lividum | reverse complement strand
AGTGCCTGATTTCAGAAGAATGTTTTTGGAACGCATCGGCTGGGGCAAATAGCCTGCTCGACAGGCCGTTCGACAACGTGCCGCGGTGCCAGGAAATACAACAAAAACGCTGAAGAATCGGGAAGATAGCAACCATTTCAGTCGCCTGTTCGACCGGTCGGCGGCCCCCTCGCAGTTTCTCCCCCGGTGCCCGCGTCCAGACATCGTTTCCGACGCCGCCCACCTGCCGGCTGCCTGCGACAAATACGCCCCCTCCCGCACCCGCTGCGCCGCGCGCGGAATTTTTGCCGCTTGACGGCCTTCCGCTTTGTTGGATAAAACACGGGAAGATCCTTCACCGGACACCCTGGTTTCATTCCGCCGTGCGACAACCCGCACGCCCGTTTTCCGCTTCGGTGATGTTGCGCAAGCAGGCGGCACGGGGCGCCGCTGCATTGCGTGGCGCATGTCCGCAAGCAGACCGGCCGGACCCGGAACCGGTCCTTTGCACCATCACCGCCACTTTGCAAGACATGGAACATATCGGACGTAAACTGATCGAGCAGGCGGCGCAGCTCGCCGCGCATACCGAGGACGCGCCGCAAATGACGCGGCTGTACCTGAGCCGGCAGCATCGCGGCTGCGGTGACCTGCTGGTCGCCTGGATGACGCAGGCCGGCATGGACGCGGATTTCGATGCGCTCGGCAATGTCGTGGGCCGCTATGCCGGCACCGACCCCGCCGCCCCCGTCCTGATGCTCGGTTCGCATCTGGATACCGTGCGCAACGCGGGGCGCTACGACGGCATGCTCGGCGTGCTGAGCGCAATCGCCTGTGTGGACGCGCTGCATCGCCGCGGCCGCCGGTTTCCCGGCGCCATCGAGGTGATCGCGTTCGGCGACGAGGAAGGCGTGCGTTTCGGCGTGACGATGATCGGGTCGGCCGCGATGGCCGGGCGGTTCCGTCCGGACTGGCTCGAGAAGACCGACCGCGACGGCGTGACGATGCGCGCCGCGCTGCTCGCCTTCGGTTGCGATCCGGACGGATGGCCGGCGCTGACGCGGGATTTCTCGCGCGTGCGCGCCTATGCGGAGTTGCATATCGAACAGGGCCCGGTGCTGCTCGAGGCGGGGCTGCCGGCGGGCATCGTCAGCGCGATCGCGGGCAGCACCCGCGTCATGGTGGATCTGGCCGGCCGCGCCGGCCACGCCGGCACCGTGCCGATGAACGCGCGCCGCGACGCGCTGGCCGCCGCCGCGGAGATGGTGCTCGCCGGCGAGAGCGTGGCGCGCGACTGGCCGACGCCGCTGGTCTGCACGAGCGGCAAGCTCGACGTGAGCGGCGGCGCGATCAATGTCATTCCCGGCAAGACCGCTTTCACCTTCGACGTGCGCTCGGGCGACGACGTCCAGCGCGAGGCCGCCGTGCGCGAACTGCGGGCGCGCTGCGAGGCGATCGCCGCGCGACGCGAGGTCGGGATCGTTTGGCAGACGCTGCTGGAACTGCCCGCCGCGCCGTGCGATGCCGCGTTGCGCCAGACGCTGGCCGGGGCTTTCGCGGCGGAGTCGGTGCCGGTCACCGAACTGGCGAGCGGTGCCGGCCATGACGCGATGAGCTTCAGCGGCCGCACGCCGATCGCGATGCTCTTCCTGCGCTGCGGCAACGGCGGCATCAGTCACCACCCCGATGAAACGGTCGACGCCGACGATGTCGAGGTGGGCGTGCGCCTGTTCACCCGCTTCATAGAGATGACCGCCCACCAGGATTCCCCGTCATGACCGAGTCGCAATGCAACGCCTACGTCGATGCCGCGCTGACGCTGCAAGGCTATACGCTGCGGGA
>JBPBQT010000189.1:0-1844 GCA_050955065.1 Janthinobacterium lividum | reverse complement strand
GATGATGCGTTCCTTCAGCAGCGCGCGCACCGCCGGGTCGAACGAGCGCACGCTCAGGCCGAGCTGCACCTCGTTCGGAATGACGTTCAGCGCCTGGCCGCCCTGCAGCTTGCCGATGGTGACGACGGCGGTCTGCGCCGGGTCGATGTTGCGCGAGACCACGGTCTGCAACGCCATGATCAGGCTCGCCGCGGCCACCACCGGGTCGCGCGCGAGATGCGGCCGGGCGGCGTGGCCGCCGACGCCGTGCAGCGTGATGAAGACGCGGTCGCCCGCCGCCATGAATTCGCCGCTGCGAAACAGCATCTGCCCGCCCGGCTTGCCCGGGTGGTTGTGCATCGCGAACACGGCGTCGCACGGAAAGCGCTCGAACAGGCCCTCGGCGAGCATGCGTTTCGCGCCGCTGTCGAAGCCGCGCTCCTCGGCGGGCTGGAAGATCAGGTGGACCGTGCCGTCGAAACGGCGCGTGGCGGCCAGATGGCGCGCCGCGCCCAGCAGCATCGTCGTATGCCCGTCGTGCCCGCACGCGTGCATGCGCCCCGGGGTCTGGCTGGCGTGCGCGAAGGTGTTGGCCTCGTGGATCGGCAGCGCGTCGAGGTCGGCGCGGATGCCGATCGCGCGGCGCCCGGTGCCCGCCGACAGCGACGCCACCAGACCCGTGCCGGCGATGCCGGTGGTGACGGCGTAGCCGTACCCGGCGAGCAGCGCGGCGACGGTCGACGAGGTCGCGTGTTCCTCGAACGCGAGTTCGGGCGTCTGGTGGAAATGATGCCGCAGCGCGATCAGATCGGGCGCGAGCGGCGCGACCTCGGCCAGCGTCGTGAAGGCGGCGGGGGCGCGGGTAGCGGGGTAGGTGTCGGCTGTCATGTTCAGAAAGGTCCCCAGTTAGTCGCCACGCCGACGATCAGCGCGACCACGCTGATGACCAGCCAGACGGCGGTCAGCGGCATCACGAAACGGACCCATTTCGCGTACCCGATGCCGCCGGTGGCCAGCACCGCCATCAGCACGCCGGACGTGGGATTGAAACAGTTGATGATGCCTTCGCCCAGCAGGATCGCCTGCACGGTGACCTGCCGGGTCAGGTGAATGGCGTCGCCGACGGGCACGTAGATGGGCACCAGCGCGGCGGACTCGCCCGAACCCGACGAGATGGCGACGTGCATCAGCGCGGCGCTGAAGAACATGCCGATCGCGGCCATCGCCGGGTGCAGCGGCGCGAGCAGTCCCGAAAGGAAATCGACGATCGGGTCGAGGATCCTGCCGTTGGCCAGCACGATGGAGATCGCGCGCGCCAGCCCGACGATCAGCGCGCCGTGAATGAGTTTCGCGCAGCCGTCGAGGAAATGGTTGGCGATGCCCGACGGGCTCAGTCGGCCCAGCAGGCCGGCGCCGATCGCGATGATGATGAACATCGCCGTCATCTCGGTTTCCGACCACTGGAACTGCACCGCGCCATACATGAACACCATCAGCGCGATCGCGGTGAACGCGAGGATCAGCCAGTGGCGCGGCGTGGCCTTCTGCGCGTCGAGCGCGTCGAGCGGCGGCGCTTCGTTGCGCAGGCCATGGCGTCGGCAGTGCCGCGCGTACAGCGTCAAAAAGATCAGCGTCACGATCGTGAAGGCGACATAGATCGCGCTGCGCAACCCCATCCCGGAAAACAGCGGCAGTTCGCCCAGCCGCTGCGAGAGCCCCGTGGTGCCCGGGTTGAGGACCGCCGCGTTGAACCCGGCATAGGTGCCGAGGTAGATCAGCGCGACGCCGAACAGCGCGGGCAGGTTCATCGAGCGCGCGAGCAGCAGGCCGAGCGGGACGAAGGCGACCACCGAGTTCATGACCAC
>JBPBQT010000188.1:0-2142 GCA_050955065.1 Janthinobacterium lividum | reverse complement strand
AACAAGGTGGCCATCGTCGTTTACGACGCAAGTGTTGCCGCCCGTCTTTTCCCGTGTCGTCCTCCCATGCCGTCCTGTGCCGCCTGTGGTCCTCCTGCGGGCCGGCGGCGGTCAACGATCTTCAGCCACGACACCCCGCCGCCGTCAACCGCCCGGGAAGCGTCGCGGCCGCGGGCGGCACGGGCCCGCCGGTCGCCGAAACGGCCTTCTCCGCCGCGAAGCACTCCCAGACGATCCCTCCCGCCGGCGGCGCGCCAGGCGTCAGCACCAGCCGCTCACCGGCGGTGCCGGTGGCACTGTCGGCACCGGAGGCAATGGGAGCGGACGGCAACAGGATCAGGGTGTTCGAACCGGCGGGAGAAATCCGTTCGGTATAGGCGATGGTGATCTGGCCGTTACCGGGATCGATCGTGACGGACCGGACATTCACCGTGACGGGTGGCGAGACATATCCCGCATCGAATCGCGTGCCCGCGGCGGCGTTCTCCGCCACGCTCAGCCGCGCGACGCTCGCCAGCGACAATCCCTCGCCCACCCTGCTGCGCGCGACATAATCCTGATATGCCGGCACCGCGTACGCCGCCGTCAGCGCAATGATCGCGAGCACGATCATCAGTTCGATCAACGTAAAGCCCATCCGACGCGAAATCGACGACATCGATGCTCTCCTCTGCGCGCGTCCCGCGGGGACACATCCGGACCTTCAGGTTAGAAGGTCCGGCGCGCAGGCGACACTCGGCCGGGTGGCGAGAGAGAAGGGAAAGACACCGTCGCACGCAAAGAGAGGGCACACCGGGGCCTGCACGCATGCAGACGCCGGAGGGCAGGCACACGCGCAAAGCTGCTGAAACCCGGCCTCAGACGAGCCGCGAGCGGCGCAATTTCAGTAAAAAGCCGATCAGGATGACGAAAACCATGCCCGCGGCATGTGCGCCGTATTGCGCCCACGCGGTATCGAGTATCGGGTAGCCGTCGGTGACCGGATCGTTGATGATCAATCCTCCCCCGATCCAGCCCAGCAGTCCGGCGCCCGCGATGACGATGACCGGGAAGCGATCGATCGCCTTCAGCACGAGCTGGCTGCCCCAGATGATCAGCGGAATGCTGAGAACCAGCCCGAAGGCCACCAGCGCGATGCGGTGCGACTCGTCGGCGGCCTGCGCGGCGCCGGCGATCGCGATGACGTTGTCGAGACTCATCACCAGGTCGGCGACGATGATCGTCCTGACCGCGGACCACAGGCGGTCGGACGAGGCGATATCCTTGTGCCCTTCCGGCTCGGGCAGCACCAGGCGAATGCCGATCCAGAACAGCAACAGGCCGCCCGCGAGCTTGATGAACGGAATCTCGAGCAGAAACACCGCGAACGATACCAGGACAAGCCGCAGAATGATCGCGCCGGCGGTCCCCCACACGATACCCAGCGTGCGTTGCTGCCGGGGCAGATTGCGGCATGCGAGCGCGATCACCACGGCATTGTCGCCACCGAGCAGGATGTCGATGATGACGATCTGGAACACGGCACCCCAATGGATGCTCGTCAGGAGTTCTGGCATAGAGTTGCTTCAGGGGTGACGCGACGGCTGGGTGGCGACGCGGTAAGTGGCGCGGAACATCGCATCCTTCGCGCGGATATCCCATTTGTCGGAGGGCAAAAAAAGAGAGCGCCTCGCAGGCGCTCCCTTGTACTACCGTGCCTTACGGAATAGTTTCAATATATTAACAGATGGCCGACTTCCGCTCCGGACTTGTGACGCCGGCGACAAGGCCGGGCCACGCTTCCGGCGGCGCTGTCCGCCCCTGTATCCTCTATTCCAGACAAGTCTTACAGCACGGACTTGAGCAGACGGCCCATCTCGGACGGGTTGCGCGTGACCTTGATGCCGCACGCTTCCATCACCGACAGCTTCTCGTCGGCCGTACCCTTGCCGCCGGAGATGATCGCGCCGGCATGGCCCATGCGCTTTCCGGGAGGCGCGGTCACGCCGGCGATGAAACCGACGACCGGCTTGCGCATGTTGGCCTTCGCCCATTCCGCGGCTTCCTCTTCGTCCGAGCCGCCGATCTCGCCGATCATGACCACCGCATCGGTGTCGGGATCGTCGTTGAACAGGCGCAGCACGTCGATGTGCTTGAGGCCGT
>JBPBQT010000187.1:0-2191 GCA_050955065.1 Janthinobacterium lividum | reverse complement strand
GGCGCCGTCGGTCGAGCTGGTGACGACGGACGGGTTCCTGTATCCGACGCGCGTGCTGGACGAGCGCGGGCTGCTGCAGCGCAAAGGGTTTCCCGAGAGCTACGACCTGCGGCGCATGATCGCCTTCCTGGCCGCCGTGCGGGCGGGCGACGCAGCGGTGGGGGCGCCGGTCTATTCGCACACGACCTACGACTTGGTGCCGGACCAGGAGCAGGTGGTGCGGCGGCCGGACATCCTGATCTTCGAGGGGCTCAACGTGCTGCAGACGTCGGCGGGCCCGTCCCTGCTGGCGTCGGACTTCTTCGACGTGTCGATCTACCTGGACGCCGACGAGCCGGACATTGAGGCGTGGTATGTCGAACGCTTCCTGATGCTGCAGCGCACCGCGTTCCAGACGCCGGATTCCTACTTCCACCGCTATCGCGACCTGCCCGAGGCGGAGGCGATCGCGTTCGCAAAGAGCGTCTGGGCCGAGATCAACCTGGTCAACCTGCGCCAGAACATCCAGCCGACGCGGGAGCGCGCGCGGATCGTGCTGCGCAAGCGGGCGGATCATCGCATCGACGAGATCCGCCTGCGCCGGATGTAGGCGGCTCGCAGACGTCGCGCCGATTGGGAGCCGGGTGCCCGATCGAGGCCGATGAGCCCGCCGCATCGGCGTCGCGACCGGCAACTTGGGATGCCGACCGGAGCCCATCGTCCGTGGCCGGTTGCCGTCGGGGGTGTCGGGATACCGACGATCAACAGTCGTCCGCGGCACGCACCTTCCGCCGGCGGAGGCATCCGTAAACGCTTGCGACCGGACGACCGGGACGGCAGCATCCAGCTGCGTAACGATGGGACGGGATGCGCCGGATGCGGAAACGGGCCTCGATTGCCGCCACACTGGCATGGTGGGCCGCCGGTTCCCTGGCCGTGGCGGCTCCGCCCGCGACCGGGCGGCCGTCATCGCGCCATCCCCTGCTGCCCAGACCCGCCTGATCGACGTCGGCGGCCGCCATGTCGCGTTCCACGTCATCCCTGGCCGGCCACCGGCGGTGGTGTTCGAGGCCGGCGGCGGCATGGACGGGTCGGCCTGGACCCCGGTGCTGGGCGCCATCCACCGCGACACCGGCGCCGAGCTGATCACCTTCGACCGTGCCGGATTCGGCGACAGCGACGAGGACGCCGGACCGGTTCGACTGCAAAACGAGGTCGACGACCTCAAGGCCGGCCTGTCCGCGCTGGGCGTCCGGCACGACATCGTGCTGGTGGCGCACTCGTTTGGTGGCGAGGTCGCGTTTCCCTTCGTCAACCAGAACCCAGGCTGGGTCGCTCGCGCCGTGCTGGTGGACGGCACCGTCCCGGGCTTCTGCACCGACGAGGAAATGGCGCGGATGGCGGCAAGCTTTCCGAAGGACATGGAACGAGCCGACAAGCAGGGCCGCACGTGGAACGCGTTCTTCGCGGCCTTCCCGACCATGCAGCACGGCTTCCACACGATGCGCTGGTCCGACAGCGTGCCGGCCACCGTGATCGTGTCCGAGCATCCGCCCTTCGCGACGCCCGCGGAGAATGCGGCCTGGATCCAGGATCACGTGGACTTCGCTCATGCCGCCGCGAACCGCAGCGTGGTGATCGCGAAGGAAAGCGGTCATCTCATCATGGTCGACCGCCCGAACCTGGTCTCGCAGGCCGTGGTCGCCGCGGTCGAGCAGGTCCGGCAGACAGCGCGACATTAGCAACGGGTCGTTTCTCGAGCCCGTCGTACGCGCGGGCGAGGCGGAGGATGACCATCAGGGCGCGTGCGGTCTGTTCGCGGCGCGTGGCGAGCGCGCGCCATTCCGGTTTCGGCGCGGTCGGCCGGCGCCTGCACGCTGCGCCGAAAGCCTGCTGCACGCGATTTCCCTGCTGCATCGGACAGCAGGAACGGCATGCCGTTCAGGACGGATCGACGCGCGCGCCGATGATCGTTTCGCAATGCGTTCCATCTCGATCGGGACGGTCGAGTCATGCCGTCGAACCGGACATGACGATCAAGCAACGAGGCCTGCGGCATGGACGGCGCCGCAGACGAAGCCGGTCCGTACGGCATCGCGCGTGTCGTCGCGTCGGTGCGAACGGGCGCAGCTCCGAAGACTTTTTCATGATTTCAAGAAATGTCTCCACATCAACTTCGTTGTCGCAATAATCATCTTATCGCAGGAGTTGT
>JBPBQT010000186.1:0-2346 GCA_050955065.1 Janthinobacterium lividum | reverse complement strand
GATCAAGGACAGGCTCGGCTTTCGGGTCAGCGTCAGCCACGAGACCGATGGCGGCTTTCTTGACCACCTCAACTACCGCACCGGCGACATCACCGACACCAACACCAATTCCAACAACGTCAACGTCTATCGCGGCGCGTTCGCGATCGCGCCGACGGACGGGCTGCTGATCACGCCCTCGATCATGTACCAGCAGCGGCTGCGTGCCGACAGCGACGCCTATGTCGAGGGCCTGTCGAACCCGTCGGCCGGCCAGTTCCGCACCAATATCCCGGAATACGTGCGCGACAACGACCGGTTCTATATCCCGGCCCTGAACATCCACTACGATCCTGGCCCGTTCTCGGTGATCTCGAACACCTCGTTCCTGCACCGCGACAACCTGACCGGCTATGACGGGACGCTCTATAACCTGTCGTTCTACAACACCTATCTCGACGACAGCTCGCCGTATTTTCCGCTGCTGACGCCGACCGGCATCAATCCCGCGCTGCCGTACTATTATTCGCCGTCGCGCATCACCAACGACCAGCGCAACATCACGCAGGAGGTGCGCATCCAGTCCGAGAACCCGGACGCGCGCTTCGTCTGGACCGCCGGCGTGTTCTACCAGCACAACGAGCAGGTGAGCTCGGAGGAGATCGAGGATCCGATCGCCAACCAGCTGTTCCTGCCGGTGTTCGGCGACACCATCCAGGACTTCTTCGGCGCCCCCCTGGCCGGCAAGGACAGCTACATCAACCACACCGACGCGATCGACGAGCAGGAGGCGGTGTTCGCCAACGGCACGCTGCGTCTGCTGCCGGGTCTGAAGCTCGATGCCGGCGTGCGCTACGCCCATACCAGCTTCAGCTTCGTCAACTTCGCCGACGGGTCGCAGAATGGCGGCCTCACCGGCGGTTCCGGGTCCAAGTCCGAGAACCCGGTGACGCCGAAGTTCACGCTGTCGTACCAGATCGACCCGCGCGACATGGTCTATGTGACCTGGGCCAAGGGATACCGCGTCGGCGGCGCCAATGCTCCGGTGCCGGCGGAAGCCTGCGGCGCCGACTTCGCGGATTTCGGCATCACGCATGCGCCGGGCAGCTACAATTCCGACACCGTGAAAAGCTGGGAGATCGGCACCAAGAACCGGGTCCTGAACGATCGCGTGGAATGGGGTATCAGCGCCTACACGATCGACTGGGACAACATCCAGCAGAGCGTGCTGCTGCCGACCTGCGGCATCACCTATACCGGCAATCTCGGCAAGGCCGTCAGCCGCGGCTTCGACGTGCAGGCCACGATCCGTCCGGCCCTGGGCGTCGCGATCGACACCGCGTTCGGCTTCACCGATGCGCACTACACCACCGACAGCGCGGCCGGGAACTCGAGCAGCGGGCTGATCGCGCGCACGGGGGATTCGATCGGCGAGCCGGCCTGGAAGTTCAGCATCGGCGCGCAGTACACGGTACCCCGCAGCCGCTTCACCATCCTCGGTGCGCAGCCCTATGTCCGTGCCGACTACCAGTATATCGCAGGCCCCGCCGGCACCACGCCGCTGCGGGATTCGAGCACGGTGGGGTACGATCCCGGCTACGCCCTGACGGACGCGACCAACTATATCTCGCTGCGTGCCGGGCTGGTCTTCCGGCGCGCGTTCAACCTGTCGGTGTTCGTCAACAACCTTCTCAACGCGACGCCGCGTCTCACCCAGATGCACGAGACGATCGGCTCGGAGACCTATACCGACACCACGCTGCGGCCGCGCTATGTCGGGGTCATGCTGACCTATCGCGAATAGGCGCCGGGAAGCGGGATTGACGCGACGGCCGCACGACCACAAAATGTGATCACAAATTCCGGCCAAGTGCCGGGGCGGGAGACGGGCATGGCGGGCAGGATCGTGCAGTCCACGGCGCGGGGCTGAGATGGCCGGAACGGACGAGACGGTCCTGGCGCATGCCCGGCAGAGCTATGTCGACGGATCGTGGACCGACGTGCTCGAACCGCGCCCGCTGGAGGTGGTCGACCCGTCCGACGAGACGGCCTTCGCCACCATCACCCTGGCGGGACGCGCCGACGTCGACCGCGCGGTGGCCGCCGCGCGTCGTGCGTTTCCGGCCTTCGCGCGCTGGACCCGCGAGCAGCGGCTCGATCTGCTGCGGCGCACGCTCGCCGTGTACGAGCGGCGCGCCGAGGACATGGCGCAGGCGCTGTCGCGCGAGATGGGTGCGCCGATCGCGTTCGCGCGCAGCGACCAGGCGGTCATGGGCACCATCCACCTGCGGCAGACCATCGCGGCGCTGGAGGGTTTCGAGCTGGAGGCGATGTCCGGCACCACCCGGGTCGTGCGCGAGCCGATCG
>JBPBQT010000185.1:0-2457 GCA_050955065.1 Janthinobacterium lividum | reverse complement strand
ATGCGCGCGGCGGCGTCCGGCCTGCTCTTTTTTGGCTTGTGCCGCCCGGTTGGCGGTATCGGAGGCCATGTACCCGGAGGGTTTGTTATCGTTTTGCAATTGCATAGTGCTCTTGTTCGCCGGGCAGGGCCGACGATCTGATCCTCCCTTGAGGTGGACGGAATGAACCGTGGCGAAATGGCGCAGGCAGGCAGGCTGCCCAGGGTGCCCGATCCCGTCCGGACGTACCCGGGAAAGCGGCCGCGTCGGCGCAAATGCGGCATTCACGCTGCGCGGACTCGCGAGTAGGTGTATCCGGAGGGTGCGCACGTACGGGCAGACGCCCGGCAGCGGCCGGTCGGACACCCGTCGTGCGGCGATAGGCCGGACGGGCGTCGACAGCCAGCGGGTCGTGCGCGGGCGGGCTGTATGTTACAAGACATTGCGTTTTGGCACCGGCTCCTGCCATGCGGGGAGGAGCAAGCGCGGGTAGGCATCCCGGTTGCTGGATAGAGCGACGACCTTATAAGAGAAAATGATCATGACCGAAAAAATGCAGCTGTTCACTTCGCCATCCGCTTTTCCGAATCCGCAACGCCTGCGCCTTTTCATTCACGAAAAAGGCATCGCCGACCAGTTCGAGGAAACGATCCTCGACATGGCCCCCGGAGGCGACCAGCGCAAGTGGCCGCATCTCAAGCGCAATCCCTGGGGCGAGACGCCGACGCTGCGCCTGAGCGACGGCAGCTACCTGTCGGAGACCGCCGGCGTGGTCCGCTACCTGGACCAGCAGTTCCCGGGTCGCAAGCTGACCGGCGAGTCCGCGCTCGAGCAGGGCCTCGACACGATGTGGGAAAACCGCATCTGGACCCACGTGCTGTACCGCATCGTCACGATGTTCCACGTCATGCACCAGGGTCTGGGACCGAAGCTCGAACTCACGAGCAATCCGCAATGGGGCGAGCACTGCCGCAAGGAAGCGCTGGCGCACGCGGCCCTGGTCGACCGCCACCTGTCCGACGGGCGGGAGTGGCTGCTGGGCGGCGCGGCGCCGACGTTCGCCGACGTCACGCTCTGCGTATCGATCGCTTTCTCGAAATTTCCGGCGAACAACACGCCGCTTGACGAGCGCTTCGAGCATCTGGACGCGCTCTGGAAGCGCTGGCAGCAGCGCGACAGCTTCAGGCAGGCGTATGCCGACGGCGGCAGCGGCCTGGACGAGCTGGCGCATCTGAAAAAGGCCTGAGCGTCGGTTGCCGGCGCGGGCGTCACCCTCGCGACGTCGGCGGATGATATTCCCGGCAGCGGTCCGTGCCGTTGCCGCCGGCGCCGGGCGGCGCGGTCAATCCGCCGCGCCGCCGGCGTCCTGCCGATGGCGGCCAGCCGGCGCGCGTCCGGCCTCACGCCGGACTGTGCCTGGATGCCCGCGGCGCTGGCCAGCATCGCATCGCCGTCGTGACCGACGCCGTCGATCTCGCGGCATACGTGACGGATGGCCGGAAACAGGCGCCGCAGGTAGGCGAAATACGCGCGGCCCCGGGCCAGCCGGTGCGGACCCTGCGCCGCCGCCGCGCAGCACCGGGCGAGCGCGGGGTGCCGGGGGTCGTCGTCGTTCCCTCCGAACAGATAGATAGGTCATGTCGCTTCGCGCATACCGCTGCGCGAGCGCCACGAAGTCCGCCTGCGCGGCATGGCGCGGCGGCCGCAGCACGCACGCCCCTGCATTTGGTGACGCGGTGCGAGGCGGTGAACCCGGTGGCGCGGCGCTTCGCGCAGGCCGTGACGGATTTCGCCGCGACCTGAAGCGTTTCGAACCGGCCCTTGCCGTAAGGCGCGTGGCCGCCGCGCGGCGCGCAAACGAATTGTCGGAACGGCGCATGGCGGCTACTATGCAGCGCAGGCAACGGTTTGCCGGAATGCGACCCACACGATGACCTCCCCTCTTTTTCCGCAGCGTACCTTCCATCACGCCTTTTCCAGCGCTGCCCTGGCCGCGGTCGCCGCCCTGTGCGGCGTTCCCGCCATGCCCGCGATGGCGGCGGACGCCGATGCCACGGTCGCGCCGGCGCCCCTTGGCGATGTCGTCCTGCCGACGGTTTCCGTGACCGGGGAGGGGAGCGGACGCTACCGCGCGCGGCAGGCGTCGGTGGCCGGATTCGACGAGGCGCCGCTGCTCGACACCCCCGCCTCGGTCACCGTCGTCACGCAGGAACAGCTCGCCGACCAGCACGCGAAACGGCTCAGCGACATCGTGCGCAACGACGCGTCGGTCGGCAACGCCTATGCGCCGGTCGGCTACTACGAGGGGTTCACGATCCGCGGTTTCCCGATCGATCTCGCCAGCGCGATCGAGATCAACAATCTCGCGGCCTCCGGCGAGCAGACCTTCGGGCTGGAGAACAAGGAACGCGTCGAGATCCTGAAAGGTCTGGCCGGCATCGAAAGCGGCGTCATCGCGCCGGGCGGCGAGATCAATTT
>JBPBQT010000184.1:0-2561 GCA_050955065.1 Janthinobacterium lividum | reverse complement strand
GGCCCGTCAGATAGAGAATCATGCAATAGGCGGTCTGCGGCCAGAGCGCCGCGAAAATGATGCCGAAGGTCACGTAGCGGGCATCGCCGAGCACCGGAACGCCATGGCCCAGCACGACCTTCAGCAGCCCGAACGTCGGATCGTAGAACCACGAGAACATCAGCCCCACCACCACCCCGGAAAGCACGAAGGGCGCGAAAAACAGCGATTTCACGAGCCGGATGCCGGGCACCGCCTGATTCAGGTAAAGCGCCACGGCCAGACCCATCGGCGGCGCCAGCAGGAACAGCACCAGCCAGATCACGTTGTTCTTCAACGCGGTGTAGAAGGTGGCCGAGTGGAACAGTTCCGTGTAGTTCGCCAGGCCGATGAATTCCTTCGGCGACATCCCGTCCCAGTTGTAGAAGCTCAGGAAAATCGACGACAGGATCGGCCAGACGACATAGACCGCGGCCATGATGCAGGCCGGCGACAGGAAGAGCAACGCGGCCAGGCGCTGCTGGCGCGCGACCGCCGATGCACGTTTGCGCGGCTGCGCAACGGCCCGCGCCAGGGTCTCCGGTTTCATCGTCGGCTTGCTGGCGGCGGTCATTTTTTGTAGATCCGTTTGCGCGTCTCCTCGAGCCGCGCGAGGATCGCATCCAGCTGCCCCGGGTCGGAGATGAACTGCTGCATGCCCTCCATCCCCTTGTCAGCCATTTCCTTCGTCATGTCGCGATCGTAGAACTGGGCGATGCCGCCCTTGGTGTTCGACAGGATCTGGAAGCCCGTACGCGAAATCGGATCGTCCGGCGGGGCCGAGCGGCTGTTCGCCGACAGCGAGCCGAGGCCTTTCGCCAGCTGCGCGCCGATGGCGGGCGTTTCGATGAAGGCCAGGAAAACGTGGGCGTCCGCCTTGTTCTTCGCCTTCGCCGGAATATGCATCGACTCCACCGGCCCGTCCTCCGCGGTCGGCACTTTCGCGTCGATGATCGGAAACTGAAAATACGCCATCTCGGGCTTGATGCTCGCCGGGAATCCCGCGGTGATGAACGTTCCCATCAGCATCATCGCGGCCTTTCCCTGGAAGAGGAAGGGTTGCACCGCGTCCAGATCGTAGGACAGCGGGTTGTCGATGAACGCCTTCGCATCGATCAGTTCCTTCCATGCCGCATAGACCTTTCTGACCCGGGCATCCGTGTACGGAATCGCGCCCGCCATCAGTTGCTGGTGAAACGCATTGCCGTTGAGGCGCAGGTCGAGATAATCGAACCATCCCGCCAGGGTCCACGCGTCGCGTCCCGCGACCGCGATGGGCGCGATCCCCGCCGCGCGCAGCTTTCTGCACGCGTCCAGGAATTCCGGCCAGGTTTTCGGTTCGGCGGCGATGCCGGCCTTCTGGAACAGATCCTTCCGATAGAACATGCCCCACGAGTAGTACACGGTGGGCGCCGCATACTGTTTTCCCTGGTACGACGACGCCTCCTTCGTGGACGCGTACATGCCGTTCCAGTCGTTCCTGCTCCAGTCCGCGCTCAGGTCCTCGAGCAGCCCGCGCTTCGCGTAGAACGCCATGCGTTCGCCGTCGTGCCAGGTGATGACATCGGGCGGCGCGGTGGACAGCCAGCCGGGAAGCTGGACCTTGTAGGCCTCCTCGTCGACGAAGGCCACCTTCAGGTCGATGTCGGGGTGCGCCTTCTTGAACTGGTCGAAGACCTGCTGCCAGACCACGCGCTGATTCGCGCCCTTGAACGCCACGTTCACCGCCAGCGTTCCGGCCTGCGCGGGTGCCGCCGCGCCACAGGCCAGCAGACTCGCGCACAGCACCGTCAGCGCCACGGGCCGCCTCGTCGAGAACCGCGCCGCGACGGTTCGCAGCGCCTGCGTCATGCGCCTGCCCGCGCCATTCGAACCCGCTGTCGGCACCGATGAATTTGTTGTCATGCTTGTCTCCGAATGATGTTTTTCTTATTCCACGTGACGAAATATCGCGACCTGCTGGGGCTCCACCACCTGTTTGCCGACCAGGAATCCGAGCGACCCGGACGATGCGTCCATGCTTGCCGCAGGAGCGGCGTGGCGCGCGTCGTCGGATGGTTCCATCCCGGCAGACCCGATCGTATAGGGCGTCGGCCCGTAGTTCACGACGTAGGTCAGTGCGCCCAGCCGGCTGAACCGCACGCCGTCGGGCAGGCGCACGGCCGGCAGACCGGCCGCCCGCGCGGCCTGCAGAAACAGTTCCTGCGTGAACACCGCGTCGAACAAGCTGGCCAGATAACGCACCCGCCCGTATCGGAGCACGGCGGGCAGCCCGTCGCCGAAACGCATGACGACCTCCGTCCCCTCGCCGGCTTCCACGAAATCACGCCAGTGCCGCGCGGTGCCGCCCGCCACCGGCTCGGTCGCACCGGGACGCAGCGACTCGACGCGCCAGACACGCATCGGCAGAATCTCCGCCAGCGGGCCGGGAGGCAGCGTCTCGGGTATCGTCAGGTTCGCTGTCTTGGAGCCGGTACGCGGGCCGATGACCACCTCGGCGCCCGACGCCGCGAGCCGGCGGGCGAAATCGTCCGGCACGATCG
>JBPBQT010000183.1:0-2681 GCA_050955065.1 Janthinobacterium lividum | reverse complement strand
TCGCCCGCATCCCCGAGGCCGGGAATGATGTACGCGTGCTCGTCCAGACGCTCGTCGAGCGCGGCCACGTAGAGTTTGACGTCCGGGTGTTTCTGCGCGAAGACGCTCACGCCCTCGGGCGCCGCCACCAGCGCCAGAAAAAGAATGTGCGAGCCCGGCACGCCGCGCGCGAGCAGCACATCGACCGCGTGCGCCGCCGAGTAACCGGTCGCGACCATCGGATCGCACAGGATGAACACCCGCTCCTCGACATCGGGAAGCTTCACGAGATACTCGACCGGACGCTGATCCTCGGCGCGGTAGACACCGATATGCCCGACACGGGCCGACGGCACCAGATCGAGCAGGCCGTCGGACATGCCGATCCCCGCGCGCAGGACCGGCACGATCGCGAGCTTGCGTCCGGCGATCACCGGCGCCTGCATCGGCGTCATCGGCGTCTCGATCGCGCGGCTCGCCAAGGGCAGATCGCGGGTGATTTCATACCCCATCAACAGGGTGATTTCGCGCAACAGCTCGCGAAACGTGCGCGTCGACGTCGTGCGGTCGCGCATATGCGTCAATTTATGCTGGATCAGCGGATGATCGAGAATGAAGAGATTCGGAAAACGCGGATCGGTCTTCATGAGGGTCATGGGTCCTGAAATCGGTGAGGTCGAGAGTGTAAACAATGACGGGCCGCCGTGCGCTTCTGCAATGCCCCGCAGCGTCTGTGCGGCACTTTACCGGCTCCGTCCTGCCCTTCCATTCGAAGTGGAGCGGTGAAGCGCGAACCCGTGGGACGCGCCACACCCGCTAGTCTACCGGTGCGAAAACCTCCCGGACCATGATTCGTCGTATATGCATCGCGCCTGCGCGGTCATGCGCGCCGCGGGTTTTCCCACGCACGCGCCCCGCCTGCGTCGTGTGCCCCTCTGCGGATGCGGGCCGTCGGCGGTAAACTGGCGAAGCCTTCCCCCGCGTACGCCACGGTGCGTCCTGACGATGCACCGCGTCCGTGCCGGCCCGCCGTTTTGCAATCTTCCCGCACGCTTCGTTCTTCACTCCAGCCATCGTCAAAGGAAACGTCATCATGGATATGGGTATCGCCGGCCGTACGGCCCTGGTATGCGCGGCCAGCAAGGGACTGGGCCGCGGCTGCGCCGAGGCGCTCGCCGCCGAGGGCGTGAATCTGGTCATCGTCGCCCGCACCGCCGCCGCACTCGAGACGACCGCCGCGGCGATCCGCGCCGCCACGGGCGTCTCGGTCGTCACCGTCGCCGCCGACATCACCACCGCCGAGGGGCGCGGGCGGGCCCTCGCCGCGTGTCCCGCGCCCGACATCCTCGTCACCAACGCGGGCGGCCCGCCGACCGGCAATTTCCGCGACTGGGACCGCGACACGTGGATCAAGGCACTCGACGCCAACATGCTCACGCCGATCGAACTGATCCGCGCCGCGGTGGACGGCATGATCGCGCGCCGGTTCGGCCGCATCGTCAACATCACCAGCTCGTCGGTCAAGGCGCCCATCGACATCCTCGGCCTGTCCAACGGCGCGCGTTCCGGATTGACCGGCTTCGTCGCCGGCGTCGCGCGCAGCGTCGCGCAACACAATGTGACGATCAACAATCTGTTGCCGGGCATGTTCGACACCGACCGCCTGAGCGCCACCGTCAGGGCGGGCGCCGCCGCGAACGGCACGTCCGAGGAGGCGACCCGCGAGGCGCGACGCGGCGCGATTCCGGCGCGACGCTTCGGCCGGCCCGACGAGTTCGGTGCGGCCTGCGCCTTCCTGTGCAGCGCCCACGCGGGCTATATGACGGGTCAGAACATGCTGCTCGACGGCGGGAATTACCCCGGAACCTTCTGACGGCAATCGGCGGCTTAGCGACAAAACCGCCCATTCGGCACGGTTTCGTCGCGAATCGACCCGCGCCGCGCCAACCACCGGTAAAATGGCAGTCTTGCCGCCGCTGGCGCGGCCGATGACGATTCGAGGAACACGCTGAAATGGCTGGACATTCAAAATGGGCCAACATCAAACATAAGAAAGCCGCCGCGGATGCGAAACGCGGCAAGGCCTGGACCCGCCTGATCAAGGAAATCACCGTCGCCGCCCGTCTGGGCGGGGGCGACGCCGACACGAACCCGCGGCTGCGCCTGGCGATGGACAAGGCGATGGACGCGAACATGCCGAAGGACAACATGCAGCGCGCGATCCAGCGCGGCGTGGGCGGTCTGGACGGCGCGAACTACGAGGAAATCCGTTACGAAGGCTACGGCATCGGCGGCGCCGCGGTGATCGTCGACACGATGACGGACAACCGCACGCGCACGGTGGCGGAGGTCCGGCACGCGTTCTCGAAATACGGCGGCAACATGGGCCAGGACGGTTCGGTCGCCTTCATGTTCACGCAGTGTGGCCAGTTCCTGTTCGCGCCGGGTACGTCCGAGGACGCGCTGATGGAGGCCGCGCTCGAAGCCGGCGCCGACGACGTCACGACGCACGAGGACGGCAGCCTCGAGGTCATCTGCCCGCCGCTGGAATTCGCGCAGGTGAAAACCGCGCTCGAAGCGGCGGGATTCAAGGCGGAAATGGCCGAAGTCACGATGAAGCCGCAAAACGAGATCGCGCTGGCCGGCGAAGACGGCGCGCGGATGCAGAAGCTGCTCGATGTGCTGGAGAACCTCGACGACGT
>JBPBQT010000182.1:0-2865 GCA_050955065.1 Janthinobacterium lividum | reverse complement strand
GGCCGCGGCGAGCCTGATCATGGCGCTGCAGACCGTGGTCTCGCGCAATATCGATCCCGCCCAGACCGCGGTCGTCACCATCGGCAAGCTGCAGGGCGGCCAGGCGCTGAACGTCATTCCGAACGAGGTGCAGCTCGGCCTGAGCGTGCGCTCGTTCGACCCGGCGGTGCGCGCGCTGCTGAAGGAACGCATCATCGCGCTCACCGAGGCGCAGGCCGAGAGCTTCGGCGTCCGCGCCGAGATCGACTACGTCGCCGGCTACCCGGTCGTGCGCAACGCGCCGGACGAGACCGCGTTCGCCACCGCCGTGGCGAAGGAACTGGTGGGCGCGGAGAACGTCGTCGAGCAGATGGACCGCCTGACCGGCAGCGAGGACTTCGCCTACATGCTGGAAGCGCGGCCCGGCTGCCTGGTGCGCATCGGCAACGGGCTCGCCGACGCGGGCAGCATGCTGCACAACCCGCACTACGATTTCAACGACGACAACCTGGTGGTGGGCGCGGCGTTCTGGTCGCGTCTGGTGGAGCGCTATCTGGGCGATGCGCGCGCCGACGCGACGGTCGATGCAACCGCCGCTGCCGCGGCTGCTGCTGCTCCTGCTACCCCTGCTGCCCCTGCTGCCCCTGCTGCCCCTGCTGCCCCTGCTGCCCCTGTTGCCCCTGCTGCTCCTGTTGCCGTAACCGATACCTCCGCCGGAGACCGCCATGGCGCATGACGACACTCAACGTGACGACGCCCGGCGTGGCGACGCGCGCCTCCTGCTGCTCGACAAGCACCAGGTCGACCAACTGCTCCAGCCCCAACAGCTCCTCGCGGCGGTGCGCGAGGCTTTCATGCTGCACAGCCAGCGCGAGGGCCGCGTGTTTCCCGTGGTTCGCGAGGCACTGCCCACCGGCGGCATTTTCGGCATCAAGTCGGGCGACGTGCCCACGCAGGGCCTGCTCGGTTTCAAGGCCGCCGGGTTCTGGCCCGCGAACCGCGCACTGAATGGCGAGCCGCACCAGGCCACCATCCTGCTGATCGACCCGGCCACCGGCCGGCCGCTGTGCGTGATCGACGGCAACACGATCACCGCGATGCGCACCGGCGGCGCCGGCGCCTGGGGACTGACGACGCTTGCCCGCCCGGACAGCGCGCGGCTGTGCGTGTTCGGCACCGGCGTGCAGGCGGCCATTCAGGTGCGCTTCGCGCTGGCGCACCTGCCGTCGATCCGCGAAGTCGTCTATCTCACGCACGACGGGGCGCCCCGTCCCGCGTTCGAGGCACAGGTCGCGGCGGGCCTTACGGTCAGCCCCACGGCCGACTCCGTCGGTTCCGCCGGTTCCGCCGCGCACGCCGACACCGCCGCGCGTTGCAGCGTCACGCATGCGCGCGACGCGAACCAGGCGGTTGCCCGCAGCGACATCGTCATCACCGCCACGCCCGGCGCGGCGCCGCTCTTCGACGCGCACGCGGTGCAACCCGGCACCCACCTGAACTGCGTCGGCGCCGACACCCGCGGCAAGCGCGAACTGCCCGACGGGCTGCTGTCGCGGGTCCGGCTGTTCGTCGACGACCGCGAGCAGGCGCGGCAGATCGGCGAAACGCAATGGGCGCCCGACACCGGCTGCACCGAACTGGGCGACCTGCTCACCGGCGCCGCCGCCTTCGCGCGTCAGCCCGACGACATCACGGTATTCGACATGACGGGCCTGGCATTGCAGGACCTCACCGTCGCGCGTTTGCTGCACCGGCAAGCGTGCGAGACCGGCACGGGTTCCAGCATCGCCTGGCCCTGGTAACCCCGCGACGGACTACGTGAATCCGGCCCCGGCGCTGCGCCGGACCGCCGGATATCGCAAACCGGAGGGTACCGGCCCGTCCGGCCCGCCTTACCCCGGCCGCCGCCATGGCGGCAGCGGCCGGAACTGCGTCTTCAGGTAATCGAGAAAGACGCGGGTGCGCAGCGGCAGCCCGGTGCGCTGGTGGGTCAGCGCCACCACGTCGGCATCGGGCAGTTTCCACGCGGGCAGCAACCGCACCAATGCGCCGCTGACGAGGTCCCCGGCCACGTCCCATTCCGAGCGCATGATGACGCCCCGGCCCGCCACGCCCCAGGCGCGGATCACCTCGCCGTCGTTGCAGCTGAGTTTCGGCGCGACCCTGACGCTCTGCCGCGTGCGCCCCTTGCCGAACTGCCAGAGCGTGACGTCCTCGTTGTTCTCGCGCAGCGCGATGCAGGGCAGCGCCGCGAGCGCCGCGGGGTCGTCCGGCGGGCCGTGACGCGCCAGGAAGGACGGCGCGGCGCAGACGAAGCGCGCGTTCGGCGCGATCGCATGCGCGACCAGATTCGACACGCCGAGATGACCGATATGGATCACGATGTCGAAGCGCTCGGTCAGTTCCAACAACGGCTGGTCCGAGAGCGTCAATGCGATATCGACCTCCGGATGCAGTTGCTGGAACGCCGCCACGCAGCCCGCGATATGACGCCGGCCGAATCCGAACGGGGCGTTGATCCTCAGCTTGCCGACGAAGCCGCCGCGGCGCTGGTGCAGGTCGTCGAGCAACGCGTCGAACTGCCCGATCAGCGCCGCGCCGCGCTGGCACAGCATGGTGCCCTCGTCGGTGAAACGCAGTTGCCGCGACGAACGCTCGACCAGCCGCACGCCCAGATGCCGTTCGAGCTGCTGCAGGCGCTGCGTCACCGCCGACGGCGTCAGCCCGAGCTTGCGCGCGGCGGCGAGCAGGCTCGGGCTGTCATGGATGGTCAGCAGAAAACGCAGGTCGGCGGGATCTTTCATGCGCTCTCATCGGTGGTCGCGTCGTGATGCTGCCCGGGATCGACGGCATCGTGCGTTTCCTTGCACGCCGGGCGGGCCCATT
>JBPBQT010000181.1:0-2925 GCA_050955065.1 Janthinobacterium lividum | reverse complement strand
CACGACCGTCGACGAGACCCGCACGGCGATCGCCGATTCGCGTTCGATCCGCATGAGCGCGCTGGCAAACAATGTCACGTACTACACGACGATCTCCGGCGCGCGTGCCGCGGTCGAGGGCCTGGCCTATCTGCGGGAGCTTGAAGTCTATGATTTACAAGGACTGCATGCTCGCCTAAACTAGGGCTTCGATCGACGAGATTCGAAGTCTTGGGGACGCCGATCACGATGCGTCCCTCGTCAGCCGCGGTTGGGCGGCGTTTGTCTGCGGGCAAACGCGACCTGCTGCGGCGATTTTTTTTGTATGGTTAATTTGCTATGAGTACCGTCCCGCTGACGAAACGTGGTGCAGAGCTGTTGAAAGACGAACTCCATCGGCTGAAGTCGGTCGAGCGTCCGTCGGTGATCAATTCGATCTCCGAGGCACGTGCGCAGGGCGACCTGTCGGAGAACGCCGAGTACGACGCGGCCAAGGAAAAGCAGTCGTTTGTCGAGGGCCGGATCATCGAGCTCGAGGGCAAGTTGTCGGCCGCGCAGGTCATCGACCCGGCGACGATCGATGCCGAGGGTCGCATCGTTTTCGCGGCGACGATCGATCTCGAGGATCTGGGGAGCGGCGGCAAGGTCACGTATCAGATCGTCGGCGACGACGAGGCGGACCTGGAGCAGGGGCTGGTATCGGTGAGTTCGCCGATCGCCCGCGCGCTGATCGGCAAATACGAGGGCGATGTGGCCGCGGTGCAGGCGCCCAGCGGCGTGCGCGAGTACGAAGTGATCGCGGTGCGATACGTCTGATCCGCGGTCTGCCTTTCGGTCACCGCTTCACAGCCCGTTTCATAGTCCGCTTTGCAGTCCGTCCTGCAGTCCGCTCTTTGCTCCGATTCTCGGTAAGCTGGACGGGGCGGATCTGTCGGGCCTTGTCGGTCCGGCCCGCGCCCGTTTCGGCGCGGGCCGGACCGACAGCGCGATCCTTTCCCCTGCCTGCGGGCTTACTTGTCCTGCTGGTGCATCCGCTTGGTGCTGACGACGCGGCGTTTCGCCTTCTTGACGTTGCCACCGGCGGTCACGCGCTCATTGCCGCGGACCAGCACCTGGGTCGGACGCGCACGGCGGCGGTCGTTGCCGGTCGGCTTGACGACGGTCACCATCCGTGGCGCGCCGCCCTTGCCGGAACGCGGGGCGGCGCCATCGGCGGCCGCATCGCGTGTCCGGGCGCGCTCGCGCGGCGCGGCGGTCGCGTAGGCGGAGGCGGCCGACGTGGCCTGGCGCGCCGGCGTCTTGCGTGCCGGACTGCGCGCGGCGGCGCCGGCGGTGGCGCCTGCCCGGCCGCGGGGCGCCGGTGCAACGGCCGGACGGCGGCCGTTTGCCGGCGCGGCGGCCACGCGGCGCGCCATCGCGGCATTCGACGACGGACCGGCGGCGCGGCCGCGCGCGGCGGGCGCCGCCGCGATCAGGTCCTCGGCGTCGTCCGACGGACGCCAGATCACCAGCAGCTTGCCGATGTGCTGGACCAGCGCGGCGTCGAGCCGGGCGCACAGCGTGTCGGCGATCTCGACGCGCGCGTCGCGGTCGTCGCCGAACACGCGGATCTTGATCAGCTGATGCGAGTGCAACGCGCGCCTGGCCTCCGCCACGACAGGCTCGGTCAAGCCGTCGGCGCCGATGATGACGACGGGTTTGAGCGCATGGGCCTGCGCGCGAAGATCGGCGCGCTGGGCGGGGGACAGATTGAAAGCGGGCATGGAAGACTTGTCTGACGGTAGGGCGCCGGAATGACGCAAAAGCAGCGTATTATCCCCTAAAAGAGGGAGTTTCAAGAAAGTTTCATGGCGAAGAATAGATCCAATCAATCCTGGCTGCACGATCATATCAATGATCCCTACGTGAAAATGGCGCAGCGCGACGGCTATCGTGCCCGCGCGGCGTATAAACTCAAGGAAATCGACGAGCAGGACAAGCTGATTCGACCGGGCCAGATCGTGGTCGACCTGGGCGCCTCGCCCGGCAGCTGGAGCCAGTATGTGCGCAACCGCTTCGGTAGCACCGCGCGCAAGCCGGGCACCGACGCACCGGTCGAAGGCCGCGAGATCGCCGAGCTGAACGGCACCATCATCGCGCTCGACATGCTGCCGCTGGAGCCGATTTCCGGGGTGCAGTTCGTCCAGGGCGATTTCCGCGAGGACGACGTGATGGCGGCGCTTGAAAAACTGCTCGGCGGCGCCAAGGTCGACCTTGTACTTTCGGATATGGCCCCCAACTTGTCGGGAGTGGCATCCGCCGACGCCGCACGCATCGAGCACGTCTGCGATCTGGCGCTGGAATTCTCGCGGAATCATCTGAAGCCGGACGGTGCATTGCTGGTGAAGTGTTTTCACGGCAGCGGCTACAGCCAGATCATCGAGAAATTCAAGCAGCAGTTCAAGGTGGTCGCGCCACGCAAACCCAAGGCGTCGCGCGACAAGTCGTCGGAGACCTTCATCTTGGGAAAACGTCTCAAAAACGCCTAGCCGTTTCGTTCGGCTAGCAGTCGGCCATCGGCCGATATCGGCCTCGGCCCCGGGTGGGTTCCGGGAGACGACCCGTTTTCCTGTCTTTTCGCCTGACATCACGCGCCAAAGTGTGGCTTGCACGACGCGGTTGTCTATGGCAGGGGATCACGGAGTGGATTAGAATGCGTCGAACAGCCTTGTCGTTCCATGAGGCCGGCGATATCAGTGAAGGAGTGGGGTCTTGAACAACAATATGTTTTCGAAAGCAGCAGTGTGGCTGGTGATCGCACTGGTGCTGTTTACGGTGTTCAAGCAGTTCGACAAGCCGCGGGTCCAGGAAGGCGTGCCGTATTCGCAGTTCATGGACGACGCCAAGAACGGCAAGATCAAATCCGTGACCGTGCAGGGCCGCAACCTGAATGTCACCCCGGCCGAC
>JBPBQT010000180.1:0-3012 GCA_050955065.1 Janthinobacterium lividum | reverse complement strand
GTTGCACTGTCGACGCCATGCACCCCATGCAGGATGTGGGCTTCGCGGTACTCGAGAGCGAACCCGCTTCATTGGCATCTGATCCGTAGTGGCCAAATCACCCAGGAGTGGGCTAAAATGACATCGGCGGACCCGCAAGGCTGTATCCGCCTCCGTCAGGGCGAAACACGGGATGGGCTGCCGCTGCGGGGTTTCCCCGATTTTTCCTGACACAACAAAAAACCGGAATCTTTACCTGGCACGGACTCGAGCGTCAGACAGCAAGCGCATGTGGTGGTACGGCGGCGAATTCACCGGCGACGCCTCGCCGCCCACAAGCAGATCGCGCAGCACATTCAGCGCCGCCGAGAAGTGGCCCTTGCGCCAGGCCAGCGGCGAATCCACCTGCCCCAGTTACGAATCCAACTTCAGCACCCACGCCGGCCGGATCCCCTGCAACGCGTACCAGCGCATTGCGTCGGTGCGGTACGCGCAGCCGCGTTCGAACGCCACCAGCGTGAGCGCCGTGACGTCGCTGCCGTGGCCGATGGCCCGGAAGATCGTCAGTGCCGATAGATCCACGATCTCCCCTGAGGATTGGTTGCATCTTCATTATTCATTATTCAATGATGACCGGGTCAAGTTAGGATCGTCTCATCGTCGCCCCTGTCCTCCCCTTATGGCCCTGTCCATTCCCGCTTCGTCGTCTCCTCAAACCGCGCGCCGCGCCGCGCTCGCCTGCGCCGTGACGCTCGCCATCGCGCTCGGCGTCGGGCGGTTCGCCTTCACCCCGCTGTTGCCGCTGATGCTGAAGAGCGGCGCGCTCGACATCCGCCACGGCGGCTGGCTCGCATCGGCCAATTACGCCGGCTATCTGCTCGGCGCGCTGTCGTGCGCGGCGATCCGTCTCGACGCCGCGCGCATGGTCCGGCTTGCGCTGGCATCCACCATCGTGCTGACGCTCGCCATGGGACTCGCCGACGTCTTCTGGCTATGGACGGCGATACGGTTCGTGGCGGGCGTCGTCAGCGCCTGGGCGTTCGTTTTCGCATCGCAGTGGGGCCTGCGGCGGCTCGCCGAACTCGGTGCGCATGGCCTCGCCGGCGTGATCTACGCGGGGCCGGGCATCGGCATCGTCGCGACCGGGCTGCTGGGCGCCGCCGCCGCGGCGCTGGGCCTGCCACCGTCGGCCGTCTGGATCGGTTTCGCGGTGTGTTCGGCGGCAGCAGGCGTTCTCGTATGGAAGACCATCGCACCGGCATCCCCCGTCACGCGGCATCATGCGTCCGGCGCCGGTGGCACCGCGTCCGGGTCGACGCGCGCCGATGCCGCATGGCTCATCGGCCTCTACGGTCTGGCGGGCTTCGGCTACATCATTACCGCGACCTTCCTGCCGGTCATCGCACGGCAGGCCCTGCCGGGGTCCTCCTGGCCCGATCTGTTCTGGCCGGCGTTCGGACTGGCGCTTATCGTCGGCGCATTGATCGCGGCGCGGCTGCCGCTGTCATGGGACAACCGGCTGCTGCTGGCCATGTGCTATCTCATCCAGGCGGCGGGGCTGGTACTGGGCAGCGTGTTTCCCAGCGTTCTCGGTTTCACGCTTGGCAGCCTCCTGCTGGGACTGCCCTTCACCGCCATCACCCTGTTCGCGATGCGGGAGGCGCGTCGGCTGCGCGGCGACGCCGCGGCCGGCCTGATGGGCTATGCAACCGGGGCGTATGGATTGGGACAGATCATCGGTCCGCTCGTCGCCGCGCCGATCGCCGCGCACACGGGGTCGTTCGCCGCCGCGCTGTGGATGGCGGTCGCAACGCTGGGAGCGGGCGCGGCGGGTCTGGTTTTCCGGGGCACGCGCCGCGTGGCGAAACGGTAGGCAATGGACGGTCGAACCCTTTCAGCACGCTGCCGTTGCCTCTCTCGCGGCTTTTCGCGTCGCGTCATCGGGTTTTGCTATGATGTCAGGTCAGAACCACGAGGTCATACGTGTCCGATCGCATCAAAGTCTTGTCTCAATATCTGCTGCCCAAGCAGTTCCTCACCACATTTGCCGGTCGCGTCGCAGGCGCGAAGGGCGGCTCGATGACGACAGGGCTGATCAAGTGGTTCGTCAACAAGTATCGCGTGAACATGAGCGAGGCGGACAACCCGGACATCGCCAGCTACGCGAGCTTCAACGAGTTTTTCACGCGTGCGCTGAAGCCGGGTGTGCGTCCCCTGGCCGACGCGGCATTCGTTTGTCCGGTGGACGGCGCGATCAGCCAGTTCGGGGCGATCGACGATCACCACATCCTCCAGGCGAAGGGCCATCGCTTCACCACGACCGAACTGGTCGGCGGCGACGCCGCGCTGGCCGCGCGTTTTCGTCATGGGAGCTTTGCCAATCTCTACCTGTCTCCCAGCGACTACCATCGCCTGCACATGCCTTGCGACGGCCGGTTGACCCGGATGATCTACGTGCCGGGCGCGCTGTTCTCGGTGAACCCCGTCACCGCGCGGGGTGTACCCGGCCTTTTCGCGCGCAATGAGCGTGTGGTGTGCGTGTTCGAAAACGCCGAGCGCGGCGCGTTCGCGATGGTGCTGGTCGGCGCGACCATCGTTGGCAGCATCGCCACCGTCTGGCATGGCGCCGTCAATCCGAAGCGCTCGCAGAAGATCAACGAGTGGCGTTACGACGACCGGAACATCACGATCGCGAAGGGGGAGGAGATGGGTCGCTTCCTGCTGGGTTCGACGATAGTCCTGCTGTTCGAGACGGACCGTGTCGCGTTCAACCCGGACTGGGCGCCGGAGCGTGCGGTCCGTCTGGGGGAAGTGATGGGCATTCAACCAAATTGAGCGCGCTCAATGCATCAATAATCGGAAAGACGATGAATCAACGAATTACGCCCGCACGAGCCTTGTGTGCCCTCGTTCTGCTGGTATGCGCAACCGGGTCCGCCGTGGCCCAGAATGCGAATTCCGGAGTGCCCGATGCATCGGGGAACGGCTTCGGAGCGCCACCGCCGCCATGCAATGACCGTCCCCCTGGACCGC
>JBPBQT010000179.1:0-3102 GCA_050955065.1 Janthinobacterium lividum | reverse complement strand
CGCCTTGCTCGCGTATTGGGTGCGCCGCAATATCGATGAAACGCCCGATTTCAAGGAACTGTCGGCGACCGAGCGGCATTCCAGCAGTCTGGCCGAACTGCGCAGATATCCGCGTTCCGCATGGCTAGTATTCGGTCTGACGACCGGCGGCACGCTGGCGTTTTTCACGTACACCGTCTACATGCACAATTATCTGGTCAACACCGTGGGCCTGTCCGCCAGGGACAGCGCCTGGGTGTCGATGTCGACCCTGACGCTCTTCATGGTCGTACAGCCGTTGTTCGGCGCGCTGTCGGATCGCATCGGACGCCGGCCCCTGTTGCTCCTGTTCGGCATCGGTGGCACCTTCGGCACCTGGCCGTTACTTGTCGCGCTGTCGCATACGCGCACGGTATGGGGCGCCTTCGTGCTGCTCGGCGTCGCGTTGCTGATCGTCTCCGGGTACACGTCCGTCTGCTCGATCGTCAAGGCCGAGCTGTTTCCCGCGCGGTTGCGCGCACTGGGCGTCGGCGTACCGTATTCGATCGCGACGGCGTTGTTCGGCGGCACCGCGGGCTATGTCGGCCTGTGGTTCAAGCACATCGGGGCCGAAACCGGCTTTTACCTGTACGCATCCGTCTGCATCGCCTGCACGCTGGTCGCGACCCTGTGCATGCGCAAATCCGACACCGATTTTCTTCGCTAACGGGTGTCATGCACCTCTTATGGACTTCCGACCATGACGCAGCTTCCCGAATTTTCCATCCCGTCGATGCGCGCGCGCTGCTCCCCCGAGGAATGGCAGGCCCGCGTGGATCTGGCGGCCTGCTATCGCCTGGTCGCGCATTACGGCATGTCCGACATGGCGGCGAATCATATATCCGCGCGGGTACCGGACCAGCATGGCAGCTTTCTCATCAACGCCTACGGCATGATGTACGAGGAGGTCACCGCGTCGAGTCTGATCAAGATCGACATCGACGGCAACGTCCTGAGCAAACCGGAATTCGTCGGCGCCGACTACGGTGTCAATCGTGCCGGCTACGTGATCCATAGCGCGATCCACGAGGCGAAGCCGGAACTCGCCTGCGTCATCCATACCCACAGCTGGCCCGGCATGGCCGTGTCCGCGCTCAGTTGCGGCCTGTTGCCGATCACCCAGACGGCGATGCGTTTCGTGCGCATCGGCTACCACGACTATTGCGGCGTCGTGCTCGATCTCGAGGAGAAGGCGTCGCTGGTGCGGGATCTGGGCGACAACAACGCGTTGATCCTGCGCAATCACGGGTTGCTGACGGTAGGACACAGCATCGCCGAGGCCTTCAATGCGATGCACCGGCTCGAGCTCTCCTGCAAGTCGCAACTCGCCGCGATGGCCTGCAACGTGCCGTTGAACGAGGTCTCGAAAAAAGTGCTCGACGAGACCTTCATGAACTATCAGCCGCAGACGCGGCGTCCCTACGGTGTCATGGAGTGGGCGGCGCTGCTGCGCAAGCTGGATCGCATGGATGCCTCATATCGGGATTGATGCCGCCGATCTGGGATCGTCGCGATGAAACGCGGCCTTTCCCAGCGGCACGGGCGGGGATCGCGCGGATCAATTCGAGCGGGAACCCGGGTGGTATCATCCGCCCCTATCTGGCCGTCGCCGCCTGGCCAGGCGTAGGGTCGAACGTGCCGTCCGACGCGATGCGCAAGCCGGCGACGCGCGAAAGTTCAACAACGACATCCTGAACGCAGGGAGGAAGCACCGGATGAGTGATTCACCAGAGATGCAGACGACCGGCACGCCGGCGGGCTCCGCTGCGACAGGGCAGGAACCCGCCCTGCCGGAGATGGGCGACAACTCCGCCGCACACCGGTTCGAGGCGCGGCTGAACGGACCCTCGGGACCCTCGGCGTTCGTGGCTTACACGCTCGCCGGCGACGTCGTCACGTTGACCCACACCGAGGTTCCGGAAGCGTTCCGCGGCCAGGGCGTGGCATCCCGGCTCATCGGATTCGCCCTCGCGACCGCGCGTGAGAAAGGCTGGAAAGTCGTGCCGCAATGCGAGGCCGTCCGGTCATACATGCAGCGGCATGCGGACACGCAGGCCCTGCTTGCGCCCACGGCGCCACCGCTGTAACGGGCGATCGCGCCGGACCCATATTCGGCCGCCGGGTTGTCCGTCGCGGGAGAATCATGCGTCCGCGCCACGCCGGGCGCGAGGAAAGGGGCGCATGTGGAGGCGCGCGATCCCTGCCCAGGTTTCACTGCCTTGGCACACTCCTTGCAAGTCGGGCGGGTTCACGCTGCGTCCGGCACTGCGTCCGGCATCGCCTTCCCCGCCCCCTACCTGGAGAACAATGACCGAAACGATATGGTTCCTCGTCGTTGGCGGCATCCTGATTTTCATGGGACTGGCCAGCAGCACGTTCAATCGCCTGCCCATCAGCACGGCCATGGTGTACCTTGCCATCGGCGTCGGACTGGGCCCCTTTGGCCTGGGTCTGCTGCACATCGATCTGTTGCAGGGCACCCCGGTTCTGCGCGAGATCACCGAAATCGCCATGCTGGTGTCGCTGTTCGCCATCGGCTTGCGCATGCGCGTGCCGCCGACCGACCGTATCTGGCTGTTGCCGGTGCGATTGGGCATGGTGGCGATGATTCTCACGATCGCCTTGATGACGCTGGCATGCGTTTTCCTGCTGCACTTGAACTGGGGGCCGGCGCTGCTGCTCGCGGCCATGCTTGCGCCCACTGATCCCGTGCTCGCGCATGATGTGCAGGTACAGAAGCCGGGCGACGTGGACCTGCTGCGTTTCTCGCTGACCGGAGAGGGCGGGCTCAACGACGGCATCGCGCTGCCCTTTGCGTTGCTGGGTATCGCCGTCTGCAACTATGAGGCCTCGCCGGCACAGGCGTTGACCTGGCATTTCGCGATCGGCGTGGTGTGGGGCGTCGCCGGCGCGGTCGCCTCGGGCTGGCTGCTTGGCGACATCGCCGTGCGGCTGATCGCGTGGCTGCGCACGCGTCACAGCCTGGCGCTGGGGCCGGAAGGTTTCTACGCGCTGGGCCTGATCGCGTTGTCGTATGGTTTCGCGGAATTGATCCAGACCTATGCCTTTCTGGCCGTTTTCGCG
>JBPBQT010000178.1:0-3120 GCA_050955065.1 Janthinobacterium lividum | reverse complement strand
GCGTAACGAATGTCGCCGGGCGTCAGACCGGCGCGCGCGAGCAGGTAGGGCGTCAGCGGCTGGCCTTTCACGAGGGCGACCCTGCGTCCGCGCAAGGTGTCGACATCGCCGATGACGGCGTCGTCGCGCCGCGCGACGATCGCGCCGGTGGTGAACATGAAGGGGCGGGTATAGAGCAGGCCATCCGGGTCGTCGCGATCGTGCCCGAGCGCCAGTACCGCCATGTCGGCGTCGCCGCGGGCCGTTTTGCCGTGCATTGCTTCGAGCGGCGCGACGAATACCGGTTCGAAGACGAGACCGGTGCGCGCGGCGATCATGTCGAGCAGCGAGGCGGTGATGCCGGAGAAGTTGCCGCTGCTGTCCTCGAAGGCGAACGGCACGACATAGCTCGGCGTGGCGACCCGCACGACCGGATGGGCGGCGATCCACGCCTGTTCGTCCGCGCTCAGCCGCAGGCGCGCCGGCGCCGCCACGCCCGCGGCGTCGCTCCAGCGGTGCGCGATCCGCGCGCGCAACGGCGCCGGCATGCGCCGCAGCGCCGCGTCGAGTTCGGCAAGCAGTCCGGGTTGCCTTGCGTCGACCGTGAAGGCGTACGTGGAGGACAGCCCACCCGGCGACCGCTTGATTTCGAGTCCGGCGAAAAGTGCCGTGCGGGCGTAGGCGCGCAATGCGCCGGCGTCGCCGACATGGACCGTCGCCCGTCCGAGCGCCAGGCTTTCGAGCGCGTGATATGGCGTGTCGACGGCGAGGCGGCGCGCCTTCGGATAGCGCCGCGCCAGCGTTTCCCCGGCGAACGCCGTGCGGATATAGACGAGCGTCTCGCCTGCCAGGTCGTCGGCTGGCGCATGGTCGTGCCGGGCGATGAGGGCGACCGGAGCGTGCGCGAAGGGCAGCGTCGTCACCGGGCCGGGGGGCGGTACGGGACCCGCATCGGCGGCGTGGCTCGTCGACGCCGCTGGCGGGGTGTCGATGCCCAGCGCGACGTCGACCGCGCCGCTGGCGAGTGCGGCGCGCAGGGCTGGCGGGTCCGGGTAAAGTCGTGCCACCCATTCGATCCGGGCCGAGCGCCCGATATGACGCAGGTAATCGGCCGCCACGCCGGTGACGCGCAGTGTTTCGGGATCGATGATGGCGATCGGGCGGATGCCCTGGATCATGCCGATCGTGACGCGTCGGACAGGGGACGTGGCCAGGGGCGTGGACGACGGACCGGGCGCATGCGGCGTATACGACGAATCCGCACCGGCCGGAGAATCGGACTGGTCCCATGCATCGGCGATGCTCAGCAAACGCGATGGATGCGCGGGAAGCATTTCCGCGTGAGCCGAACGGGGTGCCAGGCCCGTTGCCAGGCCTGCGACGGTCAGACAGAGGATGCACAGCCGGCGCAGGCCGGGCGCGTGCGACCGGAGCGGGCCCACGGCGTCATGGCGGCGCCGCGACGCCGCGTCATGCCGAAAACGGTGCGCGCGCTGTATTTCCCGCATCGTTGTTTCGTTATGCTTAAAAAGTGATTATTGCATAACGGCTTTGCGTAAAACCAGCAGCGAACCGCGCGCGCGTCGCTCAGTGGCGACTTACGTCGGGTTCGAAAAAGACCCAACGCGCCTCGGGAAAGCGGGCCTGGAGATCGGCCTCGATGCGGTTGATCGCATCCACCTGCGCGCGTCCGCTGGCGTAGTCGATCATTTCCGCCTGGACGGCGACGACGATGTGCTCGCCCCATTGCAGCGTGATCAGGTTGATGACGCGGCGAACCTCGTCGCGTCGTTCCAGGAACTCATGGATGCCGCGCCGCGTCTCCGGCGAGGCCGATTCACCGACGATCATCGATTTGACCTCGCGCAATACCAGGGCCGCGACGACCATCAGCAGCACGCCCACGCCGATCGAGCCGCATGCATCGTAGACGGTATTGCCCGTCATGGTGGAGGCGACGATCGCGACCAACGCGACACCGAGGCCGGCGAGTGCCGCGGTATCCTCGCCGGCCACGATGAGGAGCTCCGATTCGCGCGTTTCGCGGAACCATCGCCACAAGGGCTTGTTGCCGTGGGAATGACGGATCTGCTTGATCGCGCCGCTGAGCGACATGCCTTCCAGGATCAGCGACAGGACCAGCACGCCGATCGCGATGTAGGGATAGGAGAGGGGCTCCGGATGCAGCAGGCGGTGGACGCCTTCATAGACGGAGAAGGCGCCGCCGATGAAGAACAGCAGCAGGGCGACGATCATCGAATAGAAGTAACTGACGCGGCCGCTGCCGAGGGGATGGAGTTCCGATATCGGTTCCTTCGCCTGGCGCATGCCGAACAGCAACAGCAACTGATTCATGCAGTCGGCGAGCGAGTGGATGGCCTCCGCGAGCATCGCGCCGGAGCCGGTAAAGATCGCGGCGCCGAATTTCGCGGCCGCGATCAGGGCATTCGCGCCGAGTGCGAGAAAAATGGCGGTAGGGGATTCGCTGGCCATACTGTTCCTGAAAAGGGGAAATGGGCACCGTGCGACGTCAACGCGCGGGGATCGCGTGTAATTCTATGCGAATCTCATAAAGTACGATGTCCTCGAAAGCTGAATGCAAGCCTGACTTATTTGTCTATGCAACTAACAAACGATCCATAAAAAACACTACATACAAGATCCAGCTATCAGACAGAAGATTCAATCGCCTTGATCAAACGACAAAAGAAATGACAAAGAGCAATCAAAAATCGGACCCGGAGCGAAACCGCCATGGGGCAGCGGAAATCACCCTATGAAAATGCCGTGCATGTCGGGAAAATCCAAACGACGGCGTCGGAACGAGGTCGTCGACACTTCGGCAATCACCGCATGTCACGGATGCCGATGCAGGCCAGTCCGACATCGTGAATGGCGGCGCGAGCAGACAAGCGGGTGACCATGACTCGGGCGGCAGGCCCAGGATCACGCCGCATGAGGCAACGCGCTGGCGCCTCGTACGACACGCGCCGGCGTACGGATGTGCCGGGATCGTGAGGCGCGTTGGCGCCATGGCGATGATGCATCGATCACGCAGCGCCTGGTGACAATGCCTGACTCGTTGGCAGCCGCCGCGTGCAAAGGTCAAGCCCGGGCAACTGACATGCCTGTGAGCGACGG
>JBPBQT010000177.1:0-3442 GCA_050955065.1 Janthinobacterium lividum | reverse complement strand
CAACCCCAGCGAGATGTCGCCCGGCAACTCGATCGAAATGGCGATCTGGGTGGCCGTGGGCGGCCGCGGCACGCTGATCGGACCGATCGTCGGCGCGCTCGCGGTGAACGGCGCGAAAAGCCTCTTCACGAACTACTTCCCCGAGTACTGGCTGTTCTTTCTCGGCGCGATCTTCGTCATCGTGCCCCTGCTGCTGCCCCAGGGCATCGTCGGCCTGCTCGCGCGCCGCCGCCGGAGGACCTCATGAATTCCCTGCATCCCCGCCGCAATCCGGTCGCCGGCGCCGGCATCACCGCCTCGACAGCCGTCGACACCCGCGCCATGGCCACCGCCCGGTTCCCGGCCGCCGGCGCCGACACCATCACCGGCGCCGGTCAGCACCTGACCTCGGGACTCGGGCACGTCGTGCGGCCCGACGCGATCGACACCTCGCACGGGCCGATCCTCTACCTGGAAGACGTCACCGTCAGCTTCGACGGCTTTCGCGCGCTCAACGCGCTGTCGCTGTCGATCGACGCGGGCGAGCTGCGCTGCGTGATCGGTCCGAACGGCGCGGGCAAGACGACGATGATGGACGTCATCACCGGCAAGACGCGCGCGCAGTCGGGCAAGGTGTTTCTCGGCCAGACGCTCGACCTGCGCCGTCTCGACGAACCGGCGATCGCCCGCGCCGGCATCGGCCGCAAATTCCAGAAACCCACGGTCTTCGAACAGCATCCGGTCTGGGAAAACCTGGAACTCGCGATGAAATCGGACAAGCGCTGGTTCGCCGCGCTGCGCGCCCGGCTCGACGCGCCGGCGCAGGCGCGCATCGAGGAGGTGCTGGAAACCATCCGCCTGGAGGACGCCGCGTACCGGCTCGCCGGCGAACTCTCGCACGGCCAGAAACAGCGGCTGGAGATCGGCATGCTGCTGATGCAGCAGCCGCAGTTGCTGCTGCTCGACGAACCCGCCGCCGGCATCACCGACGACGAGACGATGGAGCTCGCCCGCCTGCTCAACAGCCTGCGCGGCCAGTGCTCGATGATGGTCGTCGAGCACGACATGGATTTCGTCGCCGCGCTCGCGGGCGAGACGGGCCGCGTCACGGTCATGGCCGAGGGGGCCGTGCTCGCCGAAGGTTCGCTGGACCAGGTGAAGCGCGACGAGCGCGTGATCGAGTCCTATCTCGGGCGTTGATGTCAGGTCAAAGGAATAAACACACACCATGCTCGAAGTCGAATCGCTGAACCAATACTACGGCGGCAGCCACATCCTGCGCGACGTCGCGATGACGGTGCCGGAGGGCCGGCTCACGGTCCTGCTCGGACGCAACGGCGTGGGCAAGTCGACGCTGCTGCGCTGCCTGATGGGCGTCACGCCGGTGCGCACCGGCACGATCCGCTGGCGCGGCGAACCGCTCGACCGGCTGCCCACGCATGCGCGGGTGGCGCGCGGGCTGGGCTACGTGCCGCAGGGGCGCGACATCTTTCCGCGGCTGACGGTCGAGGAGAACCTGCTGATCGGCGCGGCCTCGCGCAAGATTCCGGCCGCGGTGCCGGAGCGGATCTACGCGTTGTTTCCGGTGCTCGCCGACATGAAGCACCGGCGCGGCGGCGATCTCTCCGGTGGCCAGCAGCAGCAACTGGCGATCGGCCGCGCGCTGATGGGCGAACCGCAACTGCTGATTCTCGACGAACCCACCGAGGGCATCCAGCCGTCGATCATCACCGAGATCGGCCGCACGCTGCGGCGCCTGGTCGACGAATTCGGGATGACGGTGCTGCTGGTCGAGCAGTACTACGAGTTCGCACAGGCGCTTGCGGATCACTACTGGGTGATGCAGCGCGGCGAGATCGTCGCGAACGGGGTGGGCGGCGAGATGACCGCGAACGGCGTGCGGGACATGATCGCGGTGTGACGCATGACGGCGTGGCCGTCGCAGGTTCCCCTGATGGCCACGGATGGAACGCTCAGAAATCGACCTGTGCGGACAGCAGCAGCGTGCGCGGCGACGCGGTCATCAGCTAGCTGCCCTTCTGCAGCCAGTAGCGGCTGCCGAAGAGGTTTTCGATATTCGCGCGCAACACGACGCTCTTGCGGGCGATCTGCGTCTGATACCGCGCGCCGACGTCGCAGCGGGTCCAGGACGGCACGCGCAACTCGGCGGCGCCGTTGTGGTACTGGGCGCCGTTGTGGATGATCCGGCCGTCGACGCCCAGGCCCGGCACCCAGGGCAGATCGTAATCGACGCCCAGGTTGAACGCGAAACTGGACACATCGGTCACGTGGTTGCCGTGGGCGCTGCCGTCGGTGACGTCGGAGCGCTTCGCGTTGTAGAACGTCGTGCTCCCTGTTCGCTGAACAGACGCACATGACCGCTGCGCTGCGCGTCGCCCCGGGGAATCGTCATCGCCAGCAACGGCGCGGGGTGGGAGAGACTGGATGCGGCAGCCGTGCCCGACAGCGCATAGAAATAGCCCTGCTCCTGAGTCAACGATGTCAGGCCCGCGACGAGCGTGTGCCGGATGCCGAGGGTATCGAAATGGAAGCGGGCACCCAGATCCGCGCTGCGCGACCGGTTGTAGGCATCGTAGTAACCGTGGTAGACCGAAAAATCACCCGCATTGTCGACACCGGGCGAATACGGAAACAGTTGCTTCGACGTGCCGTAATGCTCGCCGGCCGCGCCGTGCAGCGTCACGTACCGGTTGACGTCGTACTCGACGCGCGTGGTCACGGCCGAGTCGCGCAGCTTCAGTTTCGACCCGGGATACAGATTGCTGTAGGCGGACGGCGCGGCTGGCAACGCGGTGGCCGGACCGAAACCGATCTGCGAGCGGAATTCGTCGGTGTTCTCGGAACTGTTGTAGGCATCCAGCGACCAGCGCAATCGTTCCCCGCGATAGTCCAGCGCGATCGCGCCGTCGCCCTGACTCTGGTTGCCATGGGCGATACCGGTCCGGCCATCCCTGTACATGCCGTTGACGCGGATGCCCCATTGACCCTCGTCGCCGAAACGACGGCCGACATCGGCCGCCATGCCGAACTGCCCTTTCGATTGGTACAGCGCGGTCAAGCGCGTCAGCGGCTTGTCGTCGGCACGTTTGATGACGATGTTGATCGCGCCGCCGATGCTGCCCGAGGGACCCATGCCGTACATCAACGAACCCGGACCCTGCAGCACTTCGATGCGCTCCAGCAGGTTCACCGGCATCCGCGCGGCGGACACCATGCCATACAGGCCGTTCAACGCGACGTCGCTTGCCGAAACGTCGAATCCCCGAATCTGGAACACATCGCCGAAACCGCCGCCGCTTTGCTCGGTGCGCACCGATGCGGTATTGACGACGACATCGCCTAGAAAGGAGAATGATGATGAGAATTATTGCTATTTTTAGCAATCGCTTTCAAAGCTGACATTCCTTACGCGGAAACGTTGCTATTTGCTCAAATATGGCTG
>JBPBQT010000176.1:0-3495 GCA_050955065.1 Janthinobacterium lividum | reverse complement strand
CCGACCTGCTGGAAATAGGTGAACTGGGTGACTTCCATGCCGTTGAGCCAGACTTCCCAGCCCAGGCCCCAGGCGCCGAGCGTCGGGTTCTCCCAATCGTCCTCGACGAGGCGCACGTCGTTTTGCCGCAGGTCCAGGCCGAGCGCCGCGAGCGAGCCGAAATACAGGTCGAGGATGTTTTCCGGCGCCGGCTTCAGGACCACCTGGTACTGGTAATAGTGCTGCAGGCGGTTCGGGTTCTCGCCATAGCGGCCGTCCTTCGGGCGGCGCGACGGCTGCACGTACGCGGCGCGCCAGTGCTCGGGCCCGATCGCGCGCAGGAAGGTCGCGGTATGCGAGGTGCCGGCGCCGACTTCCATGTCGTACGGCTGCAGCAGGGCGCACCCCTGTTTATCCCAATACGACTGCAGGGTCAGGATGATTTGCTGGAAGGTGAGCATTGGGTGGCGTCCAGGTGTCCAGAGTGTCGTGCGGAGCCCTTGGGCGAGGGCCGCGGGCGCGGCCCGGCGCGGGGCCGAAACGCGCAATTTTAGCCGTTACCGCCGCGGTTGGCGATTCCGACGGATGTTTTACCCGTTCGCGGGTCCGTCAAGGGACTTTCCGCCGGCGTGCGCGCGCTTCAACGCGGCGCCGGCGCGACCGCGCGCGCGCGGCGGCGACCGCCGAACCGCGCCAGCCCGAGGAGGAGCAACGCGGCCGCGAGCACCGGCAGGTCGCCGAAGCGCACGTAGGGGGTCAGCCCGTGCATGCCCTGCACCGTGGCGTCGAGCGCGCCGATCGTGAAATTCGGCAGCCGGCCCGTGACGCGTCCGTAGGCGTCGATGGCCGCGGTCGCGCCGGTGTTGGTCGCGCGCACGACCGGGCGCTGCGTTTCGAGCGCGCGCATGCGCGCCATCTGCAGATGCTGGTCGAGCGCGATGGTGTCGCCGAACCAGCCGAGATTGGTCGAATTCACCAGGATGCTGGCGGGGACGGCCGATTCGCGCAACCGCCGGGCGATCTCGTCGCCGAAGATATCCTCGTAGCAGATATCGACGGCGATATGCTGGCCCTTGACCATGAACGCGCGCTGCACCAGCGGCCCGCGCGCGAAATCGCCCAGCGGGATGTGCATCAGGTCGACGAACCAGCGGAATCCCCAGGGGACGAATTCGCCGAACGGCACGAGATGGTGCTTGTCGTAGCGGTACAGATCGTTGTTGCCGGGGGTCAGTCCGAAGATCGAATTGGTGTAGCCGATCGGTGTCGACGCCGCCGCCGGCAGCTGGGTGGCATCGTCCGCGGACCAGGCGGCGCGGGGCGGTTCGATGACGCCGGCCGCGCCCAGCAGGATCGCGCTGCCGGTGCGATCGGCGAACGTGCGCACCGTCTGGGCGAATCCGGCGGGCGTGTTGCCGATCAGGATCGGCAGCGCGGTTTCCGGCGTGACGATCAGATCCGCCGGTTTCTCGACGATCAGGCGCTGATACAGCGCGATCGACCGGTCGAGCTCGGACTGCTCGAACTTCATGTCCTGTGCCACGTTGCCCTGCAGCAGCCGCACGGTGATGGGTGCCTGGCGCGGCGTCGCAAAACGCGCGGCGCTGCCCAGCATGCCCGCTGCCAGTATCGCCACCAGGCAGCCGGCGGCGACGAGCGCCACGCGCGGATGTTGCCGCCGGTCGCGGTGGCGCGCCGCGAACAGGCACTGCGCGAGCAGGGCGCCGGCGCCGGCGGTCGCGAAACCGATGCCGATGACGCCCACGAAGGGCGCGAGCCCCGCCAGGGGACCGTCGACCTGCGCGTATCCGGCCGTTAGCCAGGGAAAGCCGGTGAAGACCGTTTCGCGCAACCACTCCCCCAGCGCCCAGGTCGCGCCGAACACGGCGGCCGACAGCAGCGCGGCCGATGCCGATGCGGGTGACGGCGGTGCGAATGACGGCGATGCGGCTGGCACCGTCGTACCGGTCGTCGACGTACCGGTCGTCGACGTACTGGTCGCCGACGCAGCGGTCGCCGACGCGTCGCGCAAGATACCGGCATCGGCGCGCGCGAACGCGAACGGTATGCGGCGGCGCGTTTCGAGGGCGTGCCAGACGCCGCAGGCCAGCGCCGGGTAGCAGGCCAGGTAGAGCGAGAACAGCGCCACCGCGCCGCCCGCCAGCGGCGGCGACATGCCGCCGTATTCGTGCATGCTGATGTAGAGCCAGTACGCGCCGGTGACGAAATTGCCGAACCCGAAGGCCAGCCCGAGCGCGGCGGCCGTCAGACGCGTGCGCGCATGCGCGACCAGCCAGAACAGCGCGGCGAAGACCGGGAATTGCAGCCAGCCGCCGTGCGGCATCGGCGCGAACGCCAGCGTGTGCACGCCGCCGAGGACGACCCCGAGCGCGAGCGCCGGGGCGACGCGCCGGCGCGGGGGAGCGGAGCGGTCAGCGCGCGGCATCGGCGCGGGCGGCATGAGCGATACGGGGGGCAGCGGAAGCGCAAGCGCCCCGGGAAGCGCGGGAGACGCACGCGACGCGGACGCCGCGAGCCATGCTGCGCATGATGCGAATCGACGACCTCTTCACCCCGACCTCAACCTTCCGGCGTCGCGTCGCCGGCATCGTCCGGATGCTCGCGCACGACCCGGTTCACCAGGATCACATGCAATTGCCGGGCGTCGCCGCGCAGGATCTCGAACGCGAAGCCGTCGATCTCGACCTGTTCGCCGCGGTGCGGCACGCGCCCGAAACGGTGCGTCACCAGCCCGCCGATCGTATCGACCTCGTCGTCGCTGTAATGGGCGCCGAAGACCTCGTTGAACTGCGCGATCTCGGTGAGCGCGCGCACCCGGTAACGGCCGTCGGGCGCGGCGATGATGTTGCCGGCCTCCTCGTCGAAGTCGTACTCGTCCTCGATGTCGCCGACGATCTGTTCGAGCACGTCCTCGATCGTGATCAGCCCGGCGACGCCGCCGTACTCGTCGACGACGATCGCGATGTGATTGCGATTCACGCGGAAGTCGTGCAGCAGCACGTTCAGTCGCTTCGATTCCGGGATGAAGACCGCCGGGCGCAGCATGCCGCGCACGTCGAATTCCTCCTCGGCGTAGAAGCGCAGCAGGTCCTTCGCGAGCAGCACGCCGATGACGTTGTCGCGCCCGCCCTCGAACACCGGATAGCGGGAGTGCGCCTTGTCGAGCACGAACGGGATGAACTCCTCGGGCGACTCGGCGATGTTGATCGCGTCCATCTGGGCGCGGGGCACCATGATGTCGCGCGCGCTCATCTCGGCGACCTGGAACACCCCCTCGATCATCGACAGCGAGTCCGCGTCGATGAGGTTGCGTTCATGCGCGTCCTGCAGGATCTCGAGCAGTTCCGCCCGCGATTCGGGTTCGGGAGAAATCAGGTCGGTCAGCCGCTCGAGCAGCGAGCGGGGACGGTCGGCGGATTTGCGACTGGGATATGAGTCGTTCATGGTGGCGCGTCGGGTCGTCAGGTGCGTCGCGGGCCCGCGACGGCGACCGGA
>JBPBQT010000175.1:0-3664 GCA_050955065.1 Janthinobacterium lividum | reverse complement strand
ACTACAATCTCGGCTTTCGCAAGCTGTCAGGATATTTTCGTGGCCCCAACTTCCCCAAGCACCCGTCTTCCCACCCTGATCGATATCGATTCGCTCGACATGGACGCCCGCGGCGTGGGCCGCCTGCGCGAGGAGGACGGCACGCCCGGCAAGGTGATCTTCGTCGAGGGCGCGTTGCCGGGGGAGCGGGTCGAATATTCGAGTTATCGGAAAAAACCGTCCTACGAGCAGGCGACGTTGAGCGCGATCGTGCGTCAGAGCGTGCTGCGCACCACGCCGCGCTGCCCGTACTTCGGCGTGTGCGGCGGCTGTTCGATGCAGCATCTGGACACGCGCGCGCAGATCGCGGTCAAGCAGCGCGTGCTGGAGGACAATCTGGCGCACATCGGCAAGCTGCGCCCGGAAACGGTGTTTCGTCCGATCCACGGTCCGTCGTGGGGATATCGCTACCGGGCGCGCCTGAGCGTGCGGCTGGTGAAGAAGAAGGGGGGCGTGCTGGTGGGATTCCACGAGCGCAAGAGCGCCTTCGTCGCCGACATGCGCAGTTGCGAAGTGCTGCCGCCGGCGATCTCGGCGATGCTGGTGCCGCTGCGGCATCTGGTCGAAAGCCTGTCGATCCGCGAGCGTCTGCCGCAGATCGAACTGGCGATCGGCAGCACGGTGACGGCCATGGTCCTGCGCGTGATGGACCCGATCACCGAAGCGGACGGCGTGCTGCTGCGCGCATTCGCCGATACGCACCGCGTCCAGTTCTGGCTGCAGTCGAAGGGTCCCGAGACGGTCGTGCAATTTTACCCGGATGCGTCGGACCCCGATGCGCAACTCGATTACCGGCTGCCGGAATTCGATATCCGGATGCCGTTCCGGCCGACGGACTTCACCCAGGTGAACCACGCGATCAATCAGGTGCTGGTGTCGCGGGCGCTGGGACTGCTCGCGCCCACCCGGGAGGACCGCGTCGTCGATCTGTTCTGCGGTCTGGGCAATTTCACGTTGCCGCTGGCGCGCCGCTGCCGCGAGGTGTTCGGTATCGAGGGGAGCGAGACGCTGGTCAGCCGCGCGCTCGACAACGCCCGCGCGAATGGCGTGGACGCCCATACCGGTTTCGCCTGTCGCAATCTGTTCGAGATGACCGCCGCCGACTGGCGGGCGCTCGGACCCTTCGACAAGGCGCTGATCGACCCGCCGCGCGAAGGCGCACACGCGATCGCCCAGGTGCTGGCGGAACTCGCCGCCGCCGGGGAGGTCGCTTTTTTGCCGCGCCGCATCGTCTATGTGTCCTGCAACCCGGCGACGCTGGCGCGCGACGCCGGCATCCTGGTCAACGAGGCGGGCTACCGGCTGTGCGGAGCGGGCGTGGTGAACATGTTCCCGCAGACCTCGCACGTCGAGTCGATCGCGCTGTTCGAGCTGAACTAGCCGCCCCATAAGAAAAAAGCCCGCCTCCCGAAGGAGTGCAGGCTTTTTCACGGCCTCCCCTGGTGTGGGGGTGGCCGGACCGGATCAGTTCCGGTTGCCGCCGAAGATCCCGAGCAGGCTCAGCAGGCTGGTGAAAACGTTGTAGACGTTCAGGTAGATCGACAGCGTGGCGCTCACGTAGTTCGTCTCGCCGCCGTTGACGACGCGCTGCACGTCGACCAGCATGAAGGCCGAGAAGATCACGATCGCCAGCACCGACACGGTCAGCATCATCGCCGGCATCTGCAGGAAGATGTTCGCGACCGACGCCAGGATCAGCACCAGCACGCCCATGAACAACCACCGGCCAAGGCCGCTGAAGTCGCGCTTCGAGACCGTGGCGATCGTCGCCATCGACGCGAAGATCACGCCGGTCCCGCCAAAGGCCATCATGATCAGCGACGCGCCGTTCGAGAAGCCGAGAATCATGCCGATCAGCCGCGACAGCATCAGGCCCATGAAGAACGTGAAGGCGAGCAGCAGCACCACGCCGAGGCCGCTGTCCTTGAAGCGCTCGATCGCGTACATCATGCCGAACGCGACCCCGAAGAACAGCAGCAGGCTCATGCCCGGGCTGGTCGCCGCGAACATCGAAAACCCGGTCGCCACGCCGAGCCAGGCGCCCATCACGGTCGGAATCATCGACAGCGCGAGCAGCCAGTAGGTATTGCGCAGCACGCGGTTGCGCACGGCCACCGAGGTGGTCCGGCCGCCGCGGCCGAAGTCGACACTGCGGAAATCGTTCATTTCGTTTCTCCTAGCATACGTTACCGGGCACGCAGCGCCATCGTTCGAACGATGGCGCATGCCCTACATTCAGATCATAACCGGCCGAACGGCCAGGTCGCTGGGAAATCGTCCGCTGCTTACAATGCTGTAAGGTTTCCACCAAATGATACCTCTGAACGTGCTATAATGCCAGACTCATTTTAGCGACCTAACCCCTTAATTTGTTGGAGTTTTCATGGCAATCGAGCGTACTCTGTCCATTATCAAGCCGGACGCGGTGGCAAAAAATGTGATCGGGCAGATCTACAGCCGTTTCGAAGGCGCGGGCCTGAAGATCGCCGCTGCACGGATCGCGCAACTGTCGCGCGCCGACGCGGAGAAATTCTACGCGGTGCACAGCGCCCGTCCGTTCTTCAAGGATCTGGTTGATTTCATGATCTCCGGCCCGGTCGCCATTCAGGTTCTGGAAGGCGAGAACGCCATCGCGAAGCATCGTGACCTGATGGGCGCGACGGATCCGAAAAAGGCCGAAAAGGGCACGATCCGCGCCGATTTCGCCGACAGCATCGACGCCAACGCGGTCCACGGTTCGGACGCTGCGGAAACGGCGCAGACCGAGATCGCCTTCTTCTTCCCGGAAATCAACATCTACTCGCGTTGATTGCGACGTGATCGCGCAGCGGCCGGGCATGCGACATTTTGCCACGCTGCCGATCACGGTAGAACGCCGTGCACCCCGCGCACCGATGGCGACCACGGGGTCCCATCGAAAGCGCTCCCCCCCGGCGACGGGGGGTATCGACACATATTGATCAGCAGTGATCACGCCGTCCGCCCGTTCTTTCTCCGGTACGACCTCCCGCCCGCGATGCGTTCTGCGGGCGGCACGGTGAAAGGCGTTCCGGGCGGCGCGTCAGGAAGACAGACGGGATGGCAGGCTTGAAAGTCGTCGGTCGATCCTGGTGGTAGTGGCGCAGCAGGCGCGCCGGCAGGATCCATTGCATATGACCTCTTTTTCCGCACAGGTGAATTGATGACCCAAGACGCCTTCGTCAACCTGCTCGATCTCGATGTCGCCGGACTGGTCGCCTACTGCGACTCGCTCGGCGAGAAATCCTTTCGCGCAAAACAATTGCAGCGCTGGATCCACCAATCCGGCGAAGCCGATTTTGAAAAGATGACCGACCTCGCGAAATCGCTGCGGGGCAAGCTCGCCACGCGCGCGCGGGTCAGCGTGCCGCCGGTGGCGAGCGATCACGTCTCGGCCGACGGCACGCGCAAATGGCTGCTCGATGTCGGTGCCGGCAACGCGATCGAAACGGTGTTCATTCCCGAAGCGCGTCGCGGCACGCTGTGCATCTCTTCGCAGGCGGGCTGTGCGGTGAACTGCCGTTTCTGTTCGACGGGCAAGCAGGGGTTCAACCGCAACCTGTCGGCTGGCGAGATCATCGGGCAGCTCTGGATGGCCGAGTTCGCG
>JBPBQT010000174.1:0-3915 GCA_050955065.1 Janthinobacterium lividum | reverse complement strand
TGACCGGCAAAGCCCGGGCACGCCGCCCCGATAAGACGTTTACTGCGCCGGGGCGGGAGCCGGCTGCACTTGCGGTTGCGCGTTCATCGCAGCCTGACGCTGGCGCTTCTTCGCCATGTGATGGCCGATCAGACAACCACCGGCCGCGCCGAGCAGCGCATGGTGACCGACGAAATGGCCGCCGACGCCGCCTACCGCGGCACCCGACATGCAACCTGCCGCCTGGGCGTTGGCTGCGAAAATCGCGGCGATCGAGAAAATTCCTGCTGCTGCAAATCGTTTCATGGATGTCTTCCTAGGTCTAGCGGCAGTTCGACTGAAAAGCCTACTTCCTTTTTGGGAAAGCATATATCGCGCCAACCGTGCAAACCCTCTCCCGGAGCGAACTTCGGTCGCAAACATTCGAGATTGAATGTATATTATCCCCCTCCGAAAGGCGGTGCCCGCTCGCGCTCGGCCGTTTCACCTTCAGGCCGGACGGGCGGGGCCCCCTTCCCACCGGCGCGCTATTACGATTGTGAGGCGGGACGGGGAACTCTATAATCGGACGGCAACCGCGACGTGCGGCGCGATCCCGGACTGGCACCCGTCGCTGCGTCATCCAGCGCGGCGCAATGTCTAACAATGTGGGCGTGCTTGACGGGCCAAGTATCGATTGTTCCGTCGCATGGCGAAACCGCGCCGGGCAATGATCGATCCGCGTCGACCGACGGATTCCACGCATTGGGGAGAGTAACGATGACAAGAGACCACGATACCGCGGCCACCGCCCCCGGAGTGGCTCCTGCGCGTCACATCGCAAGGGCGTCCGCTCAATGAACTTCAGGACCGAGCAATCCTTCGCATTCGTGATGTCGCCCCGCCTGGGCGATTCGTTGCTGTCGATGGTGGTGGTCAACAACCTCGTGCGCAATGGTTACCGTGTCAAGGTCTTCAGTGCGCAGATTTACGCGCTGCGGGCATGGTTTCCCGGTTTCGATATCGAACCGGCGCTGGCCCGCGCGGACGCTTTCGCCCGTCTGATCGCCTATGACGTGGTGCTGCATGCCTATCATGCGGACAAGGTCCTGGCGCCCGACGCCTCCCATTCGAACATCGTCGTGATGGACGACTGGCCGGTCTACCGACAGGTCAAGAACATGGTCGACATCCAGACCGAGATCTGCCAGAAGCATTTCGGGCTGACGAAAGTGGTGCGCGACAACGGCCTGGTCGCGCCCGCGGGCCTGACGCCGCGCATCGGCATGAGCCGCGTCATCATCCATCCGGTCGCCAGCGACAAGCAGAAAAGCTGGCTGCCGATGCGCTTCGTCAAGCTGGCGCTGTGGCTGCGCACGCTGGGCTTCGAGCCGGAGTTCCTGCTGCCCCCGGAGGCGATCGCACAGTGGAAATGGCTGGGTCGCTATGGTTTCGCCCCCTCCGCCTACGGCAGTCTCGGCGAGGTCGCGGTGCGCATCGCCGAATCCGGCTGGGTCATCGGCAACGATTCCGGGATCGGCCATCTGGCGTCGAACCTGGGGGTGCCGACGATCTCGCTGGCGATGCGCCGCAGCATCGCGCAGCGCTGGCGTCCGGGCTGGGCGCCGTCGCGCGCCGTGCTCGCGCCGCCGATGATGCCCAGCCGCTACCTGAAAGAGAAGTCCTGGAAGTATCTGCTGTCGACCGCCCGTGTCATGGCGGCGTTCGACGCGCTGCGTCGCGACTGCGGCGCGCTGCGTCTGCAGGAACGGGCCGACACGGAACGCTCCGACCCGCTGGCCGACGTCCGTCACGCCGGCTGAGTTGGCTGAGTCGGCGTGGACGCCACGCGCGCTTCGCCCGGCTCCCCGTGCCCGACAGCACGCAATACCGTAAAACCGCAATACGCGCCACGGCGGCCCCGACCCGGCACGGCGTCGCGTATTCCGTCGCAATACCGCGTTTTTATCTCAATTTCTTTTCAGAGCCTCCCGCCGCCCGACAATGCAAACTGTCTTTACCGTTCTCATCCTGCTTCTGGCCGTCGCACTTTCCGGAACCGCCGTGCGACTCGTGCCTTTCGCGATTCCGCTGCCGTTGATCCAGATTGCGATCGGCGCCCTGCTCGCCTCGCCGCGGCTGGGCCTGCACGTCACCTTCGTGCCGGACGTCTTCCTGCTGCTGTTCATTCCGCCGTTGCTGTTCGCCGATGGCTGGCGCATGCCGAAACGCGAACTCTTCCATTACCGCCGGCCCATCCTGATGCTCGCGCTCGGACTGGTGTTCTTCACGATCGCGGGTCTGGGCTACTTCATCCACTGGCTGGTGCCGTCGATCCCGCTGGCGGTCTCCTTCGCGCTGGCCGCCGTGCTCTCCCCCACCGACGCCGTCGCGCTCTCGGGCATCGTGCCGCGCGGACGCATGCCGCTGCAGCTCAAGCACATTCTCGAAGGCGAAGCGCTGCTCAACGACGCGTCGGGCCTGGTCGCCTTCAAGTTCGCGGTGGCCGCGGCGCTGACCGGCACCTTTTCGATCTGGACCGCCTCGCTCAGTTTCGTCCTGATCGCGGTGGGCGGCATCGCGCTCGGCATCGCGCTGACCTGGCCGTTCAACTGGCTGCGGCAGAAAATCGCCCGGCTGTCCGAGGACGACGACCCGGGCGTGCAGATCATCCTGATCCTGCTGCTGCCGTTCGCCGCCTATCTGCTGGCCGAGCATATCGGCGTGTCCGGCATCCTGGCGGCCGTCGCGGCGGGCATGGCGATGAATTTCACGACCGATCTGGGCAGCGAGAGCGTGGCGACCCGGATGCGGGGCGCGAGCGTCTGGGCGATGATCGAGATGATCTTCAACGGCTTCGTCTTCATCCTGCTGGGGCTGCAGTTTCCGTCGATCATCGGCCGCGCGCTCATCGACGCGCACCGGATGCACAACGGCGAGCTCAGCATGCTGATCTTCAACGTGGTGGCGATCTTCATCGCGATGTTCGTGCTGCGCATGATCTGGGTCTGGCTGCTGCGCTGGATCTCCAGCCGCCGCGTGGCGCGCAAGGGCAAGACCAACGCGATGCCCGGTCTGCGCGTCGCCGCGATCACGTCGCTGGCCGGCGTGCGCGGCGCGATCACCCTGGCCGGCGTGCTGTCGGTGCCGCTGACGATGGGCGACGGCTCGCCGTTTCCGGGACGCGACGCGATCGTCTTCCTGGCGGCCGGCGTCATCATCTGCTCGCTGGTGGTGGCCACGCTGGGCCTGCCGCTGGTGTTGGGCCGCACCCGGGATGTGGGTCAGGAGAGCGAGCGCCGCGAGGAGCGCGACGCCCGCACCACCGCCGGCAAGGCCGCGCTCAAGGCGATCGAGCGGGAATACGAACGCATCCAGAACGAGAGCCACGTTCCCGGTGCCGAGGCGAGCGACAGCGCCGAGGACGACGCGGTGAACCAGGACACGCTCGCCGCCGACATCGCCAAGCAGGTTTCCCAGGTCTACAAGCGGCCCTTGCACCTGCTCAGCGAGAACGCGGACGACGAGAGTCTGCGCGAGCGGGCACAACGCGCCGACGCCCTCACCCGGCGCTTCCACGTCGCGGCGCTGCGCGCCGAGCGCGAGGCCTTTTTCCGGATGCAGGCGTCGAACGCCATCAACGACGAGACGCTGACGCGCCTGCTGCGCGAGACCGATCTCGCCGAGTCCGCGGTGCTCACCCGCGGGGGCCGGGATCACGCCACCGGCTGACGCGAGGTAATATGTGAGACTTGTTGAGCATCAGTCTCATATAACCGACCAGCGGGAGCGCGTCATGGCAGAAGCCGTCCGGATCTTTGTCGGGTGCGACCCGAACGACTGCGACCTCGAGCAGATGGCGGTGCTGGAATACAGCCTCCGCCAGCACGCCTCGATGCCCGTCGAGATTCACTGGATGCAGCTGTCGCGCGACCCGGCGAGCCCGTGGTACGCCGA
>JBPBQT010000173.1:0-3920 GCA_050955065.1 Janthinobacterium lividum | reverse complement strand
CGGCCGCGACGCTCTGCGGTTATCCCGACGGGCGACCCGCGCGCGGTTGCGGCATCGTGACGATACGGCAGCGCCCCGGCACCGCGAAAGGCGCGATGTTCGTGACGCTGGAAGACGAGACCGGCGCGATCAATGTGATCGTCTGGCCGGCGCTGCTGGAAAAACAGCGGGCCGAGGCGCTGGGCGCCACCTTGCTGGCCGTGTACGGGGTCTGGCAGTGCGAGGGAGACGTGCGGCATCTGGTGGCGCGGCGTCTGGTCGACCTGTCGGCGCTGCTGGGTGGCTTGCAGATCGGCAGCCGGGATTTCCACTGAGGCGGCGGCCGTGCCGTCTGCTGCTCGAAACGGCGACGCGCACCCCGTGAACGGCTTTCCCATGGCGCGGCGTCGAGGAGGATCAAGGACCGGACACGGCGACGCCGCGCGCAACCCGCGCCTTCAGCCGCGCGATGAATTCGTTCGCCAGCGGCGAGGGCATGCCGACCTTGCGCGTGACGATGCCGAAGGTCTGGGACTGCGACTTGAAGGCGAGCGGCACGATGCGCAGCATGCCGTGCGCGCTGAACATCTGCGCCACCGCCTCGGGCAGCAGCGCCACCAGATCGGCATCGCAGCGCAGCAACGCGACCGTAACGAAGGTCGACGCGGTCGATATCGCGCTGCCGGGCATCGGCACGCCGGCAAGATCCATTTCGCGTTCGAGAAACGCCTGCATCGGCATGTTATTAGGATAACTTACCCATCGATGCCGCGCCAGATCGGCGAACGTGACCGCGCCCGGCGCAAACGGCGGATGATCGACACCGACCACCACCGCCACGGGTTCGTCGGCCAGCGGCTGATACCGGTATTTGCCCGGCGAATCGCTGACCGCGGAGCGGCCGATGACCAGATCCAGCCGCCCCTCGTCGAGCAAGGCGAGCATGCGCGAACTGGTGTCCTCGACGATCTCGATCGACAGATTGGGATGGCGTTTGCGCAGCGCGTTCAATACCGGCGCGACCCGGTCCAGGATCGACCCCATGATCGCGCCCACCGCGAGCCGCCCGCCCGTTCCCGCCCGGATGTCGGCGACTTCCTGGCAGAGCGCGTCCAGCTCCGACGCGAGCAGGCGCGCATAGCGGATCACGCAGTGCCCGAACGGATTGGGCACCAGACCGGTCTTCATGCGCTCGAACAGCGGCTCTCCGAGCATCGCCTCCAGTTCCGCCAGCGCCTTGCTGGCGGCCGATTGCGTCATGGCCATCGCGCTCGATGCCTTGTGCAGCGACGCATGATCGTCGAGCGCGATCAGCAATTGCAACTGCTTCATGCGCAGCCGCGACATCAGGATATCCAGCGTCGTCTTGTTTCGGTCTTCAGGCATGGGTGAGTCGCAAAAGCGATCAGGACATGGAAAGCTTTCACTATACAGGCAGTGGGTCGTCCTCTTATAGTGTCGGCATACCTAAAACAGGAGACACCGTCATGCCGCCGCTGGATTCGCCCGCTTCCACACACCCCACCTCTTCGGTGCAGCCCGTGCATCCTGTGTATAAGGGGGTGTTTCCGGTCGCGCCGACCGTCTTCGACGATCAGGGCCGACTCGACCTCGCGGGGCAACGGCGCGCCATCGATTTCATGATCGACGCCGGTTCGAACGGCCTGTGCATTCTCGCCAACTTCTCGGAACAGTTCGCGCTGACCGACGACGAGCGGCGCGAAGTCCAGGATGCCGTGCTTGAGCACGTCGCCGGACGCGTGCCGGTGATCGTGACGACCACGCACTTCAGCACCGACATCTGCGCCGCGCGCAGCCGCGCCGCCGAGGCGGCCGGCGCCGCGATGGTCATGATCATGCCGCCGTATCACGGCGCCACGATCCGCGTGAACGAGCGCGGCATCCACGAATTCTTCAGCCGCGTGTCGGACGCCATCACGATCCCGATCATGATCCAGGACGCGCCGGTGTCCGGCACGTCGCTGTCGGCGGCCTTTCTCGCGACGCTGGCCCGCGACATCGCGCAGGTGTCGTATTTCAAGATCGAAACCACGCAGGCGGCCGCGAAGCTGCGCGAATTGATCGCATTGGGCGGCGACGCGATCGTCGGTCCGTGGGATGGCGAGGAGGCGATCACGCTGATCCCCGATTTCGACGCCGGCGCGACCGGCGCGATGACCGGGGGCGCCTATCCGGACGGCATCCGCCGCATCGTCGACGCGTACGCCGCGGGCGAAACCGAACACGCGGCGGCCCTGTATGAGGCGTGGCTGCCGCTGATCAATTACGAGAACCGGCAATGCGGGCTGGCCGCGTGCAAGGCGCTGATGAAGGAAGGTGGCGTGATCGCTTCGGAAATGACCCGTCACCCCTTCGCGCCGATGCATCCGGCCACGCGCGACGGGCTGCTCAAGGTGGCCCGCCGGCTTGACCCGATGGTGCTGCGCTGGGGTAAATGAACACAGGCACGCGCAGGAACACAGTGCGACGGCACGGACGCTTCACACCCGATAATCGAAAAGGATGAAACATCATGGAAATATGCAGTGATCTGCTGATCGGTCAGCAAACGCAGACGGGCAGCCAGGGCAGCACGCAATCGATCGAAGCCGCTACCGGCAAGCCGCTGACGCCGGCATTCGGCGGCGCGAACGCCGCGCAGCTCGACGCCGCGTGCGCGCTGGCGTGGGCCGCCGCGGACACGTACCGCGAACTGCCGCTGGAAAGCCGCGCCGCGTTCCTCGAAAAAATCGCGCAGAACATCCTCGACCTGGGCGACATCCTCGTCGAACGCTGCGTGCAGGAAAGCGGCCTGCCACGTGGCCGCATCGAAGGCGAGCGCGGCCGCACGGTCGGCCAGCTGCGCATGTTCGCCGCGGTGGTGCGTCAGGGCGACTTCCTGGGCGTACGGATCGATCCCGCCCAGCCGCAACGCCAGCCGCTGCCGCGTGTCGACCTGCGCCTGCGTTACGTGCCGCTCGGCCCCGTGGCCGTATTCGGCGCGAGCAACTTCCCGCTCGCGTTCTCGGTCGCCGGCGGCGACACCGCCTCGGCGCTGGCTGCCGGCTGTCCCGTCGTCGCGAAGGCGCACCCCGCCCATCTCGGCACGTCGGCGCTGGTCGGACAGGCGATCCGCAAGGCGGTAGCCGATTGCGGCCTGCCGGACGGCACGTTCTCGCTGCTGTTCGATTCGGGCCTGGAGATCGGCCAGGGTCTGGTGAGCGATCCGCGCATCAAGGCGGTCGGTTTCACCGGCTCGCGGCGCGGCGGACTCGCCCTGCTCAAGCTCGCGGCGGCACGCCACGAGCCGATTCCCGTCTACGCCGAAATGAGCAGCATCAACCCGGTGGTGCTATTCCCGCACGCGCTGGCGAACCGTGGCGCAGCGATCGGTACCGCCTTCGCCGCCTCGCTGGCGCTGGGCGCCGGTCAATTCTGCACGAATCCCGGTCTGGTACTGGCCATCGACGGTTCCGGCCTCGACGCCTTCATCGATGCGGCAACCACCGCGCTGAGCGCCATGCCCGCCGCGACGATGCTCACGCCCGGCATCCATCAGGCCTATGAATCGGCGGTGACGAAGCTCGGACAGCATGCGCAGGTCGACACGCTCGCGCAGGGCAAGGACGCCACCGGCCCGGCGCAAGGCCGTGCCGCCCTGTTCTCGACCACCGCCGAAGCGTTTTCCCGGGACCCGGCATTGCAGGACGAGATCTTCGGTGCCGCATCCCTGATCGTACGCTGCCCGGATCTGGCCAGCCTGCGCGACCTGATCGAGAAGCTCGAAGGCCAGCTGACGGCCGCGTTGCATATCGATGAAGCCGATCAGGCGGACGCCCGCGCGCTGCTGCCGACGCTGGAACGGCGTGTCGGCCGGATCCTGATAAACGGTTTCGGCACCGGGGTCGAGGTCGGCCACGCGATGGTGCACGGTGGACCGT
>JBPBQT010000172.1:0-3955 GCA_050955065.1 Janthinobacterium lividum | reverse complement strand
AGCCGGCCCTCGGGGACCAGCACCCGCTCGGCTTCGCGCAGCAGTTCGTGCGGTTCGCGGGTGAATTCGAGCGTATGCGGCATGACCAGCAGGTCGACGCTCTGGCTTTCGAACGGCAGTTCGGCGAAATCGCCCCACATCGTGCTGCGCCCGGGCGGCGCATGCGGCGCGCCCCGCACGACGGTGTGGCGAATCAGCTGCGGCGGCGTGCGGGCGTGCGCCACGGCCTGCGCCAGCCGGTCCGCGCCCGCCCGGGTATGCGGCAGCACATACGGCAGGCTCACCGAACTGGCCGGATCGAGCGCGAGAATGCGCCCCGGCATCCGGTTTTCCCGCAACGCATCGAGCCGCGGCATGCCCAGCTGGATCGCGCGATAGCCGAAGATATCGCTCACGACCCGGTCGAGCTGCGCCTGCTCCCAGGCGAGCACGTACTGCCCGGGAGCGGAATCCGTCCAGTCGGACCAGTCTATAATCGGTCGGTCAGACATGTTTGCCTAGCGGGCGTGATGCCCGGGTGTGATGCCTTCTGCAGGCAAAAAACTGTCTTGAAATGCCCCGGCCGGCAGGATAGCGCATGCACGCCGGCGATGCCGCCGCGGCGGTGACGCCTTTCCTGTCCGTCCCTCTTCATGCTGTGCGTTCATGTCATACGCGCATCGTGCGTTTTTCTCCACCGGATCCTGCCATGCTTGCCGACCATGTCGTCTCACCCGACGCCGCGCCTCTCCAGGTTCTGCCCATCGCGGCGCTTGCCGACAACTACATCTGGCTGATCGGCGCCGGGCGCAAGGTCATCGTGGTCGACCCCGGCGACGCGCATCCGGTCATCGCCGCCCTGACGGCGCGCGGCTGGACGCTGAGCGCTATTCTACTCACCCATCACCATGCGGACCATGTCGGCGGTGTCGCCGGCCTGCTCGCCCATCACGCGGCGGCACACGGTGCCGGCGCGACCGTGCCGGTGTACGGTCCCGCCGGCGAGGACATCGCCCATGTCTCCAACCGGCTGCACGACGGCGACGTGGTCGAGATCGGACAGCCGGCGGCCCGCTTCACGGTGATCGACGTGCCGGGCCATACCCGGGGCCATATCGCGTTCCATCAGGCCGCGCAAGCCGGGGCACCGCCGCGCGTATTCTGCGGCGACACGCTGTTCGCGACCGGGTGCGGACGCCTGTTCGAGGGGACGCCCGCGCAGATGCAGGCGTCGCTCGACCGGCTCGCCGCGCTGGACGACGCGACGCAGGTGCATTGCGCCCACGAGTACACGCTCTCGAACATTCGCTTCGCGCTGGCGTGCGACGCGGACAATGCCGACCTCCATGCATGGCGCCGGCGCGCACAGGCGCTGCGGGAGCAGGGCGCACCGACACTGCCGACGACGCTGGGCGACGAGCGGCGCGTCAACCCCTTCCTGCGCGTGGACGCCCCGGCCATCCGCGCCGCGTTGCAAGGGCATCTGGGCCGCCCGGTGCGCGACCGGCTGGACGCCTTCACCGCGTTGCGGGCCTGGAAGGACCGCTTCTAGCGCTTGCGCGACGACGCCATGCAGTGACGACGCAGCGTGCTTGCCGCCGTTGCGAAATCGTGTTCCGGTACACGCCGGCCGCCCCCTGGCGATGGCTGTCTTTCGTCCATCCAGTCCCGGTCCGTACTTTAATAACCCTCTCTAATCTCTCAATTTCATTGAGTTTTTGTAACGGCGGTTGACGTTGCCGGAAGCTTTCCTTACCATCGGCTCACGACTTTTCCCTGATCTGCCCCGGATCACGAGACGCTTTCCTATGCGATTGATTTTCACCGCGCTGCTGGCGCTCCTCCTCACCGCATGCGCCGGCACTGCCGAGAATCAAGCCCAGCTGGGTTTGACGGAGACCGACGCCTTCGCCACGAACCAGGATCACTCGAAGGAAACGGCGATCCATCAGGCGCTGAAGAAGTCGAGCCCGAGCAAGACCATCGATCTCGACAACGCCTCGGTCGATTCGCTCGCGTCGAACGACGGCGATCTCTGGGGCCGGATCCGCAAGGGCTTCCAGATGGACGACCTGAATGGCGATCTGGTGGAGGCGCAGACCCGGTGGTACTCCTCGCGCCCGGATTACGTGCAACGGATGACCGACCGTTCGCGGCTGTACCTCTACCACATCGTCGAGCAGCTCGAGCAGCGCCACATGCCGACCGAACTCGCGCTCCTGCCCTTCATCGAGAGCGCCTACAATCCCCAGGCGTTGTCCGTCGCGAAAGCGGCAGGCATGTGGCAGTTCATTCCCGGCACGGGTCGGGACTACAACCTGAAACAGAACATGTTCCAGGACGAGCGGCGCGACGTGCTCGCCTCCACCGACGCGGCGCTCGACTACCTCTCGCGCCTGCACGACATGTTCGGCGACTGGTATCTGGCGCTGGCCGCGTACAACTGGGGGGAGGGCAATGTGCAGCGCGCGATTTCGCGCAACGCCGCGCAGGGCCTGCCGACCGATTATCAAAGCCTGCGCATGCCGGCGGAGACGCGCAACTACGTGCCGAAGCTGCAGGCCGTCAAGAACCTGGTGGAGAATCCGGCGCAATACGGGCTGACGCTGCCGTCGATTCCGAATCATCCGTATTTCGTGACCGTCACCACCGCGCGCGACATCGATGTCAAGGTGGCCGCGAAGCTCGCCGATCTGCCGCTCGACGACTTCAAGGCGCTCAACCCCTCGTTCACGAAGCCGGTGATCCTGGGCTCGACGCAGCCGCAGATCCTGCTGCCGTTCGACAGCGCCGAGACGTTCGACCACAATCTGAAGACCTACAGCCTGCCGCTGTCGAGCTGGACGACCTACCGGGTCAGCCAGCGCGAACGTCCGAGCGATCTCGCCGACAAGATCGGCATCGACGCGCAGACGCTGATCTCGGTCAACAAGATCCCCGCCGGCATGCGCCTGAAGCCGGGCTCGACGGTGCTGGTGCCGAAGGCGGATGGCGACGGTGATGGCGACATCAGCGCGGACATCGCGGAAAGCGCGGTGATGTCGGTGGAGCCGGACCGGCCCGACATGCGCCGCCTGACGGTACGCCTGAGCGCACGGGAGTCGGCGTCGTCGGTGGCGTCGCGTTACGGCGTATCGACCGCACAGTTGCACAACTGGAACCGCACGCGCGCCAGTTCGTTCCGGGCCGGCACGCGACTGGTGATGTATGTGCGCGCGGACCGCGACGATCTGCCCCGGGTGATGCCGCTGGACACCGTGCCGGTCGGCGACGATGGCCCGAAGCGCGGCATCATGCGCGCGTCGGCGCGCATCGAGGCGCCGACAGCACCGGTGCAGGCGCCGGTGCCCCCGGCGCCGGCCGTGGCCGCGCCGGCAAATGAGCGCCGTACGACGGGAGCGAAGCGATTCCCGTCCCGGGCGGCGACGTCCCGCGCGGCGACGTCCCGCGCGGCGGCAGCCCGCGAGACATCCTCCCGCACGGCGGTGAGCCCGACCCGCGCCGAGCCCGCGAAGGCGTCGACGTCACGTCGCGCCGACGTCCCGCCGAAGCCGGTCGCAAAAGCCGCCGCCACCGGCACCAGGCGGACCGAGCCGGTTGCCAAAGCCACGCCGACGACACGCGGCGCCGCCACGAAAGCCGAGGCGACGGACAAGCGCGGTCGCAAGATCACGGCGTCGCGTTGATCCCGCAGACATTTCCGCCCGTACGCTCACCGCTCGCATATTCGCTGTCCGCATGCCCGCCGGACGTCATCCGGCGGGCTGCATCCGCCTCCCGGCTGCGTCGCCGATATTGCACCGGCAAGGTATTTCGACGCTGCCGCAATGGTGTCGCCAGGGTGCTGCATTACGCCGCAGGACCGTCTGTGGCTGTCATCCTTGCGGGATTTGAGCTATAATCCGCTGGTTTAGCCCAATCAACACAAAGCCCTAGCGCCTACCTCCTTCCTTTATCGCCTTGCCCGTTGCTTCCT
>JBPBQT010000171.1:0-4060 GCA_050955065.1 Janthinobacterium lividum | reverse complement strand
ACACGGACGATGTCGCCCAGGTTGCCGAGGTTCGCGGTCTTTTCCAACAAAATGACTTCCATTTCTTTTTCTCCTGTGGCGCCGGGCGCTTAGCCCTTGTGCAGATCGGTGTACGGCAGCAGCGCGAGGAAACGCGCGCGTTCGATCGCCGTGCCGAGCTGACGCTGATAACGCGACTTCGTACCCGTCAGACGGGCCGGCGTGATCTTGCCGTTCTCGCCGATGAAATCCTTCAGCGTGTCGATGTCCTTGTAGTCGATCTGATCGACGCCAGCCGCCGTGAAACGGCAGAACTTCTTGCGTTTGAACAGCGGGTTCTGCTGTTGACGACGCTTTTCAAACTTCTTTCCAGTGGGACGAGCCATGATCTAGTCCTTTCCTATGTCGTGCAATTCAGTGATGTGGAAAACCAGTGTCCGGGCGTTTTGACGCCGCAGGGCCAGAAAACCGCCGAACCGGACCGTCTTCCCGAGTTCGAGGCGCTGCAGCGCGCCGGTGAGCGTTCCCGCCGCCAGCGCGGGCAGGGTCATTTCGACCTGCCGCGCCAGACCGGCTTCGGTCACGCTCGACGCATGCTGCAACAGCATCCCCAACATCGGGATCCCCGCCGGGGTGTAGCGCAGGATCTCGCGCTCCACCACGGCGGCATCCAGTTCCAGACGGTTCATCGCGCGAATCCCGCAGGCCGCGCGAAGCCGCGTTCAGACAAACACCCGGTCAATTCAGGCAGCCGCCGGTGCGCTGGCGGACTCGGTCGGACGCGCCGATGCCGACTTCCTGGCTTCTTCGCGCTGCACTTCCTTCATCATCGGCGAAGGAGCGGTTTCCGCCTTCTTCTGCTTGACGATCAGGTGACGCAGCACGGCATCGTTGAACTTGAATGCATGCTCGAGCTCTTCCAGCGTTTCCTGGCCGCACTCGACATTCAGGCAGACATAGTGCGCCTTGACCAGCTTTTCGATCTGATAGGCCAGTTGACGACGGCCCCAGTCCTCGACACGATGGATCGAGCCGCCCTGGGCGGTGATCGTGGACTTGTACCGCTCGATCATCGCGGGAACCTGCTCGCTCTGATCGGGATGTACGATGAAGATGACTTCGTAGTGACGCGACATACGCGCTCCTTTCGGGTTATAGCCACCCGCCCGTCTAGGACGCCGGTGTGGCAAGGGGAACACGCGAGTATAGCGGACCCCGATGGAATTGGGAAGTCCGGCCGGGCGTGACGCCGCGACGCGCGGCGTGCCGGCCGCAAACCCGTCCCCATGAAACGGCACATTGCCGCCGCCTTTGCATTCCGGCAAACGCGCCTATATATAGGCGGTGCCGCACGTCCGCGATGCCGCACACGACATGAAACGGTTGGCCTGGATGCGGAGGTCGCCGGAAACTTTCCCCGTTTTGGTGTATCTTGACAAACTAGTCCATCGACGCGCGCCGATCTAGTCGCGTAACCGGACGCAACAAGGTTATTTCATCCATGAGCGAAAACATCAAACACATCAACGACGCTTCGTTCGACATCGACGTCGTCAAGGCCGAAAAGCCGGTTCTGCTGGATTTCTGGGCCGAATGGTGTGGTCCCTGCAAGATGATTGCCCCGATCCTCGACGAAGTCGCGAAGGATTACGGCGACCGTCTGCAAATCGCCAAGCTCAATGTCGACGAAAACCCGTCGACGCCGGCCAAGTTCGGCGTGCGCGGCATCCCGACGCTGATCCTGTTCAAGAACGGCGCCGTGGCCGCGCAGAAGGTCGGCGCATTGTCGAAATCGCAGCTGACCGCGTTCCTCGACAGCCACCTGTAAGTCTGCGGGGCGGATTTTTCGCCGCCGTCCGCTGTAAACCTGTTGTGCGAGAGCCGACGTCTGTTACAATACGTGGACAGATGTCGGCCTCTGGCCGGCCCGCGTCCAGAGCGACTCTGGCGGCATGATAGAATTACAACTCCAACGTCTCTACGTCCCCGAGCGCTCGCTCACTTCTTCCTCAATTCGTCGTATCCCCTCCCTGGCGGTCAATCTGTATGCATTTATCCGAGCTAAAATCACAGCACGTCTCTGAACTGATCGAGATGGCCAATGGTCTCGAGATCGAAAACGCGAATCGCCTGCGCAAGCAGGAATTGATGTTCGCGATTCTGAAGAAGAAGGCGAAGACCGGGGAGACGATCTACGGCGACGGCACGCTCGAAGTGCTGCCCGACGGCTTCGGCTTCCTGCGCTCGCCGGAAACGTCGTATCTCGCCAGCACCGACGACATCTATATCAGTCCGTCGCAGATCCGTCGCTTCAACCTGCATACCGGCGACACGATCGAGGGCGAGGTCCGCGTGCCGAAGGACGGCGAGCGCTATTTCGCGCTGGTCAAGGTGGACAAGGTCAACATGATGCCGCCGGAGGCCTCGAAGCATAAGATCATGTTCGAGAACCTCACGCCGCTGCACCCGAACCGGCCGCTGAAGCTCGAATGCGAGACGACCGACGACAAGTCGCGCGGCGCGCTGTCCAGCCGCACCGAGAACACGACCTGCCGCGTCATCGACATGATCGCGCCGATCGGCCGCGGCCAGCGCGGCCTGCTGGTCGCCTCGCCGAAGTCGGGCAAGACCGTCATGCTGCAGCACATCGCGCACGCGATCGCGACGAACCACCCGGAAGTGCAGCTGTTCGTGCTGCTGATCGACGAGCGCCCGGAGGAAGTGACCGAAATGCAGCGCTCGGTCAAGGGCGAAGTGATCGCCTCGACCTTCGACGAGCCGGCATCGCGTCACGTGCAGGTCGCCGAGATGGTGATCGAGAAGGCCAAGCGCCTGGTCGAGATGAAGCTCGACGTCGTGATCCTGCTCGACTCGATCACCCGTCTGGCGCGCGCGTACAACACGGTCGTGCCGGCGTCGGGCAAGGTGCTCACGGGCGGTGTCGACGCGAACGCCCTGCAACGCCCGAAGCGGTTCTTCGGCGCGGCGCGCAATATCGAGGAAGGCGGTTCGCTGACGATCATCGGCACGGCGCTGATCGAGACCGGCAGCCGGATGGACGACGTGATCTACGAGGAATTCAAGGGTACCGGCAACATGGAAGTGCACCTCGAGCGCCGTCTGGCCGAGAAGCGCATCTACCCGGCGATCAACCTGAACAAGTCCGGCACGCGCCGTGAAGACCTGTTGATCGACCCGGAAGTCCTGCACAAGAAACTGTGGCCGCTGCGCAAGGTCATTTCCGAGATGGACGACATCGTCGCGATGGAAATGCTGCTGGGCAAGGTCAAGGAAACGAAGAACAACTCCGAGTTCTTCGACATGATGCGCCGTTGATTCCTTCCCTGCCGTCGGCACGCCGGCAACGCGTCGCTGGCGTGCGGCCGATCGGCCCGGAACGCGGAAATGCCGGAACGGCGCTATTTCTGGCATAATCGGCGGTTTCGCCCGGAGCGGGTCTCGCCGTCGTCACGCGTCGTTGCGCGTCGCCATGGAAATAGGCCGCTCATTTTTCGTTTTTTTCACCGAAGGCAAGTGGCTTGCGGCATGCGCCGGCGAGCTGGCTACCGCCCGACCCAGGAAGTTGACATGAAAGCCAATACGCACCCGAACTACCGCGACGTGGTGTTCCAGGACCTGTCCTCGGACTTCAAGTTCATCACGCGCTCGACGATCCAGACCCGTGACAAGATCACGATGGAAGACGGCAAGGAATATCCGCTGGCGAAGATCGAAGTGTCGTCGGAATCGCATCCGTTCTACACCGGTACCCAGAAGATCATGGACACCGGCGGCCGCGTCGAGCGTTTCCGCCAGAAGTTCGGCAGCCGCGCCACGGGCAAGGCCGTCGCGAAAGACAGCGCCGCGCCGGAAGCGGACGCACAGGCCTGATTGCACGCCACGCGCGCATGAGGGAAACGTCTCGCGTCTGAGGTCGCGTGCCGGTATCCGGCATCGACGTCAGATATGCGACACGTACGAGGGCAGCCACGGCTGCCCTTTTTTTATTGGCCGACCGCACGGCCGCGTCGCGGATCGCGCGACGCGGCGGACATTTCGTCGTGCGCGCAACGGTGCCACT
>JBPBQT010000170.1:0-4201 GCA_050955065.1 Janthinobacterium lividum | reverse complement strand
GGCCTGCTGATCAACCGCAAATAGGCGCATGCGGCGTCCACCGGGTGGACGCCTCACGCCTGCCTAGCGTCGCATCCCGCTCCAGCACCCTTCGAAGTCCCGCTCGCCGCGCGCGTCCGGACGACGGTTGCCATGTCGTCCCAGCGCGTCCAGCGTGAACACGCCGCATCGGTCCGCATGCTGTGGGCCCCGAGGCCGGGGGGTCGCCTCGATCACATACGCCGGCACGCCCCGTGGCGCGTCCCCCCTGGCGGCGCTTTCCGTCCCGCTTTCCGCGCCGCGCACGTCGACCCCGTACGCCGACGTCATCGACGCGCATGTCCGAGCGCTTTGCGGCGCGCCGCCCGCCCCATGCGCCGGTCGTCCCTGCGCGCCACCGGCGTCGTCCCCGGCCTCGAGTTGCAACGCGCATGCGTGCAGCGCATTGACGGCCGCCTGACGATGGCCCCGCGCCAGGTACTCGCGGTAGGCAGGCACCGCATACGCGCCGACCAGCGCCGCGATCAGCAGCGCCAGCGTGGTTTCGATCAGGGTCATGCCGCGGATGGCGGCCGCCGGCATCGCGTCGTTTCTTCGCATCCTTTCCTCGCATCGCGTCTCTAATTCGCTCGGGGGGCCGGCGCCGGGGGCTCCGCGACCGCCCGCCAGTGACGCTGCATGCCCGACGCCGTGAGCATGACGACCGATTGCAGCCAGGTGCCGCTCCCCGCGTCGGACTCCGCCGCGGGCACGCGCGCGGTCAGCAGCAACACCCGCCCGACTTCCGGCACGTCGACCCAGGTCTCCACCAGGCAGGCCGGCGACCCATTCCGGCGCGGCGCAGCAAGCGCGGCGGGCAACACGATGCGCGATGCGTGTGGTTCGTCGGGTGCGCCAAAAGCGCGGGGATCCCGCCAGCGCACGGGTTCCGCCTTCCAGGCCATCACGCCGCGCAACACGGCCAGGGGGTTCCCGGGGGCCGGTGATGCCGGGAACCGAGCGATAGGCATAGGCATGTGCCCATCCGATTCGAATGCACGCGCCACGCGGCGCTCGCACAGCGTCAGCATCGTGTCGGCAAGATGAAAATCGACCATCCGGTCGATACCGCGTCGCTCCGCGCGCATCGTCAGCAAGAACGCTTCCAGCGACACCACGTTCGACGCGAGCAGCAGACCGGCGATCAGTATCGCGAGAATCAGCGCGGCGCCCGCTTGTCGCCGCCTGCACCGGTGCGCTTCCGTACGCCGCCGCCTCACGACCGGCGCTCCGTCCCATGGCCTGCGGCACGCGCCGCGCGGCGGGCCACGCGCTGCACGCCCTGCACGCCGGCGGCGGCCTCCCCGGCGACGTCTCCAAAATTGCGCAGCGCGACCGTGACGGTGAAAGTCCGGCGTGCGTACCCGTCCGGCGCCGCGGGTTGCCAGCGGCCCTCGCAGTCGCGATAGGCGCCCGGCGCCGCCGCGCCGCGCCGGGGCAGGCGCATATGACCGCGGACCGTGACGCAGAACTCCACCGCCCGTATCGCCAGCCCGGAGTCGCCGACGGCACTCGCGGCGAGCGGCCCGCGCGGTCCAGCCAGCCAGTAGCGGATCTGCAGCCGCTCGGCGCCTTCGACGAACGGATCGCTGCCGCCCTGCCCCTGTCCGCGGCAGTGCAACCGCGGCGGCTCGCCGTCGCGCCCTTTCAGCACGGCGACGCGCGCCGCCGTGACCGTCCCGCGCCCCGGCAGCAGACGGCCGCCGCAATCAAGCAGCGCCACCATTCCTGCGTCCATGCTGGCGGACACGGCGTCGGCGCGATAGTGGATCACCAGGCCGTCGGAACCGGGGTTCGCGCGCAGACAGGACGACTTCCGCCATGCATCGGCCGGGCAGTTCAAAACGGCCGGCAACGAGCGCGCCGTTCCCGCCGCGAACGACAGGCCATAGCCGGCAAGCCGGGCATGGGCCCGCAGCAGATCGACCGCCGCCTGGCCATCCATCCGCATCCGCGCATCGTCGATGCGGCGCGCCTGGCTGTCGCGCCGCACCTGGTAGACGGACAATGCCGCTGTCACGGTCATGGCGCCAAGCACCGCCGCGATCAGCAATTCGAGCAGCGAATGGCCGGCGACGCGCCGTTTCCCGCGCGACAACGGGAAGCCAGAGGGCGACAGGAGAAACGATTTCGACGCGGCCGCCGGCGGCACCGGTGACGCGAACGCCGCGGACCCTGGCAGCCTGGCCAGCGGGTCGATGGCGGATCGGTCGGTCGCCGGTCGGTCGGTCGCCGGTCGGTCGATTGCCGGTCGGTCGATTGCCGGTCGGTCGGCCAGGATGATGGCGAGGCAGTCGCGCGACGTCCCGGCGGCGGCGACGCACGCCGCGGTCATGCCCGCGCCGGGCATCGGACCCACGGGCACCGGCCTCTCGCGACCCCGTGCATGCCGCCAGTTCACCTCGACGCGGATCGCGCCGCCCCCGATCGCGTTGGCCGCGATCCGCCCCTCGGGCAGCGCGTCCGCCACCCGTGCCGCCCAGTCGATCGCGGCCAACGCCTCCCCGCCGCCGCCGTGGGCCGCGCCGACGGCATGGCGCGTTTCCGCGAAGGTGTCGAGCACGGCAGCCGCCCGCAGGCGCAGATCGAGCGCCTGTCGCAGACGCACCTGCTGGACCTCGACGCGGACCAGCTCCAGCGCGAGCGCAGCGACGAGCCACAATGCCAGCAGCACTTCGATCAGCGTTTCGCCCCATGCGATGCGTCTGGCGCGAGAGCGGCCCGACGGTGGCCATGCCCGTCGCCAGGTCATGTCCGTCCGTCCACGCACGGGCCTGCGCTCACCCGGACCCGTCCGCTCATGCCGACATGCAGGCAACGATCGAGCCGCGCGGACCGGGCACGGCTGCCTGCCCGGCTGCCCGTAGAGGAACTCGCCAGCACTTCGAGACGGCTTGCCGTTCCCGGGGCGAGACCGGACGGCGCCCGGAAAATCAACGACTGGGAGGGGCGCGAGCCGATCACGGCGACACCCCGCGGCGCCGCAAACCGGCGCAATACCGGCAGGTGCCTCACGCCCGCCCGTCCGGCCCGACGCCCGGCGACGACCGCCCAGCCGCAGCGCCAGTCATGACCGGGCACGACGCGCCCGTCGCATGCGAGGGGCCGGGTCGAACAGCGATCCTGCGCGTCGCTGCGGCACAGCGTCACCGACGCGCCGCGGCGCACCGCCTCGGCGCGCGCGTAGCCGATCGCGCCGACCAGCGCATGGGCCGTCCATTCGACACGGAACCGACGCACCGCATCGGTCAGCATCGGCCAGGCGAAGGTCGCGAGACCGCAGACGAGCGCCAGCACCAGCAGGGATTCGAGCAGCGAGAACGCCCGGCAGCGGCGGTGCGCGGATCGTGCGCCCCGTCGCGGCGAAAGCGCGGGTCGATCCGCACGCCGGCCGGAGCAGGACCGGGCAATGCCGATCGGGGATGACGGAACGGGATCAGTGAACATGGGAAACACCGGTACCAGGACGATACTCGCCAGGGTAGCGGCGCGTCCGGGGCACGGCGAGTCGGCCGCCTGGTCAGGCGCGGTCGTTCACGGGATGGCGTGGAGAGGGTTGGATGGAGGCGGCGCCGCGCCCACGCTCAGTCGCGCGGGTCCGGCACCGGCGTACTGGCACGATTGAATTCCTCGATGACGTCCTGAAAATCGGACACGTCCTCGAATTGCCGGTAGACCGACGCGAAGCGCACGTAGGCCACCTTGTCCAGACGCCCGAGCGCGTGCATCACGAGTTCGCCCACCGCATCGCTCTTGACCTCGCGCTCGCCGGTGGCCAGCAACTGGAATTCGATCCGGGCGATCGCATCGGCCAGCGCATCGGCGCTGACCGGACGCTTGCGCAGCGCGAGCTGCATGCTCGCGGCGATCTTGCGCCGGTCGAACTCGACCCGGCTGCCGTCGCGCTTGACGAGCGTGGGCAGCGCCAGCTCGGAGCGCTCGTAGGTCGTGAAGCGTTTGTCGCAGGCGGGACAACGCCGACGACGGCGAATCGCCGCGCCATCCTCCGACACGCGCGAGTCCACCACCTGGGTGTCCTCATGCCGGCAAAACGGGCAGCGCATCGCGCGCCTCAGCCGTAGACGGGAAAGCGCTTCGTCAGTTCGCCGACCGACTCCCGCACGCGTGCCAGGTTCGCCTCGTCGCGCGGCTGGTCGAGCACGTCCGCCATCAACTCGCCGAC